>CACYWH010000020.1 GCA_902778125.1 uncultured Erysipelotrichaceae bacterium | reverse complement strand
TATTGTTCCACCTTCTGCATCTGCTGTTACTGTATATACATTTGCCTTCCATTGTGCATATAAAGTTATATTTGAGTAAACCTTTATATTTGCTTTATCTGCATATGATGTACCACTTCCATCAGCTTTTGTGTTCCATCCTGTAAACGTATATCCTGTTCTTTTAAATATATTTGCTTTTAATGGTTCTTTTTTAATAGCACTAATAGTTTGATTTGACATACTATTATCACTACCATTTCCATTAAATGTTATTGTACTTACTCTTTCTTTCCAATGCGCATGCATTGTATAATTTACTATTGTATAAACAGATGTGATTTCAGTTACTCGCTTTGGTGTTGATTCATTTGTATACCAACCCTCAAATATGTATCCATCTCTTACTGGTGTTGGTAATGCGCAGTCTTTTTATCATTACTTAATGTCCAACCGCTTGTTGCCGGTATTGTTCCACCTTCTGCATCTGCTGTTACTGTATATACATTTGCCTTCCATTGCGCATATAAAGTTATATTTGAGTAAACCTTTATATTTGCTTTATCAGCATATGATGTACCACTTCTATCAGCTTTTGTGTTCCATCCTGTAAACGTATATCCTCTTTTAGTAAATTGATTTGCATTTAATGCTACGCTAGTATTAGCCGGTATTTTTTGATTATTCATACTTCCCGAACCATTATTAGCATTAAATGTTACATAATATGCACT
Organism: uncultured Erysipelotrichaceae bacterium; assembly: GCA_902778125.1. Classification (GTDB taxonomy): domain Bacteria; phylum Bacillota_I; class Bacilli_A; order RF39; family UBA660; genus CAG-1000. The sequence continues at coordinate 33,132 of CACYWH010000020.1, read as the reverse complement.
GTTGTTTGCATATAAAATTTTACTTTCACTAATATAATTGCTCTGATTCAAATTGCAATAAACTCTAATAGATATTGACCCAACTATAATTAACATTCCAATTATTAATAATATTATTTTTTTCTTCATATAAAATCTCCTTCTATCTATTATCATCAAATACATTATAATAAATTGTACTGTTTTTTTCAACTAAAAAAACAAACATTAAAGTTTGTCTTCATAATTTAAAATACATATTTTCAATCTTTCATCAAATCTTTTAAAATATTTATTTATATTTTCTATAATACACCTCCAAAAAATATATTACTACATATAATAATTATTTCATTAGATTCGACAAAACTAGTTATTATTTTCAAGGTATTTTAGATAATTATCAAAATTGTTATTATTAGTATTATTAATGTTTATTATATATTGTATTTCTTTTTCTTCACCAGTGAGATTTCTTATAACATCATCGTATATTAATGAAATACTATTTAAATTTTTATCAAAAGATATAATCACTTTAACTTTTCCTTCTCCATTTACAACTACATTTTCATTATATTCTTTATTATATTCCTCAAGAAAATCAGTTAAATTAATAATACAATATGCATTATTATCTCTAGAAAATTCCAATTTAGATTTTTTAATTAAATTAATAATAAATTCTAAGTTATATAACTTATCATTAAACATATCATTAATTTCATTAACATTTGTTTCTATTAATTTATCATTTTCAAAATAATATAGTTTATTATCGTATAATACATATTCTGTTTTAGAAAAAGTATCGCTTGAATATATATTTATTTTTGAATCGGTTTTATAATCTAATTTATATTCCTCTTCCCCCAAATATAAATTGATTGTTTCAGAATAATTATCATAATTTTTACTTAGAATATTATTGAACTCTTTTTCCATTTTTTGTATTTCTGTTTTTCTTATATTTTGAAAAGATAATAATGTAATAAAACAAACTATGAATATTGCACCATATATTAATAATATTTTTTTGTTTTCTTCAATTGTTTTTTCCTTTGTTCTATTTCTAAAGAATTCCTTGATTTTATTTAACATAATATTTTCCCTTCTAATTTTTCATTCTTTTTTCCATTTAAGAAATCTTGTACATTCATTTCTTTTTTGCCACTAGGTTTTATTCTTGTTAATATTATTTCTTTATCTTTACACATAATACCTATTCCATCTTTGTAAACTTTAACAATTTCTCCAATTTTTCCATTGGTTATTGTCCCTATTTTACTTTCACATACTTTTATTATTTGTTCATCTAAAATAGTATAAGCAACAGGAAAAGGATACATGCCTCTTATTTGATTATAAACTTCTTTAGCCGTTTTATTAAAATCAATTTTTTCTTCTTCTTTTTTTATATTATACGCAAAGGTAACTTCATCTTTATTTTGGGGTGTTCTTACGACATTACCATTAAATATATTTGGTAATGTTTGAAGAAGTAAATCTCTACCTATAACACTTAATTTATCATGAATTATACCTACATTATCATCTTCATTTATTTTAATACTCTTTTGTGTAATTATATCCCCATCATCCATTCCAGGAGCCATATACATAATTGTTATACCAGTTTCATCATATCCATCAATAATTGCTCTATGTAAAGGGCTTCCTCCTCTTAATTTTGGGAGTAAAGAAGCATGAACATTTATTGCTTTGTATTTAGGAGTTTCAAGAAGCTCTACGGGTATAATTTGTCCATAAGCACAAGTTATAATTACATCTGGATTTTTACTTAAAATGTATTCAAAATCATTTCTAATTTTAGTTGGTTGATAAACTTCAATATTATGTTCAACGGCATATTTTTTTACAGGTGAAAATTTAATTTCATGTCCTCTTCCTGATTCTTTATCTGGCTGAGTAACAACCAAAACAACATTAGTATTTTCATCTAACATTTCTAATACTGGAACACTAAATTCAGGAGTTCCCATAAATACAACTTTTTTATCTTTCATATTATCACTCTTTCTAATTATATTAAATATTTGGATTTATATCAATATTCACATTTTTAATATTGATATCATTTAATTCTTTCAATACCTTTAATAATTTAGCATTATCTTTATATTTGATCATTATGTTAAATCTATATTTATTATTAAGTCTAACTATACTAGATACAGAAGGCCCTAAAATTATATAATTTTCGTCTAGATGCTTATCCAAATATTCTTTTACTTTTATAGACCCCTTAGATGCTTCTTCAAAAGTACTACTTGTTATTAATATAGAGCAAATATAAAAATATGGAGGATACATAAGTTTATGTCTAATGTTCATTTCATAATTAAAGAATGATTCAAAATCATTTTTAACTACATTTTGATAAACATAATTATTAGGATTATATGTTTGAATAATAACTTTTCCTGGTAAATCAAATCTTCCAACTCTTCCAGACGTTTGACTTAAAAGTTCATATGTTCTTTCACTACTCCTAAAATCTGGTATAGATAATGATGCATCAGGATTTATTATTCCTACTAAACTAACATTTTCAAAATTTAATCCCTTAGATATCATCTGAGTTCCAACTAAAATATTATATTTATGACTAGAAAATTCATTTATTAATTTTCGATGAGCATTTTTAGTACTAGTTGTATCAGCATCCATTCTTAAAACTTTTGTATTATATTTTTTAAGAAGTAAACTTTCTAATTTTTCCGTACCAAGTCCTAAATCTTTAATGGCTTCTTCATGACACTTAGGGCATATACTACTACTAGCAACTCTATAACCGCAATAGTGACAAGAATAACTATTACTACTCTTATGATATATAAGAGAAATATCACAATTTGGACATTTATATACATATCCGCAATTACTACAACTTAAAAATGTTGAGTATCCTCTTCTATTTAATAACAATATTACTTGTTCATTTCTAGAAAGTGAACCACTAATTTCTGCATCTAATTTATCACTAATTATATAATTATGCTTTTTAGTTTCCTTATTCATATCTACTATTTCAAATGAAGGAAATTTACCGCTTATTCTATTTCCTAATTTTATTAGATGAAAAACACCTTTTTTAGCTCTTGCATATTGTTCTAGTAATGGTGTTGCACTACCTAAAACAACTTTTGCATTATTATATTCACTTCTTTTAAATGCAATATCTATTGCATTATATTTTGGAGTAGATTCTTGCTTATATGTATTACTTTGACATTCATCTATAATTATTAAACCAATATTTTTTAAAGGAGCAAATATTGCACTTCTAGCTCCAACTACAAATGAAACTTCATTATTCATAATTCTTCTATATTCGTCATACTTTTCTCCCTCACTTAAAGAACTATGAAAAACAGCAATTTTGTCTCCAAAAACGCCTTTAAATCTAGCTACTATTTGTGGAGTCAACGATATTTCTGGAACAAGTACTATACCAGTTTTATTTTCCTTTAAAACATTCTTTAAAAGCTCTATATATACTTCAGTCTTCCCACTTCCAGTAACTCCATATAATAAAAACTTATTATCATTACTATTCTGTATTTCTTTAACAGCATTTTTTTGTTCATCAGTTAAATAAATATTTCTTTTATCTTCATCTACTTGTACTTCTCTATTTACTTCATAAGTCTCGCTAACTACAATACCCTTCTCAATTAATCTATTTATACTACTTCCAAACTCTTTTTTTAGGCATTCTCTTTCTTTTAATATATTTAAGATTTCTATTTCTCTTTTATTTCTTTTATTTTCAAAAATATATTTATCAACATCAATATTCTTATTTAAATATACTTTTGTTTCATATTTTCTATTAATGTTAGTTTTTAATGATGCTTTTAAAGCCTTTGGCAACATTACTTGATAACAAGATATTAAATTGCATAACAAAGAATCACTCATATATTTACCTAATTTGAGTAATTCATCATTTAAATAAAAATCACTTTCTTCAATTTCAATTATTTCTCTATACTCTAAAGATTTATCTATATTATCGTGTATGTTTAATACAAATCCTTCAACTTTAGATGAACCAAAAGGAACAATAACCTTGTTCCCTATTCTAATCCTTTTTATTAAGTTATTAGGTATTAAATAATCAAATTCCTTATTTAGTGACTTTACTGAATATTGTATAAGTACGCTTGCTAACATTAAATACCTCTTAAAAAATAATTATTTCTTTTTTCATATCCAATATTACTACTTGGCCCATGACCAGGATATATTATAATATTATCATTTAATTTTATAAAATTCTTTAAACTTTTTAACATTTCTTCTTCATTTTCTATATCATAATTACCAATCGTTCTATAAAACACAAAATCACCAGTAAACATAATATTTTCATTTTCAAACAAGAATGAACAACTATCCATTGTATGGCCAAAGTTGTTTATCTTTTTAAATTTAAAACATTCTAACTCATTATAATTATGACTTGTATAATCAAATATTTTAGCACCATTATATTTATTTTTAATATCATCTAAGGCACCAATATGATCATAATGATAATGAGTTATTAAAATACCAATAACATCTAAGTTTCCTATCTTATTAATAATTTTATTTGCTTCACTACCAGGATCTATAATCATAGCATAACTTTTATTATGTATAATATAACAATTCTCTTCTAAATCACCATTAACTATACATTCAACACTTAACATGTTTCATTACCATCTTCATCAAACATATCGATAAGTTGATCCAATCTATTAATAACTCTATAACCAGCAGACTCTAAATCCTTTGAAAATCTAATAGCTATTCCACCATTTTCTTCCCATTCTTTTAAGTTACCACTATAGTCATCAACTAATATAGCACCTTCGCTATGAACCACTTTAGTTTTTGAGATTTCCTTAGGTACCATTATGATAGTAATTTCTTTAAAATGACCCCTTAAATAATTAACTTTTACTACTCCTTCTGCTAAAGAATTAACATGAGTTAAAAAACTTATTTCAAATTTTTTACTTTCAATTAGTTTATTAATGCATTCAATTGAATCATTTAATAAAAGTTTATCATTTATTACATTATTATAATCATAGTTTGAAAAGAATTCTCTAATTTCTTCTTCTTTATTAACATTTGCTCCGCTTTTTTCTAGAGCATCATATAATGGGGGAATTGAATCCATTACTACCCCATCAAAATCAATATACAACCTCTTCATAATACTACCTACCTCTAATAACAATATAATAAATTGTTAAAAAAATGTCAATAGTACCAACCATTGACATTTTTAAATCTTCTAATCTACATACTCTCCATCAAGAGAAAAGCTTTTTGTATCAGTTATTTTAACATTAACTATTTTGCCTATTAATGATTTATCACCAACTATATTAACAAGTTTCATGTTTTCAGTATAACCACAAACTTTATTTTTATCTTTTTCGCTTAAAGAAGTTACTAAACATTTTACAGTTTTATTAAGTAATTTTTGATTTGCTTCATTACTATATTTATTTACTACTTCATTTAATCTATGTAACCTATCCATTTTAATTTCTTCACTTACTACATCAGTCATTTTTGCTGCTGGTGTATTTTCACGAGGACTAAATGCGAATGTAAATGCTCCATCAAATTTACATTCATTTACCACATCCAAAGTTTCTTGAAAATCTTCCTCAGTTTCTCCAGGAAAACCAACTATTATATCTGTTGTAATACTTGAATCTTTAACTTTATCTCTAATTTGATGATATAGTTTTAAATATTCTTCTTTTGTATAACGTCTATTCATTAATTTTAATATTTTGTTACTTCCTGATTGTAATGGTAAATGTATGTATGGCATTACATTATCTCTACTTGCAATAACATCTACCATCTCATCAGTAAAATCCCATGGATGAGATGTTACAAATCTTAACCTTTCAATTCCAGTATCGGCAACATCAGAAAGTAAATTTGCAAGTGTATAATTATCATATATGTCTTTTCCATATGCATTTACATTTTGTCCGAGTAATGTTACTTCTTTATATCCTTTATTTACTAATTCTTTTACTTCGTTAACTATTTCTTCATGCTTTCTACTTCTCTGCATACCTCTTGTATATGGCACTATACAATAAGTACAAAACTTATCACAACCATAAATTATATCAACCCATGCACTATATGGGCTTTCTCTTAATACAGGTATATTTTCAACGACATCACCTTCATAACTTAATACTTCTATTTGTCGTTTATTAGTATCTATTTTTTCTTTTAATATTGTTAATAAATTGTCTAAATTATGAGTACCACATACAAAGTCAACCTGTTTATATTTATTTAATATTTCATTTATTACCACTTCTTCTTGAGCCATACATCCACAAATACCTATAATAATATCTTTACTTTGTTTAATGTGTTTTAGTACACCTAAAAAACCAAATACTTTATCATGAGCATTTTCTCTTATAGCACAGGTATTTAATATTATTACATCTGCATCCATTATATCATCGCAGGGTATAAATCCAGCGCTTAAAAGCATGCCTCTTATTTTTTCAGAATCATGTTCATTCATTTGGCAGCCATAGGTTCTTACAAAGAATTTTTTACCTTCTCCGAAGTTACCTAAATCTATATTATATTTGGTATATTCAATTTTATTTTGATGTCTTTTTTTAGCATCTATCATATTAGGTGTTTTCATACTTCCTCAACTCCGAACATATTATATCAAAAAAAAGAATTTATTTATATAATAAATTCTAATTTTCAAGTTCACTATATATTAATTTTAGTTCTTTCTCATCACTCTTTTCTTTATCATATAGTACTGCTTCTTTTATACCATAATAAGTAGATAAGCCACACATACCTATAAAAATTACTCCCAAAAAAGCACTTATCTCTTTTTGATTAAGTAAATAAGAAATTGATGAGCCTATACCATAAAATCCACTTCCAAGAATAGTAGCATGTAAAGTATCTTTAGTATCTAATCTTTTAGCTTTTAATTCTTCTAGCTTATATTCTAATTCTATAGATCTTTTATATTGTTTTAAATCATGTAATAAATCTTTTCTATCAACAAAGTTTTCCATAGTACACCTCTTAACATTATAATATACTAATAAATAAAAAATTACAAATAAAAAATTGTTACATAGATAATAATATTATTAAAACTATACATACTATAAATCCACTTACCATACCAGTTTTCATAGCATCTTCTAAATACTTTTGATCAAATTTAATAATAGGATATAAAAATATTCCGACTAAGCAAAAGCCAAAAAAATATCCTAAAGCAAAAAAAAGCCACAATAACCAATAATTAGTATTATTTTTCCTCTTTTTCATATCCTACTTCCTTATTATAAATATATCATAAATTAAAAAAGATTTAAACTCTAATTTAAATCTTTTAATTCAAATATAATATCCCTAAGTTCAGTTGCTCTTTCAAAATCTAGTCTTGAAGCTGCTTCTTTCATTTCAGTTTCTAGTCTAACTATCATATTATTTAATTCTTTCTTAGAATACTCTTTCTTTTCAATCTTTTCTTCTTCAACTTCATTTGTAATAGCATCAGAAATACTTTTAATAATAGTTTTTGGTATTATATTATGTTCTTTATTATATTTTTCCTGGATGCTTCTACGTCTATTGGTTTCATCAATTGCTATTTGCATTGCTTCACTAACATAGTCTGCATACATTATTACTTTTCCATGTTCATTTCTTGCTGCTCTACCTATTGTTTGAATTAAACTTCTATCACTTCTTAAGAATCCTTGTTTATCAGCATCCATTATACATATCAAAGATACTTCTGGTATATCTATTCCTTCACGTAATAAATTTATCCCTACAATAACATCTATTTTACCAAGTCTTAAATTACGGATGATATTTAATCGCTCTAAAGTTTTAATTTCATTATGTAAATAAGTTACTTTATATCCGAGTTCTTTCAAATAAGATGTTAACTCTTCGCTCATACGAATTGTTAATGTAGTTATTAAAACCCTTTCGTTAGCTTCAATGCGTTTATTTATTTCTTCTACAATATCATCTATTTGATTCTTTGTACTTCTAACTTCAATTGTTGGATCCAAAAGCCCTGTAGGTCTAATAATCTGTTCAACAGGTTTATCAGTTAAAGAAAGTTCATAATCTCCAGGTGTTGCAGATACATATATAGTTTGATTTAATTTACTTCTAAATTCATCAAATTTAAGTGGCCTATTATCCATTGCAGAAGGTAATCTAAATCCATAATCTACAAGAGTCTGTTTACGCATATGATCACCATTATACATACCTCTAACTTGTGGTAATGTAACATGGCTTTCGTCAATAATAAGTAAAAAATCTTTAGGAAAAAAATCAATTAATGTTGTTGGTGTTTGTCCTTCATCTCTTAACGATAAATGTCTACTATAATTTTCAATACCATGACAAAATCCAGTTTCTTTAAGCATTTCTAAATCATACATTGTTCTTTCTTTAAGTCTTTGCTCTTCTAAAAGTTTACCTTCACTATGTAAAACTTCTAGTCTTTCATTTAACTCTTTTTCAATTCTATTAATTGCTTCTAATAACTTTTCATCACTTGTTACAAACAAACTTGCTGGAAATATACTAATTGTTCTTACACTTGTATTAATTTTTCCGGTTAATGGATCAAATAGACTTATTTTATCTATTTCATCTCCAAACATTTCTATTCTTATTCCACTTTTCTTTTCTCCGATTGGAATTAACTCAATAGTATCACCTTTTACTCTAAAGGTACCACGCTTGAAATCAAGTTCATTTCTTTCATATTGCATGCCTATTAATTTTTCAAGTATTAAGTCTCTATCAATATTATCTCCAACACTTAAATTAAGCATTTTATTTATATATTCTTCTTTTTCACCAATATTATATATACATGAGACACTTGATACTATTATCGTATCTTCTCTATTTATTATTGCTGAACATGCAGCATGTCTTAGTTCATCTATTTCATCATTTATAGATGAATCTTTTTCTATATACAAATCTTTTGAAGGAACATAAGCTTCAGGTTGATAATAATCATAATAAGATACAAAATATTCCACCTTATTTTCTGGAAACAATTCTTTAAATTCAGCATACAATTGACCTGCTAAAGTTTTATTGTGTGCTAAAATCAATGTTGGTTTATTTACCCTTGCTATTACATTAGCCATTGTAAACGTTTTACCAGTTCCTGTTGCTCCAAGTAATACTTGATCTTTTTTACCTTCATTAATGCCTTTTACAAGTTCATCTATTGCTTGTGGTTGATCTCCATTAGGAGAATATTTACTAACAAGTTTAAACATACTATCACGTCCTTTTTGAATTATATCTGTTTTTTACTCTTTTCTCATTTTTTACTGTTTCTATTATTCCCAATATAAATAATATAATTGCAGATGCAAACATAATTATCCACTTTTCTTTATCATTATTAAAAAGTTTAAAAGGAGGGAAATAATATATAGCTTTATTTTTATCATTAATTTTAATATATATAGTATCACCGGTTTGTAAATTTAATATTTTATATCTTTTAAGTTCATATATTGTTGGGTCACCATAATTATTTCCATATGCAACTTTTATGTTATCAGTAGTCACTTCTACTACAGTGGCTTTTTTACCAGCTTTCATAAATGACATACGTTGAATCCCATCACTACATAAACATATCGTTATTACTATACTTAAAATAAACATTATAATTGCAATTATTGATTCAAATTTATTATTTTCCATATTTTTTCCCTTTCAAATGAAATTTATTATACCATAATATTCTAATTATTATTATTTTCATTTATTTCAAAGAAAATAAATTTTGCCTTTTCAACTTGTATATCTTTATTTACTGGAGTACCACAATGCGTACAATATAAGTCATATACCTTAGCACCACAATTTGAACAACGATCTAGCCTTTTTACTATTTTTTCTTCAATCGAAGATATTTTTCTAACCTTTTTTACAGATGCTATATATAAAGCAATAATAAATATTATAAATACAATAAATAATATCCAACTATTTGACATCAAACAGAAATCATATATTCCATGAAAAGTCATAGGTATTAAAATACTTAATATCATATTTTTATTTTTTACTTTTTTATTACCAGCTAAATCTGCTATTTTAGCAAGTCCTAAATAATATCCCATAAATATAGCGTCACAGACATGGCCAGGAACAGCTAAAACAGCTCTAACAATTCCAGTAGAAATACCACCTTCAAATACATAAAATATATTTTCAAAACAAGCAAATCCTAATGAAACAAATGAAGAATAAATAATCATATCATAAAATTCATCAAATTCTTCATGATTATATGAAAATTTATGTACTATTATCCATTTACAAAATTCTTCAACAAATGCAATTCCTACAAATACATTTATTAGAAGCTCTAAAATATTAAGATTTTCTATATCATCAGTAAATATAGGTAAAAAACTTAATAAAGAATTAACTAATATTACCATTAAACAAGATAGTATTCCACCAAAAAACAGCTTTATTAGTAAACCAATAGGCTCTTTTTCCTTATCCTTATTATATAAGTATACTGCTAATACAAAACCAGGCAACAATGACAATGTTAACAAAATAATAACTCTAATCATACAATATACTCCTACCATATATATGATAACATAATAAATTAAAAAAATGAGATTTTTAATCCCATTTTACATAGTTAAACGTTTTGAATTTCCTTTTGAAGCAAGTTCAGTTAATACTGTCTCATAATCATTATATATATTTATTTTAGAACGAGTATTATATTTAGAAATAATATTTTTATATCTAGATAATAATTTTAATTTTTCTTGAGGTGAGGCAACCCATTTAGTAAAGTTTTGATTATCATCAATTAATACTTGTAATGGTAACACTAATTCTTGATCTATAAAGAATTTATAATAATCTTCTGGAGCAATAACTGTTTCAGGAACATGAAATTCAGAATTGTTATCTTGTACAAATCCAACCATAAAGTATGGTATCAATACTTCTTCACTAGGCATAAATATATATTTCGTAGAATTTGGTGAATAAGTACTATAAGATATATTATTATTAAATTTATCTTTATCAAAATTAATAAATCCAAAATCAAAATCTTTAAATGTACTCATCTTTTTAAAGATTGCACTTTTAACCATAATCTTATAAAAGTTTAATAGTTTAAAAGTTCCTTCTTTTCTTTCATTATCAATAATAGCATCAGAATTATCTATTATTTTTTGTAATATTTCATATGTTGGTGTATATCCGTTTATACCAAGTACATTACTTGCTACTGACATTGCGGCTTCATTATTGAATAATTGTTTAGTACTTATTCCAAGCATATGACATAAGTTTTTATCCATAATAGAAAATTGAAATTCCTGACCATCACTTAAAATCATACTATAAGATTTACCATTATATTGAGAATTATATAGATTATATGCTTCTTTTAATTCAGCCATAACTGCTTCAGCATATTCATCACCAGGATATGGTATATTTCCAACTTTCTTATTAACAAATTGTAACTCTTTTCTACTAATCATAATAATACCCCCTATTACTCTTAATAACGTGTTATATTATATCACATTTGATACAGCAAGTCAAACGAAGATTATTTATAAATAAAAAAAGAAAGTATTTCTACTTTCTTTAATTAACTGATTTGTAATAAATAAATTCTATTGTATCACCAGGTTCAAATTTTGAAGCATTAACATGGAATCCATCATTATCTTCAACTAGATATTCTGATGCTTTAGCCGCTGGTATACTTTCGTATTCTTTAGTTGCTGCATTTTCTTTACCTTTATTTATTATAAATTTAATTGTATGTTTGCTATCTGCATATATTTCATTGCCTATTTCAGCAACACCCTCTTCAGTTTGAATTGGTTCCTTTTTATCCTGGATATCAGTATTAATTTGATCAAATATTTCCATTAAATCATTTACACCTGATAAATAAGTGTTATCAGCAGAACCAGATACTGTAACTAACATATTATATGCTTCACTATTTATAGCTACATCATATCCAATTGTGTAAACAATTGTATCTTTGTCACTAAGTTTACTAATATAATCTGCTCTTAATGCAGCATCATCAGTATCATCTGGAGCACCATCACTTAAGAATATTACAACATTTTTATTTGTTGGATATTCTTTAGCAAGTCCACCATTTCCATCAGTACCATATAATGATTCATAAGCACTCTTAAGTCCTAAGAAATATGGTGTACCACTATCATAAGGATAATCTCCTAAATATTTAACCTGATTTTTAAGAGTTGAAGCACTGTCATAATCAGTGGCTGTACCTAAGCTTTTAGGATTTAACTTATAATCATTATCTATACAACCAGTATCGAACCATCCACAACTCTTAGTACCAAATGTGAACACAGATACTGTTGAACCACTTGAATTACTTGTCTTTGTAAATACTTTATCTATAAATGATTTAGTAGCTTCTTTTGCATAAATGAATTTTTTAATGCGACGATTATTATTATCATAACCCATACTACCAGATTCATCTAATACTATTGCAATATTTGCACCAATCTTAGTTTCAGTCTTTTGAACTAATGAAATTGTTTTTTCTACCAATAATTCTTGAGAATTTTCAGTTTTAGTTGTTTCTCCTACTTTTGTTTCAACTTTACTAACAATTGTTTCTCCTGCATTTGCTTTAACTTTAACTACTAATTTTACGACTATTGTTTGATTTGGATCAATATTATTTATTGTTAATCCATCGCTAGTTAAAATATCAGTTCCATTATATTTTGTTGATAATGTTCCATCTACTTTAACTTCACTAGATTCTACACTAACTAATGGCTTATCGCCCTCCTTAGTTGGATGTAAGGCCTCTAATAATCCTAAATCCTTAACAACTACATCACCACTACCATCACCGATGTTTTTAATAGTAAATGTATAAATTATTTCATCATCATATTCAACAGGATTTCTTGGTGTTGATATATCAGTTTTAACATCTAATAATACGTTAGTACTTAAATAATAAATGCTTAACTCAGTTTCTTCTGGAAGTGTAATAGATTGTGTAGTCTTTTCACTATCTAATTTCATACCTTCTGGAACATCAACATGAGTACTTGAAGAAATTGTTTCTCCATACATACCACTATGTTCTGTAGTTGATTTTAGCACATTATCATAGAATACTTTTACGCTATATTTAACATCATTTCTCTTATAGAATAACTTTAATACAACTTCATTATTTGTTGTTAATATTGTTGATTTTAATGTTCCTTCTACTGTTTCATCTAATGTAAATCCTTCATATGTTTTAGCTACTGCTGTTACTGTTGTATCAGTAACTCCATCTGTTTTATTTTCTGTTTCACTTGCTTCAGTTGGATATGTTCCATCTAAATTTTGTTTATAATGTTCTACTTTGTATGGCATAGTGTTTTTAGCAGTATATGTTACTTCTACTGTCATATCACTATTACCCATAGTTCCATTTAATTTTGCTTTATCAGCTGTATATCCTGCAACTTCAGGTGTTACATATTCATATGATTCTTCATATTTCAATGTATATGTTTCTCTTGTGGCTGCATGTTCATTATTTTCATATTTATATACAACTGTTAATGTATTTGTATTTCTCTTGTAGAATAACTTTAATTCTATATCTGTTCCAGCGACTATAGTAGCTACCTTAACTGTTCCAGTAACACTCTCATCCAATGTAAATCCTTCATATGTTTTAGCTACTGCTGTTACTGTTGCTCCAGTAACTCCATCTGTTTTATTTTCTGTTTCTTTAAGTTCAAAATTACCATCTAATTTTTCAATATAATGACTAACTTTATATCCGTTATCAGTATTTGCTTCGTAAAGCACATTTATTGTTAGATTTTCTTTTGGCATTACTCCATTTACATTTGTAGTTTGTGGATGATATCCATCTTTATTTGCTTTTGGACTATCAACACTATATGTACTTCCATTAGCAACAGTTTCAGTATGAGTAATTGCTGCTTCACTTCCATCATCATATTTATAAGTTACTGTCAATAAATATTCTTTCTTATTACTTTCATATTTAGCATTAACTTCTAAGTTTGCTTGAACATTTGTAAATTCTTTATCCCATCCAACAAATTTATATGTAAATTCATCGTCAGATTCTTTTGTCATTTCTTCAGTAGGAGCAGTTGCATCCATTCCTTTTAATACTGTTTCAGTTTTAACAAGTGTACCCTCATTAAAGAACTTAACTGTCAATTTTTGACCATCAGCATTATCATCAATACCATCTTCATTTCTATCGTCAACATATTTTGCTGTTACCGTTTCATTTTGAGTTACATTTGTCCATGTGCCTTCCCAATGATCAAATAATCTATATTGATGTGTCTTTGCTTCTGGCAATGAAGCATTTTCTCCACTAGCAACAGTTTCTTCAGCAACTTTGCTATCATCCTCACCATCAACAAATGTTACTACGTATTTATTTCTTGTATATTTAACAATTTCTACTTTTTCTAGTTTATTATCACTAGTAATAACACCACTAACTTTAGTTCTATCTGGTGTATAATGTTCAACGTTTTCAACATCTATATCATAATTTCTAGAGTTATAATCTCTTGTATAAACATCATCTTCTTTTGTATTCTTATTATCATCAAATATATATTTAATAGTTAATTTATATGTTTGTTCTTCATCAGCAATTCCGTCTTTACCACCATCTGGTCCAAAATTATCATTAATTGGTACAAATTCTCCAACATATGAAGCATTGCCAGTTACTGTAGTATTTACTGTTGGTTCCCAACCATTAAACTTGTAATATTCATTTTTTGGTTCAGTTTCAGGAATTACAATATTAGCTTGTTCAAATGTTAAACCAGATAATATATTTGTATATACTAATGTTCCATTTAGTTTTCCTTCTCCAGTACTTGAGAATTCTACTCTATAACGTCTTTCTGTTGCATCATTTTGATTATTATTGTTTACATCGTTTGCATAAATAGCTGTTACAGTTTGATTTCTTCTAACATTAGTCCATGTACCTTCCCAATGATCAAATACTTTTCCTTCGTGTCTAGGTGCATTTGGTGTACTTGCGCTATATCCTTCTCTAACACTATATGTTCTAATTGTTTGATTAGTTTCACCATCAACAAATGTTACTCTATAATAAGTTATATTATCGTTTGTGTTATTTCTAATAGCATTAAAATTAGAATTAACAGTTAAATTAGATTGAACATTTGTATAATCTCTATCCCATCCAACAAAATTATATCCATCAGCACTTGGTGATTCTGGAGCTGTTGCATTAAGACCCACTAATACACGTTCTTCTTTTAAAACATCATTAGTAATTCCATGAATAAACCTTACTAAGAAATGTTCTTCATCATCATCTAATATTCCATTACGATTCAAGTCACTTCCATATAAGGCAACAACATGTGTATCATTTAATATTTCATCAAATGATTCAACTTTTACCTTATTGTCATAGTAATCGTACCATCCAGCAAAAACCATACCATCATGAGTTGGTGCTAGTGGTGCTTCCACTCCTTTTCCTACTTCAATATTATAAGTAGCAATATCTCTACTATTGTAACCATCAGTAAATACAACTTTTCTTGTAATTACCCTTACTGTTTCAGATGGAGCACTTGCAAATGTCATCATAAAAAATATAAATAAGATAAACACTACAAATACTATAAGTCTTTTCTTATTAAGCATATAAATTCCTCCTATTTTCATATCATTTCTATCTTAAGACAATTATACTATAACAGAAATTTTTAGGCAATAAATTTTTATACTTTTAATAAAAAAATCTTACCTTAATAGTAAGATTTTAGTAAATTCTCTCTCTTTTTCAACACTTTTACCAATATCATGTAAAAGTTCTTCCATTAGTGGCATTAAAACTTTACTTGCAAAAGTTATTTTATATTTAAGTTCTTCACATTCTTCTTTTGTTAAATTATAACTCTTAATGTTATCAAAGAAGGATTTCATCTCTTCCACGTTACGAAATTCAGGAAAATATGAATAACTACAATTTGCTTTAATATATTTTTTATTACCATTTGGTTTAATTAATTCAAAAGGATTATCAGGATTAGGATTATATGAAAATGCTCTAATAGAATCTAAAAATAAATATTTATCCAAGTATCCATCATAAGCGGCTAAAACGCAATGATTTGCTGGGCCGTTTTCTTCAGGGCCAACTCCTAATCTTACAGTATCAGTACTTTTAGAAATAATATCATTAATTAAAGACAATTGATGTCTACAGCAACAATTACCAAGTAAAGCATCAATTCCATAGCAATAAAAGCTATCAATATAGCAATTATTTCTTGTTAATTTTTTTCCACTAAGTAATCCAGAACCAATTAATTTTAAAACCGCTACATATCTAGTAATAATATCATCTTTAGCAATAGCTTCACTCAATCCTCTATCAATTTTATTTATAGCCAAACTATATTGTAAATTTATTAGAGGATTATTATAACCACAATCTTGATAAAACTTTTTAACAGCATTAAGAGCAAGTACATATTCTGCACTTGTTTTTTCATCTAATGCATCATTATTTGAAAATAAAATAGTAGCAAGTTCTTTTACAGTATTAACATCATTACGTTTTCCAATTACATCCGCTAAAATTTTAGCAGTTTTTCCCTTTTCTTTTTCCATAACCACATTTCCCCTTTAATAATGCCACATATTATAACATAAAAATTAATATTTTACAACATTACATATTTTCACATATAAAAAGAGCTTCATATTGAAGCCCTTTTCTAAACTATATTAAAATAGAATAATATAATTAAAACAATAACACCCGGTAATCCAAAAACGCCGACTATTAATGCAGTTAATAAGTTTATAGGTATATTTGGAATGCCTATCGCACCACCAAATTGATTTACTAACCATAAAACAATTAATCCTATGACTATATTAAGTAATAATTCTCCTAATGTTTTTAAAGATACATTAAATACGTATTTTAAAACAACTAATAATAAAGCAGCGATTATCACAATATATAAATATTTCATAATTATTCCTCCTAAAAATATTGTACTATTAGATTAATTTTTTTACAATGATTAATTTTCTTTATCTTCAATATAATTAGTGTTAACATTTTTATCAATTTCATTACTAACAGCATCTTCATCAATTATAATATCATATTCATCTTCATTATTTGAAACTGGTATTCTAATTTTAGTATCACCTACTATTTCAATACCAAGTTCCTTAGAAATGGTGTATTTAATTGTATTGTCTTCATTAGAAACATCTATACATGTTGGATTTTTAAGAGCTCTTACTATTACTTCAGATTCATTATCTATTTCAGTATCCTCTTTAGTTTTTACATGTACTTTTTCTTCATAATTTACTCGTGTACTGACCACATCTGTTTTAGTGTTGTTAGCATAACTATACCAGATGTTTATGTCATAGCTTCCTTTAATTTTAATATAATCCGCTTCTTTTATTCCTTTTATCTTATGATTAATAACCCAACACCCCAAAACTGTATCTACAGGATTATTTGTACTAACTTCATACTCATTCTTAAATTCTTTTTTTCCTTTTCCTATAACCGTTTTAGTAACAATTTCTTTATAATTATTGAACATAGGTTTTTGTCCTCCCTATAATAAAATATGCTATAAGAATTTAATTGTTCAAAAAAAGAGTACAAATTTCTGTACTCTAATTTTATCTCTTATTTCTAACGATGACGATTCCGGTTCCACCATTTCCACCGCTACCTTCTTTGTCGGCTTCATTGCTACTACCGCCGCCGCCGCCACCGCCGCCGCCGTAGTTAGCAGTACCAACAGTTCCATTAGTACCCCATTGGCCGCCAGCGCCACCGCCGCCGCTACCGCCAGCAGCTCCTGTACTAGAAGAAGATGTTTTCTTAGAACCATAAGCACATCCTCCACCGCCACCACCGGCTCTTAGTGTTCCTCCAGTTTCACCAAAATCTCTTGTTGTTGTTCCTTGTCCAGTTCCAGCGGCACCTAAAGTTGCAAATGAGTAACTAGATCCCTTAGAACCTTGAGTTCCATTTCCACCATTAGTTCCACCGGTTGCAGTACACTGGCCTTGACCGCAGTTTCCAGATCCTCCACCAGATCCTCCAGAGCCACCGGCTCCGCTACCCCACTTGAATGATTTAGCAGCTCCACCGCCACCAGCAGCAGAAACTAATGATCCAAATGATGATGCAGTTCCATTTCCACCGGCTACACACCTAGATTCACTTGCATTTCCATTAACTGAACCTGCTCCTCCTGTACCTACTGTTACTGTATATGAGGTTGCAGAAAGTGTTTGAGCTTTCTTTGTTGCAGTTTTTCCACCTGCTCCTCCTGAACCACCATAGTTTTGGTTGATTGGGCCTGCTCCTCCGCCACCGCCTCCGACGGCATGAAGGTCAACAGCAACAGAAGTATTTGCTTTAAATGTTCCAGATGAATATAATTCAACTCTCCAGTTTCCACTTCCATCACTTATTACATTATAACTTGATGTTGTAATTGTAAATAGTTCAGCCCAAGTTGCATACAATGTAACATTGCCATTTACTGTGTATGAACTTAATGCACTTCCGCTTGTTGATGTACTCCATCCAGTTTGATAATATACTTTTCCAGATGTACCAGTTGTTATTTTATAATTACAACTTCTGCTTGATAGAGTTGCGCCACTTCCTATATTAACAGTTGCTGCTGAAGGAGCACTTCCTCCACCACCATTACAATTGTATGTAACAGTAGCAGTAGATTGAATTATTGTTATATTTTTATTTCCACATGTTACTGTATTATGGTTAGAGTCAGCTGAAACTCTTACATATACTGTTGTTGTTCCAACTGCTGTTCTTGTTGGTTTTGTTGCACTCCATGTTGAATTATCTGTACTATATTGGATTGTTCCTCCACTTCCTCCAGATATTCCAACTGTATGACTATTTCCATCATAGTTTCCACTGTATGCTGTTACTGTTGGACATGTTGCATTTACTTTATTGATTGCTATAGTTTTATTTCCACATGTTACTGTTGTATGATTTGAATCACCAGCAACTCTTACATATACTGTCGTTGTTCCGGCTGCTGTTCTTGTTGGTTTTGTTGCACTCCATGTTGAATTATCTGTACTATATTGGATTGTTCCTCCACTTCCTCCAGTGTTACTGTTGGACATGTTGCTGCTACAGCTGTTATCTTACATTTTGTTCCTGTTGCTGCATTGTTGTGGTTTGAATCTCCTGTACATGTTATTGCATATTCTCCTACATTTGTTTGAGATGCATTTCCTACTGTTCCTCCTGTACATGACGCTATTGTTTGTGCACTTCCTGTGTATGATTTATTTGCACATGTGATTGTTGCTGCTATTTTATTAATTGTTATAGCTTTATTTCCACATGTTACAGTATTATGGTTTGAATCTCCAGCAACTCTTACATATACTGTCGTTGTTCCGGCTGCTGTTCTTGTTGGTTTTGTTGTGCTCCATGTTGAATTATCTGTACTATATTGGATTGTTCCTCCGCTGCCTCCACTAACAGTTATTGTATGACTACTTCCATTGTAGTTTCCACTGTATGCTGTTACTGTTGGACATGTTGCATTTACTTTATTAATTGTTATAGCTTTGTTTCCACATGTTGCTGTTGTATGGTTTGAATCTGCTGAAACTCTTACATATACTGTTGTTGTTCCAGCATCTGTTCTTGTTGGCTTTGTTGTACTCCATGTTGAGTTATCTGTACTATATTGGATTGTTCCTCCACTTCCTCCTGTTACTGTTGGACATGTTGCTGCTACAGCTGTTATCTTACATTTTGTTCCTGTTGCTGCATTGTTGTGGTTTGAATCTCCTGTACATGTTATTGCATACTCTCCTACATTTGTTTGAGATGCATTTCCTACTGTTCCTCCTGAACATGTTGCTATTGTTTGAGCACTTCCTGTATATGATTTGTTTGCACATGTGATTGTTGCTGTAGCTTTATTGATTATAACTGTATAAGTCGCATCTTTTGTAGCTGCAGAATTTGAATCTGTAA
Source organism: uncultured Erysipelotrichaceae bacterium (assembly GCA_902778125.1). GTDB lineage: Bacteria > Bacillota_I > Bacilli_A > RF39 > UBA660 > CAG-1000. Next base: position 12,905 of record CACYWH010000020.1, on the reverse strand, counting down.
CTCTTATTGTTAATGTATATGTTCCTACAGGTGTACTTGCCTTTATTCCAAGTGTTCTTCCACTTAATGAGAAGTAATTATTTCCATTACCTGCAGTTATTGCATAAGTATATGTACCAGTTCCATTTGTTGCCCCATTAACATAATTTGCTTGTGTTTGAGCACTAGTACTAAATGTTTTTGTTACACTATTTCCTGTAAATGTTAATGCATTAGCGGTACATGTGCCACTCTTATTGCTTGCATATACAGTATGTCTAGCAATAGAATATCCTGTTCCACATGCTCCTGTACATTTACCATCGGCAGTAGTAACTAAAGTATTTGCTTCACATGTTATATAACATGCTGATTTTGCAGTTGATTTTGTGCTTGATGTTGTATATCCACTAGGACAGGCTTGTCTACTTTCACCACCAGTACAATAATAAGCTGTTCCACAATCTGAACATGTTGTTTGACTTGTTTTATATGTACCTGCTGCACAAGTTTGGCAAGCATCACTTTCAGTTGATTTTCCTGGACCTTTTCCTATCTTTCCAGCTCCACATGCTGTTCTTGTACCATTGTTACAATAATATCCATTATCACAAGTAGTACAACTTGCATTAGCAGTACCTGTGCTATATGTTCCTGCTGCACATGTAGTACACGTATTACCATTTAAATATTTACCTGCTCCACATGCTGTCCAGTGAGCATATATTGTTTGATTTGTTATTGTTTTAACTACTTTATCTGCTGTTACAACAGTTCCACCACTTGCTGCGGTATACCATCCGTCAAACCTGTATCCACTTCTTGTAACAGTTGGAAGAACTCCATAAGTTCCATCATATACTATTGCTTTTGTTGCAGTTGCATTTCCACTCGCTATAGTCCATCCTGCAGATGTACCAATAGAACCACCATTTGCATTTGCAGTTAATGTATAAGCATTTGCATTACAAGATTCACTCTTTTGTCCAGCAATAACTACATGTTCTGGGCTATTATAACCTTCTGCACATGCAATACACTGTCCATCAACAATTGATACTCCAGTATCTGCAGCACAAGTTATTTTACATGCTGTTTTAGCACTAGATCCTGTTGAATCTGTTGTATATCCTGTAGGACAAGCAGTACAATTTGCATTTGCACTTCCAGTACTATATGTATTTTTTGGACAAGCGACACAGCTTCCACCGCTTAAATATTGTCCAGCTCCACATCCAGTCCATTGAGCATATATTAAATGATCACGTGTTAATGATACTAATGTATCAGCAGTAATCTTTGTTCCTCCAGTAGTTGATGTATACCATCCATTAAAAATTGATCCAGACTTTGTTGGTGTTGGTAAGGCACCATATGGAAGTCCCCATGTAACTATTTTATTGGCAGGACTCACTGTTCCTCCATTTGCACTGAATGTTACAGTATATTCCATTCTACTAAATTCCCATGGATTTCCATAAGTTCCACTTCCACTTACAGTTATTCCATTTTTAACATATTCAGTTACTCTCATTCCATAATCATCTGTTTTTGGTTTTAATTCTGCAGAATATGAAGTTACAGCATTACTATTACTTCCACTATCAGTCATTGTCCAATATTTTTGGCCATTAAATAGATAAGTAAATCCATTTCCTTTTGAAATATTAAATTCAAATAAGTTTAATAATCCACCTTTTTTAAAATTACTATCAGTTGAAAGTGTATTACCATCATTTTTAAATTTAATGTTGTCATCTGTTACTATGTACACATTATATCTATTAAATTTTTCTATGTAATTATTAACACTATTAATTGTCTCATTATAATTGTTTAGCATCTCTGCACTTACATTTACAAATAATAATAAACCTAATATTAATAATAAAACCTTTTTCATATACATTCTCCTTCAAAGTACATAATAACAATATACTATCTTCTATTTTTACTTTACATTATAAATATTACTATATTTTTTTATAATTTTCAATAGATATAAAATTTAATAAAATAAAAAATCCAATTACTTGGATTCTTTTGTGCTTTTTTTATTTTTTGTTGACTCTAGTATTATTTCTTTTTCAGTTTTAATGAAGAAACTAATTAAAAAAACAAATAAACATACGTATGATGAAACTCCACATAATGTAATAGCACCATTTCTAAGTGAAGCAACAATTAAGTCTAAAAGATCATAACAATATAATATTACAAAGCTTAATGCAGTAACAACACCCAAAAATAATGATTCAAATAATACTCTCTTGTAGTCAATTTTATATTTACCCATTTTTATACCTCCGTATCATACTTAAAGTATAATATTTATAATTATTTATGTCAATTTATTTTTAAATTTTTTTATTTATGCTATCATTATAATGAAAGGAGATAAGATGAAAAAAAGTATTTTAGGAATATCTACATTAACTCTAGTAACTTTATATGGATTATTAGGTGCAATAATAATATTAGTGTTCTTTTTAGCAGGAGGTGAAGTCCTAACTGGAGTAATTGTTAGTTTAATTGTTTTAATCATCCAATTTTTAATTTCTCCATGGCTTACAGACATTTCAATGAAATGGATATATAGAGCTAAATTTGGAGAAGAAATTCCGTTATATTTAAAAGAATTTATTGAAAAAGAATGTGAAAAATATAACGTAAAATATCCAAAAATTGCAATTATACACGATGGTGCTCCTAATGCATTTACATATGGTAGAACAAAAAAAGATGCAAGGCTTGTACTAACAGATGGAATTTTTGATTTATTAGATGAAAAAGAAGTAATATCTGTAGTTGCACATGAAATTGGTCATATTGTTCATTATGATATGATGTTCATGACTGCAGCTCAGGCAGTACCATTAATTTTATATGGAATTTATGAAATCTTAGCTAAAAGAAGTAATAATGACAGAGATAATGATGATAATAAAGCGGCTATAGTTGGTTATATTGCCTACATTTTATATATTATATCTCAATATATAATTTTGTATTTATCTAGAACAAGAGAATATTATGCAGATTCATTCTCTGTTGAAGAAACAAAAAATCCTTCATCTTTAGCAGAAGCACTTGTTAAAATAGGGTTTGGTCTAAGTACTAATTCAAATTTACAAAGATCATCTAATGCTTTAGGAATATTTGATGCTAAAACATCAAAGTCAATGGTAATAACTTGCATGGATAATGGAAAGGTTTCAAAAGACAAAATTAAAAATGCAATGAAATGGGAAATGTGGAATCCATGGGCAAAGTGGTTTGAACTTAATTCTACTCACCCACTAATTTCAAAAAGATTACTTGAAATTTCAAAGCGTGCAAAAGAATTTAACCAAGAACCTTACATAGTATTTGATTTACAAAAAACAGAATCATATGTTGATGATTTTCTATTAGAAATATTAATCAGTTTTGCGCCTATTATTGTATCAATAATATCTATAGTAGTATTTATAATAACTGATTTAAATAAAATTTATCTTTGCAGTGGACTACTAATAGCATTATTACTATCATATATTAAATTTACTAGAGCACATAAGAATAGTGATTATAAAAATACTAATGTAGAAAACTTACTTAGTGAAGTTAAAGTATCGCATATTACTTCAGTACCTTGTACTTTAGAAGGAAATATTATCGGTCGTGGAAACCCAGGATGTATATTTAATGAAGATTTTGTGATTAAAGATAGTACTGGTATTATTTTCTTAGACTATAATCAACCATTAAATATTGCTAATAAAATATTTGCATTATTCAAATCTGAACAATATTTTAATAAAACAGTTAAAGTAACTGGTTGGTATAGAAGAAGCCCTGTTCCATACGTTGAAATTAAGACAATGGAGATGGATGGAAAAATCAAAAAAATATGGACTTATCCATTTACTAAAGTTGTTTATATTATAGGTTTTATTGCTTTATTAGTAATGGCATTCATATAAAAAAGATATTTTCAAAAATATCTTTTTTTATTGTTCTAAATTAATAATTACATATTCACTGTGTTTTTCAGTTCTCATTGGCATTGCCCATCCTGCTATACCAGAAGTTACTATGCCAGTAAAGTTTTCGTATTCACTAATTCCATATATTAAATCAGATGTTTTAAATATTCTTTCAATTAATCCTACAGGAAATATTTGTCCTGCATGAGTATGTCCAGATAATAACATATTAATACCAGATTCCATATTTGGAATATATTCTTGAGGTATATGATCTACAGCTAATAAGAATTTTTCTTTATCAACATATTTTAATATTTGATCAAGAGATGTTCTTACATCATATCCCCTACCAATAATAACTAAATCTTCATTTATTAAATATATTTGTTCTTCTAATATATTTATATTATTCTTTTGAATCTCTTTTGCAAGTTCTACACTAGTATATGCAGGATTAGCTGAATAATTATTTTTATCATGGTTTCCATATGTATAAAATATTCCATAATTATTTTTTATTGAACCAAGTAATTTAAATGCACTTTCCATCTGCTTTTTCGTTGTTCTCTCATCTACAATGTCTCCTGCTAAAACAACAAAATCAGGGTTTAACGAACTAATCTCATCACAATATTTTTTTAATTGTTTATCATTCAAGCTTACCCCATAATGTAAATCAGCAATTAATACAATTTTATATTGATTATCTAATTTTTCATTATGAACAGTATACGTAGTTGATACAACATTTAACATATTAAAGTATCCATAAACAATTACAATAAAGCTTAACATTAAAGATATAAACACATATATTTTGTTCCATAACTTAAATCTCTTTAATAATATATTTAATAAATATGTTATAAATGAAAGCAAAGATAAGTGTAATATAAAAAGTGATACAAGACTCCAAAAAGTACTTACAAATATGACATATATTGATCCAAAAATTAATATAATTGCTACTATTAACGCAACATATTTTATTAACTTATTCTTATCTAACTTCAAAAGTTTAACTACTTGATATATATATAAATATAAAGAAATAATTAATACAATTAAAAGTATAAGAATTAAGAACATCATAATATATGGCATACCACATCACTTCCTGGTTAAGTATTATACTATTTTAAGAATAAATTATCAATAATTGAAAATAATAGAAATATGAAAATAATAAATTATTTAAAAGATAAAAAAACTTATATGCCAGACTTACAAATAAAAGAAATACTAACTAATTTATATAAATTATATGTCATAAATATACAAACAGTTTCTAATTCTTCATTAAGCAATTCATTTATATTAGATTATTTATCTAAAAGAAGTTTATTAAAAAATGAAATGTTTTCTTCATTAAAAAAAGACTTATTAAATCATATACCATCTATCAGCTTTATAGAAATAAAAGAAAACGCAGTAATGGAATATTTATTTAATGGTTTTACTATATTAATCTATAATGAGGAAATAATAGCAATTGAAACAAAAGCATCTTTAGATAGAGCTGTTTCAGAGCCAACAAGTGAACCCACAATAAAAGGGCCCAAAGATGCTTTCAATGAAAACTATAACACTAATATTGGGCTAATTAGAAAAAGAATTAAAAGTGAAAACTTATATATAGAAGAATTAACTATGGGTTCAGTAACCAAAACAAAAGTAAGTATCATGTATATGAATAATATTGTTGATAAAAATTTATTAGAAGATGTTACTAACAAAATTAAAGATATTAAAACAGATAAAATATTAGATACATACTATATCAAAGAACTTATAAAAAATGAAAATAAAACAATTATACCAACTATAAAATCTACAGAAAAACCTGATAATGTTGCTAAATGTTTAACTGAAGGAAAAATATGTATACTAACTGAAAATTCAAGTAACGTTTTAATAATTCCAACTTTCTTTATAGAATATTTCTACAACAGTGAAGATAATTATCAAAAAAAAGTATACGTTGGATTTGTTAAGTTTATTAGAATTTTAGCACTTTTAATAACGATATTTGCACCTGCGATATATTTGTCATTAATTACGTATGATCAACAAATGTTACCAACAAGTTTACTAATCAATTTTTCACTTCAACGTTCAGGTGTACCATTTCCTGCTTTAATAGAGGCTTTTCTTTTAATGATTACATTTGAATTATTATATGAAGCAGATGCATTAACTCCTACAACTAGAGGAACTTCATTATCTATACTTGGTGCATTGGTTCTTGGAGATGCTGCAGTTTCTGCTGGTATTGTCTCCCCTATCATGGTTATCGTAGTTGCTATAACAGCAATTAGTTCAATATTTTTTGCATTTCAAGATTTTCAATCTTCAATTAGACTTTATAGATACTTAATGATGATATTATCTTGTTTCTTTGGAATTGTTGGTATAGTCTTTGGATTCTTATTCATATTAACAAAATTATGCAGTATTAAATCCTTTAACAAACCATTCATAATTTCTTTCGAAACATTTAAGTCAAAAAGAAAATTAATAAAAAATGGATTAATGATGCAAAATACAAATAAAAAAAGTATGTGATAAGATTAGATTATGATATAATTGTATTAATATAGGAGAAGTAAATTATGAATGAACATAGTCAAGAAACGTTTCAAAAAAATATTGAAGAAATCAAAAAATTATATGAGGAAAGGCCTAATGTAATAAATACTGAACTTGAAAATCTTATTAGAAGAGAAAGAGATCATGTTATTGTTACTGAAAAAAAGAGTCTATTAGGAGATATTGATAAAGAACTATTTTTTAATAGTATAATATCAATTGTAATAGGACTTCTCGGCTTCATTAATATAGGTAAATTTGAAAATAGTGCAATGTATTTTTTCGGATATGTATTCTTTCTATCAGGATACTATGTAGGAACTAGAACCAAAGGTTTTGGAATAATATTTTTATTCTCACATGGAATTACTGGACTTGCAATAATGATAGGATTTACATTAAGTGGTATATTAAATAGTCCACTTATGTCAGATAATTCTACAAACCTATATAATTATCTTTTTATAGCTGGAGCAATTCTTGTAATAGCGACAGTTCTAGCTATATTATATAATCTAAGTGATAATTTAAAATCAAGAAAATATTTTAGCTTAATACCGCTTTGCACTTATCTTTTAGGTATAGCTATGATAGTACTTTTTCCAAATATAATGAATTTAATATATAATTTATAAATAAATATAAAATAATAGTTAAAAATAATATTGGTGAAATATGAAAAAAATACTAATATTATTAACTATTATTTTTTTGCTTTCAGGGTGTTATGACTATGTAGAAATTAATGATCTTGTAATCATTAGTGGAATGATTATAGATTATAAGAATAATAAATATGAAATAACCAGTCAAATAATTGAAAATGAAACAGAAACAAAAATCAAAGTATATACTACAACATGTGACAATATAGATGAATGCCTTTTTAAAATATCAAAGCTATCTAATAAAGATATATTTATTTCACATTTAAAAACATTAATTTTAACTGAGAACTTAATTTTAAATAAAAAAGACTTTTATGACTATTTTTTAAGAGAAACAAAATCAAAAATGAATTTTAATGTTTATTTTATAGAAGATAAATATAAAGAAGATATCTTAAACATTTATAAAGATAATAACGGAAGTGCTTTATATATTAAAGAATTAATGAATTTTAATAATAATATTTTTTCATCTTCTACCCCTATTACATTTTTAGATTTAATATATAGAAAATTAGAATATGGCATAGAACCAATATATCCAAATTTAAAAGTTATAAAAAATAATAACGAAACTGTATTATATTTAGATGAAATAATAGCCTATAATGATAACAATAAGAAAATAACATTAAATGATACTAATGGTATTTACTACAATATAATTAAGAATAAATTAGGTAAAACAGTTATAAACATTCCTTGTGATAAAAACACATTCTCTATTGAAATTGAAAATTCTAAAAGTAGTTTTAAATTAAGTAAAAAAGAATTTAATATAAATGCAAATTTAAAAGTTAAAATAAATAGTTATAATTGTAAATATGATTTAGATAATCCAAAAGATATAGATACTTTAAGTAAACTAATAAATAATCATATTAAAAATAATATAGAAGATGTTATCAATATTGCCAAAGAAAATAATGTTGACTTTATTGGTATTGGCAATTATATTTATAAACATAATAAAAGCTATTTTGATTTTAAAAATAATGATTGGAATAATCATTTAAAAGAAATAAATGTAAATATAAAAGTTAAAACAATAATTAATTCTATTGGAGAACTCAAAAAATGAATAAAGAAAAAATAAATAGTTTTAGTATTTCAACAATAATATTATCCTTATGTTGTTCTACATTTTATGGAATTTTTAGTTCATATATAATTTATAATACTGGTAATTCATCATTAATAGCGATTATTATTGGATTTGTTTTTTCATTGATAATAGCTAAAATTATATTAACTTTTTATAAACAAAAAAAGGATTTAACATATACTGGTAAAATAAAAATAATATATCCAAAAATTTATATAATAATTAGTTTAATTTCAATATTATGTTCTATATTTGGATATATATTAATAACTTATAGATTAACAACCTTTTTATCAAATCAATATTTAATTGAAACTCCTAGATTCTTAATATCTTTATTAATATTATCATTAACATATTATACTGCTTCAAAAGGAATAAACACTGTAATTAGAGTTTCAGTAATAACTTTCTTTTTATCTATATTTAATTTCTTTTTTGACTTTGGGAGTTTAATATCACAAATAGATTTTCAAAACTATTTACCATTAATTAGTGTTAGTTTAAAAGATATTATTATTACTTCACTTATATTTGCAGGTTATTTTTCTATACCACTTATTTATATTAATGTAATACCATTAAACATGATAAATGACTCAAATAAAATTGGTAAGTATTATTATTTAATGATTACTATATCTTTTATTATTATATTTTGTTCAGTTTTTACTTGTATAGGAGTTAATGGTTCTAAAATTACATCTCTATTTGATTATCCAATTTATTCTACTCTTAAAAGGATTAATCTCTTTTCTATTTTAGATTCTCTTGAAAATGTTAGTATATCAGCATGGTTTTTATTTATAATTAATATTTCAAATATAATGCTTACATATATATTTAGTAGTATAAAAGAAACATTTAATATATCAAAAAACACTAATATCATTAATATTATAATAATGATAATATGTTTTATGGTACCTAACTTTATATTTTCTAACAATAATTTTAATGAATCATATAAATATATTTATATACCGCTTATTTTTACAGGAATAACATTATTTATTATAGTTATATCTTTAATAAAATTAGGCATAAAAAAAGAACTAAAATAGTTCTTAAAATGAATCTATGTTAACTTTAACTTTTTTATTTCCATCGTTATAAGCTTTTGCTTGAATTAATGTTTTAATACTTGTTGCTATTTTACCTTTTTTACCAATTACTCTACCCATATCTGCTTCAGATACTAGTATTTCTATTGTAGTGTCTTCTTCATTATCAAATTCTTGTACTTTAACAAGATCTGGTTCCTGAACAAGTCTTTTAACGATCATTTCAGAAAAATCTACTAGGTTCATTATTTACTTTTTTTAGAATTATGGAACTGTTCCATAACACCTACTTCACTAAGAATGTTTCTTGCTGTATCTGTAGGTTGAGCTCCCTTCTCTAACCATGTTAAAGCAGATTCTTTATTAATATTAAATTTTTCTGCTTCAAGTGGCATATATGTTCCTATAGATTCAATTACATTACCATCTCTTTTAGCTCTTGAATCAGCTACAACTAAACGATAATAAGGTCTTTTTTTAGCACCCATTCTTTTTAATCTAATTTTAACTGCCATTATTTTCCTCCTTTGCGTTAAATAATATACAATATTTTATATATTATGTCAACCTTTTTTGGTTAACATTTCAAAATAAAAAGGACATTGTCCTTTTTATTTTTGTTAATATATTGAAAGCTCAGCAATAATTAAATTATGGTCAGAATATTTATCATACATATCAATAGTTTTAGAACTAACAACACTTATATGACTTACATTATCACTACCATATGGTCTTACAAATACAGAATCCATGTAATGAGGATTATGATTCATGTTATGTTTAATATCATCATGAGCAGCAATTATAAAGCCTTTTTCTTTTAAATATGTATTATATCTAGATATTTCTCTAAAATTGAAATCACCTGTTATTATTACTGGGTTTTCATCTTTAGTTACAATGTCTGTCATTTTTTTCCAATGGCCTTCATTATCTGGATCTAATCCTAAGTGTGTATTATAAAATGAAATATTTACTCCATTTACTTTTATTACAACTTTATCTATAGTTCTTGAACCACCTAAATCATATGTTTTTGTTTTAGATGTATCAACTTCATATTTAGAATATGTTGCATCGACGTTAGCCGGACAACTATGAACAAAATGTTTATTAAGTTCTGTACTATTATTAGTATTAATTCCTAAACTTTTAAGAATGTATCTTAAATAGTCAACAGAATATATACAATTAACATTATTAAATCTACAGTACTTACCTTGAATTGTACATCCACCCTTATATGGATCTCTAATTTCTTGAAAACCAATAATATCTATTCCTTCATTTTTAATAGTGTCTGCTGTAAATATTGATATACTATGATTTTGATATTCATTTAGAGAACCTAAACAATTAGGAGTGTTTGCAGTTCCACAAGTAAAGTAACCTATATTAAATGATGCAACTTTAATGTTTTCTCCACTTTTTCTCCATCCTGCATATAATACTGCACTTTTTGTTTTATCATATGGGCGAGCGCTGGTTCCATCTGCATTATAATATTTTTTACCCTTTGTCCAGTCAGAACTATCATACCAGCCTTGGAATACATATTTACTTCTTGTTGGTGCTTTTATAGTTAACTTTGGCAATGGTTCATTATATGTTACTGTTACCTTACTTGGGGTCGTTCCACTTCCATTATTCAAATTAAATGTTATTTTATATGTATTTACCTTCCATCCTGCATATAATGTTGTCGCTGCATATTTGTTATATGTTCTTGCACTCAAATTATTTTCTTTATAATATTGAGTACCCTTTGTATAATCCGCATTATCATACCAGCCCATAAATGTGTAGCCAGTTCTTGTTGGAACAGTTGTAGTTATCTTTGGCATTGCACTTCCATATGTTGCAGTTACTTTATTTGGAGTTGTACCACTTCCATTGTTTATATTAAATGATACTGTATATGTTGAACTTGACCATTGCGCATAATATGTAACTGTTCCACTCGCTACAGCATTCTTTATACTTGATCCTACTGCCACTACACTTCCTGTATTGTTTTTCTTCCATCCAGTGAATATATATCCACTTCTTGTAAATCCATTTGATGATAACTTACAATCCTTATCATATGTACATGTGTGACTATTTGTTGTTCCACTTCCTCCGTTAGAGTTATAACTTACTGTAAATGTGATTGCTTTCCATCCTGCATACAATGTTGTCGCCGCTTTCTTATCATAACTCCTTGCACTCTTATTCTTATCTGTATAATATTGTTTTCCTTTTGTATAGTCTGAGTTATCATACCAGCCCATAAATGTATATCCTGTTTTTGATGGTACAGTACTTGTTATGTTTGGCATTGATGAACCATTTGTTGCTTTTACACTACTTGGAATAGTTCCATTTCCACTATTTAAATTAAATGCTACTGTATATGTTGGCTTTGATGTATCTTCTTTCTTTTCCCATCCTGCATACAAAGTTATATTACTTGTTTTATTATATATTCTTGCGCTTAAATTATCTTCTTTATAATATTGTGTTCCCTTTGTCCAGTCAGTATTATCATACCAGCCCATGAATGTGTAGCCACTTCTTGTGGGTATTCCACTTATACTTGGCATCACGCTTCCATATGTCGCAGTTACACTATTTGGAACATTACCATTTCCACTATTTAAATTAAATGTTACTGTGTATTTATTTGCACTCCACATTGCATATAGTGTTATATTACTTATTACTTTTATACTTTCTTTTTCTTTATATGCTTTTCCTTTTGAATCTTTTTGAGTATTCCATCCTGTAAATGTATATCCAACTTTCGTATATTTATTTTCTTGTAGATTTATATTTTTTCCACTTTCTACACTTTGTGAACTTACACTTCCATTTCCACCATTTCTATCATAAATTACTGTATATTTAACTAGTTTTACTTCTTCTTTTTTCCATCCGGCATACAAAGTCATATTACTTGTTTTATCATATGTTCTTGCACTACTTCCATCTGCCTTATAATATTGTGTCCCCATTATATAGTCAGAGTTATCATACCATCCTACAAATATATAACCTTTTCTTGTTGGAGCTGTCTTACTTATTGATGGCATTGTACTTCCATTTGTTACACTCACAGATGAAGTTTGTCCTCCACTTCCATTATTCAAATTAAATGTTATTGTATATTTCTTTTCTTCTTTTGGTGGCTCAACTGGCGTACTTGGTGTTGATTCTTGTTTTACTTCTTTACTCCATCTTGCATATAACGTTGTATTATTTACTTTATCAAAGTTTCTTATACTTTCTCCTTTTTCATTATAATATTGTTTCCCTTTTCCTGTTTCTTTACTATCATAAAATCCTAAGAATACATATCCACTTCTCTTTGGTAAACTTTTTAACTTATATAATTGACCTTCATATTCTACTTCTACTTTATCTATACTTCCACTTCCACCATTATTATCAAATGTTATTGTGTATTTTTTTGCACTTAATTTTTCTTTCTGAGTTTCTCCTTCTGTTAAGAATTTTGGATGTAGTGTTATACTGCTTTCAAACT
>CACYWH010000019.1 GCA_902778125.1 uncultured Erysipelotrichaceae bacterium | reverse complement strand
TTCATCTCCTACTGTTATACTTCCTTCATTTTGTCTATTTACATATGTTATTGATGAACTACCGCTTCCTCCTGCACAGCTAAGTTCATAATTACTTTCGGCTGTTGAGACTTCACCACTATTTACCTCATCTACTATTCCACTGCTTTCATATTTATAGTTTCCATTTGTTGCTTTTAATTCTGTTATCTTTCCATTCCCATCTATACTTACACAATACTCTAAACTTGAGTTCCCAGTAAGTGGTAATTTATTTGAACTACTATTAAATGATTGAGGTATTCCTCCATCTAATAGATATTGTTGTCTTGTTGTTCTGATTATAGTATTTACTTCATTACTAAATGTATCAATTCTTGCTTGATTAAACATCCTTAAAACTGCAGGTAATGCCATTATTACTAGTATTGCTAGTATTGCTATTACTGCTAAAAGTTCTACTAATGTAAAGCCTCTTTTTTTCATCTATTATCACCTATTATTAATTATAATACTTACCCCCCCCCCGGTCAATATTTTTGTGGATAACTTTTCACTTTTGCTCGTAAATTTTAATTTTATTATATTAAAAAAAGAAAACATTAATTTTCTGCTTTCTTTTCTTCTTCGTTATGAAGTTCTTCAATAATTTTTTCTATTTTTTGTCCATATTCTATTGATTCATCAAATATAAATTTTAATTCTGGAGTATGTCTTATTTCAAGTCTTGATGCAAGAATACTTCTAAAAAATCCAGATGCGTTATTTAAGTCATGTTCAACCTTTTCACGATTATCAGTTGTTGTGAAATATACTTTAGCATAACTTAAATCATTTGAAACATCAACAGCTGTTATTGTTACATTTTTGAAGTCTTCATCTTTTGCTTCTAAGAATATAATATTACCAAGTTCTTTTTGAATATCAGAAGCAGCTCTTTCAGCTTTTAATTTCATATTCTTTTCACTTCCTTAACTTCATATGCTTCAACAATATCTTTTTCCTTTATATCCGGGAAGTCTTCAATAGTCATTCCACAATCAAATCCTTGTTTTACTTCTTTAGCTTGATCTTTTTCTCTTTGTAATGTAGCTATTTTAGTTGTAGCAACTACTATTCCATCTCTAATAATTCTACATGGAGTATTTACTTTAACAACTCCACTTGTTACATGGCAACCAGCTATATTTCCTACTTTTGAGAAATGGAATATTTGTCTTACTTCTGCTTCACCTATAACAATTTCTTCAAATTCTGGATCTAACATACCTTTCATAGCTGCTTCTATTTCTTCTACTAATTTATATATTATATTATAAAGTCTAATTTCAACATTATGTTCTTTAGCAGCTTCTTTTGTACTTCTACTAGGAGAAACATTAAATCCAATAATTATTGCATTTGAAGCATTTGCAAGAACAACATCACTTTCAGTTATTGTTCCAACACCACTTCTTATAACGTTTATTTTTACTCCTTCAACTGATATTTTTAATAATGCATTTTTAACTGCCTCTTCACTACCTTTAACATCAGTTTTAAGTACAACATTAATTTCTTTTCTTCCTTCTTTTATTTGATCGAATAATTCATCTAAACTTAAAGCTTTATGTGCTTGTTTTTTACTCTTTTCATGTTCTTTTCTCTTAAGAGCAACACTTCTTGCTTCTTTTTCACTTTCAAAAGCCATAAATTTATCTCCAGCAACAGGAACCTCTTCAAGCCCAGTAACTTCAACTGGTTTAGATGGTTCAGCGCTAACCACTTCACGACCTGTGTCATCTTTTAATGTTCTTACTTTACCATAACTTGTTCCTACTACTATAGGATCTCCTAATCTTAATGTACCATTTTGAATTAACAATGTTACAACAGAACCTATATTTTTATCAAGTCTTGCTTCAATTACTGTTCCAAGAGCATATCTATTTGGATTTGCTTTTAATTCTAGTACTTCAGATAATGCATTAATATTGTCAAGAAGTAAATCAACTCCTTCACCTGTATGAGCAGAGATTTTAACGAATATTGTATCTCCTCCCCATTCTTCTGGAGTTAATCCAAATTCACTCATCTCACTCATAATTTTTTCTATATTAATATTTGGTTTATCAATTTTATTTATTGCAACTATGATTGGAACATTAGCAGCTTTAGCATGATCAATTGCTTCTTTAGTTTGAGGCATAACTCCATCATCAGCAGCAACAATTATAATAACTATATCTGTTACTGAGGCTCCTCTTGCTCTCATTTCAGTAAATGCAGCATGTCCTGGAGTATCTATAAATGTTATTTTTTTTCCATTTTTTTCTACTTGATATGCACCAATTGCTTGAGTTATTCCACCTGCTTCACCAGATGCAACATGAGAACTACGAATATAATCAAGTAATGTTGTTTTACCATGGTCAACATGTCCCATTATAGTAACAACTGCAGGTCTTAAAGTTAAATCTTCTTCTCTATCATTTATTACATATTCTTCAAAATTTGTAATATCTGTTGTTTCTTCACGAATAATCTCTTTATTATATTCTAGTACAACTATGCTAGCATCATCATAAGATATTGCTTGATTAGATGAAATCATAAGACCCATACCTATTAATTTCTTAACAACATCACTGGCACTAACTCCAATACCTGCTGCTAAATCAGCAACACTCATACCTTCTTTATAAATAACAGTATTACTTTCTACTTGCTCTTTATTACTTTGAAGTTTTGATTTATTTTTGTAAATGTTTTTCTTTTTTAATGATAAATCATCTTGAACTTGTTTAGTTGAATCTTTCTTTTTTATTTTTTCTTTTACTTTAACATTATTATCAAGTTCTATATTATATGCTAGTGCAGCTTCTTCTGCTCTATCTTCAAGTTCAAACTTATCAGCAAGTTCTTCAGTTAAATTATTTTCATCTGTACTCTGTGTAAGTTCATTATCAAGCATTACTATAGCATCATCGTCTAAAATATCATCTGCATTTTTATAATTAAAGCCTAACTCTTTTGATTTTTTTATAACTACATTTACATCAACATTTAATTCATTTGCATACTCTTCTACAGTCATAAAACATCCTCCTTTTCTATTTATAATCTTTTTAACAATTCATCGTATATAGTATCATCTATTTTTACTTCTAAATGATGTTCTAAAGCTTTATTTTTACGAGCAAGTTCTATTACTTCTTTATCTTTTTTTAAATAAGCTCCTCTTCCATTTGCTTTAGAAGTATCATCTACAAATACATTCCCCTCATTATCTCTTACAACTCTAAGTAAATCTTTTTTTTCAAGTTTTTCATGTGTTATAACACATGTTCTCATCGGTATTTTCTTTACTTTCATAAGGAATACCTCCTATTGATTATTTATTTCATTATTAATATCAGCAAGTGTTTTTATATTAATTGTATATTTAGTTAATTTACTTGCAAGTTTAATATTAATTCCTTTTTTACCTATTGCTAAACTTAAGTTTTCATCATCAGCAATAACTAATGCTTCTTTTTTCTTTTCATCTGTAATACTTACATTTAAGTTTTTAGCAGGACTTAGTGCATTCGCTATAAATTCTTCCATATTATCAGAATATGCAATTAAATCAACTTTTTCTCCTCCAAGTTCATTAATTATATTTGCAATTCTTCTTCCTTTTTCACCAATACAACTTCCAATTGGATCAACATTAGAATTTGTAGAAGCAACCGCTACTTTACTACGAACTCCAGCTTCACGTGCAACACCACGAAGTTCTAATGTTCCATCACTAAATTCAGGTATCTCATGTTCAAATAATCTTTTAACAAAACCATAATTTTTTCTTGATACAAGAATAAGTGGTCCTTTAGGTGTACTTTCTATTTTAGTTATATATACTTTAATAGAATCACCCATAGTTAATTTTTCTCCTGGAATTAATTCTGTTTTTGGAAGAATTCCACGTGCTTTACCTAAATCAACATAGTAGTTTTTAGCATCTTCCATAGCAAGGAATCCTACCATTAATTCATCTTCTTTGTCTTCAAATTCACTCATTACTTTTTCACGTTCAGCTTCTCTTATCTTTTGTAATACTACTTGTTTTGCTACAGAAATTGCTACTCTACCAAAATCATGAGGAGTAACTTCTTCTAAGATTTCATCTCCTATTTGATAATCCTTATTTATTTCACGTGCATCACTTATAGTCATTTCATTTAAGTAATCATGTTTTACTTTAACTTCTCCAGTTTCAGGATCAATATCGTCATCATCATCTTTATAATCATCAACGATTGTTGTAACTTTAAATACTTTGATATCTCCAGTATTTCTATCAATTAAAACTCTAGAAGCATAATCAGCTTTTTCATTTTTTCTAAAAGCAGTAGATAAAGCAGTTTGCATTGCTTCAATAACTACATCTTCATCTATTCCTTTTTCCTTAACAATAAAATCAAGTGCTTTTTTAAATTCTTTAGAATTAACACCAGTTTGTACTTCTTCAGTCTTTTTTCTACTCATCTTCACTCACTCCTTTGCTTCCTACATCTAGTACATAATTTTCTAAATCCAAGTTTAAACTATCAATGATTGGATCAACTATATGAGTTGCCTTTACACACAAGTCAACATCAACACCATTTTCACTATCAATAGTTACAAAAAGTGTATCTTGTTCATCCTCCTTACCAAAGTGTACCCCTACAAGTTCAATATTTTCTTCTGCTAGTGGTCCACGTACTGCTTCTGCTATTTTATCTTCCATAAAACACCTCCATTATAATTAAAGAGTGAAGCTCACGCCTCACTCTTCGTTGTCACCTGTATTATAGCACATTAAATTATATGTTACAAGCAAAATTTTATCTTAAAATTCCTTCTTCAATAATTTCATTAATCATATAACATACTGATAATATTTTTAAGAATTTAAGTGTGCTTATTTACAAGATTATATTGACAATAATATATATTGTAGTAAAATTAAATACGAAAGGGTGTTCGTATGAAAGAAAGAGTGATTTTTAGTATTGATCTTAAAAGTTTTTTTGCTTCATGTGAATGTATTGAACGAGGATTAGACCCATTTACTACTCCTCTAGTAGTAGCGGACACTCTAAGAGGTGCCGGTGCAATGACTCTAGCCGCAACACCATATTTAAGAAGTAAAGGTGTTCCTTCTCGTGGTAGAGTTTTTGAACTTCCTAAAAACTTAAACATTATATTTGCAAGACCAAGAATGAAATTATATGAACAATATAGTAATAAAGTAAGAGATGTATTTAAAAGTTTCTTTAGTGAAGAAGATATTCACTTTTACTCTATTGATGAAGCTTTTATGGATGCTACTGATTATTTAAAATACTATAAAATGAATGATATTTCTCTTGCTAAAAAAATAATGGAAACCATAAAAGAAAAAACCGGGCTCACTTCAACTTGTGGAATTGGTCCCAATATATTTTTAGCAAAAGTTGCAATGGATTATGATGCTAAAAATAATAAATCATTTATTTCAAAATGGACATATAAAGATATAGAAAATAAATTATGGGAAATAACACCCCTATCTAAAATATGGGGATTTGGAAAAAGAACAGAAAAAAAATTAAACAATCTAGGAATATATAAAGTAAAAGACATAAATAAATATAAAAAAGAATTTTATATTAGAAGATTCGGCAATGTAGCAGGAAATGATATATGGTGTAAAGCAAATGGAATTGATTTTACAACAATAAAAGATTTAAATGAAAGAACACACGAAAAATCAATGAGTATGTCACATATTTTCTATAGAGATTATACTATGGAAGAAACTTTTTTAGCAATGAAAGAAATAAATGATATACTATGTGAAAGATTAAGAAAACGTAATAAAACCACCAAACTAATTTATTTAGGTATTAGATATTCACGAGATTTACATAAAAGTTTTCATGATACAGTACTACTTAACAATGAAGAAGATATACCAGAAAATATATTTAACGTACTTAAATATATATATGATAAAAATATAGAAAATTTACCAGTTAGACAAATAGCAATAGCATTTTCCAAATTAAATGATAAAAAAAATAGACAATTAAGTCTATTTGATAAAAATGAAATTAAAACTGATGAGTATCATAAAATAATAGATCAAATAAATGAAAAATATGGAAGTACATCTCTTCTTAGAGCATCTTCTCTATTAAAGGGTTCAACAATTAGAAATAGAAAAAACTTTAAAAATGAAATTTAAAGTTTTTTTATTTTATCAATATATATTGGTTTTAGGCCTACTCTTCTATTTAAGTATTCGGGAATTTGAGCGAAAGTATAATCTTGCCATTTATTGGCACTTAATAATAATACTTTTTTAGAAGATATCATGAAATTCCATTCAACTTCTAATATATCATCTGTTTCTTTAGCACATTTAATAGCTGTATTAACAGCTTTGTCAAACAAAGGTATTTCTATATTAATTAATTTTTCACGACTAACTGGATGATAAGTTACAATATCACCATATCTATTTCTACTCTTATGCTTTATTATTCCTGTTTTTAAATCAACATGGCAATTAATATAATTGCTCTTCTTATAATCATATTCAAAAGAAGTACTAGTTCCAAATTTCATAACACAAGAAATTACTTCTACTGATTCACCATTTTTTAATGTTGTAATACTTAAGACATTAATATTGTTTGGATTTATTTTTTCAATATCTTTATGTTGTGAAACTGTTTCTTCTAAAACAGGAATATTATTTTTATTAGCATAATCAAGTAAAAACGCAGGGCTTCTAAAATTGTCTAAATTTAAAATTTCAGTAGTGTTTTCCTTCATATTAGAGGATTTACATGTTACGATTTTTTTAGATGATATTAATTCTTCAAGTTGTTTAAAACTTAAATTTTTAGAATAACAAACATCCCTATTTAAATATTTATCATATTTCTTATAAAACTCTCTTCTATCAGATAAATAACTAATACTTTTCTTTTTATATAAATATTTTAATAATGATTTATGTACAGAACTAGTTAAATAAGTAGATTCTAAGGCTTTATCAATTAAAAAGAATTCATATATTCTGTACTCATTATAATTACTTCCATACACTATATAACAGCGTATAATATCTAAAAGTATGTAAGCATATAAATGATCAGTATTACGTCTAACATACATAATTGTTTTATTAATACCACATATATGTTTTTTTAAATATTTAAAAAACTTAACAATTCTTTTCTTCATAAAACCTCCTTACAACTTAATTATATATTTTTGTAAACAAAATATCAATATTTTGCCTTGACTTGAAACTTATTAGGGTTTTATAATAATTATTAATTTATAACTAGAGGTGAAGAAAATGAATACAAAAAATGTTTTAGCAATCTTATATAGAAGAACTAATGCTGATGATGAAAATGATGAAATAGAAGAACTTAACGAAGAAAGTGGAGATGAAACTGAAGAAACTACCGATAATGAAAGTAAAATGAGACGTTGTATCTTAACTCCACTTGAAATAGTTGATGGATATGAAATAGAAGTTGAAGGCCACAAGCTTTTTAAACCTAAAAATTCAGGTAACTCTTCTTTATATATGATAAATGATGCAAAGTCTAAAGATGATGAATTTATGTATGGTTTCCCTATTGAAGTTAATGAATATACTGATAAAGACAAAAGAGAATTAATTAGATCAATGAAAAACGATAAATTATATAATCTAATGTTATTTCAAAATTTCAAAGAAGATGTTGAAGGAGAACTTGAAACATTCACAATAGATTACCTAAGAAATGAAAATGTAATGTTTATAATTAAGGCAGACAACTATGATGAAACAGAAGCATTATTAGAAGCAGATATTGATAAATTAAAAAGAGATTATGCTAATGTTGAAAGAATTATATTAAGAACTGATCCTCCTGAAGGCGAAAAAGTAAAAGAAGTTGAAGTTAAGGAAATCAAGGCTAAAGGAAATAATAATCATAAAGAAGCACCTTCAATTTATGCTAATGAGTTATATAATGAAGTAAAAAAATATATAATATGTCAAGATGAGCAAATTAAAACAATTGCCACAATTCTTGCTAAAAACCAAGCTATAGATAATCCAGATTTGAAAAATAATTTTATTCTTTGTGGACCTACCGGCGTTGGTAAAACAGCTATATTTAAAAGAATAGCTAAATCTACAAAATTACCAATGGTTATTGAAGATGCAACAGAATTCACTGCTGCTGGCTATAAAGGAAAAGATGTAACATCTATTCTTAGTGATTTATTCTTTGTAGCTCAAGGAGACTTAGAAGCTGCTCAGAAAGGAATAATTTATATAGATGAAATTGATAAAAAAGCAGGTGGCGATTTAGATGTCACTAGAAGCGCTGTAATTCAATCTCTTCTTAAAATGATAGAAGGACAAGTATATACAATTTCTATTGGTGATAACAGAGAAATAAGATTTGATACATCTAGAAATACATTTGCATTTAGTGGAGCATTCTCAGGAATTGAAAAGCTTGTTAAAAAAGGAAATACAATTGGATTTGGTAATAAAGAAGAAGAAATTACTAATGAACAATTATATAATGAAGAAACCTTAACTAAATATGGATTACTTCCAGAATTTATTGGAAGAAGTAGAATTATTGCGATGAATAGTTTATATGCTAAAGAATTTGCTAAAATACTACGTGAATCTGAAATAAGTTATTTAAAACTATATAGAGATTTACTTGCTAAAAGAGAGATAGAATTTATATATGATGATAGAGTTATAGAAGCAATAGCTGAAAAAGCAGAAAAAACTGGTACTGGTGCAAGAGCATTA
Source organism: uncultured Erysipelotrichaceae bacterium (assembly GCA_902778125.1). Lineage (GTDB taxonomy): Bacteria > Bacillota_I > Bacilli_A > RF39 > UBA660 > CAG-1000. Next base: position 12,063 of record CACYWH010000019.1, on the reverse strand, counting down.
AAATCAATAATTGAAAAAGCATTAGAAGTATCTGAATTTTATACACTATCAAGTGGATATAACAAATATAAAAAATTAATTATTACACCTAAAACAATTGAAGACAATAGAAGATTTATATTAAAGTAATAAATCATTAATGCTAACTATTTTATATCCTTTACTTAATATATAGTTAATTGTGGCTGATATTTCATTTAAATTATTATTAGATTCTTTGATAAAGATAATAACACCTTTATCAAGAATCTTTTTTGTTGATATAAGTAAATCATTATCAATATAATTCATAATCTTAATAGAATTTATTTTCTTTTTCATACAATCATCTATAATTTCATAATTATTTGATTTAACACAATATATTTCGTTGTGTAATACTTTAATAAAATTATTTAACTCATCCTTTGAATTACCTTTAAATAATATATTACTATGATTTTCAATATCATCGACATATTTATTTAAGGTGTTATAGTTCATTAAAATATTTAATTCTACATTTTTATTATTTGATATTTTTAACATTTTTTTAAAATATAAGCCAGTATCAACATCTATTACTAATGCAACATTCTTACTATATTCATTTCCTCTAATAATATATTTATCATAATTATTCTTTTTATTTAAAATACACTCATTTTCTTTATATTCAATTAATTCCTTTTTAAATCCTATTCCCTTCATATTAGAATAACTCTTATCTTTATCAACATTAAGGCCAGAAAGTCCTAGTATAATACCATCTTCAGTTATACTACCTTCTCTACACTTATAATCAAAATCATTAGCATACTTATTAATTGAAGCCAAAATAACATTATTTTTTTCAGATAGTTCTATTACCCTATTCGTCCAATAAAAACTGAAGATAGCCATTAAAAATATTAAAAAACACTTTAAATATTTATTCATATTTTATTATATGAAAAAAGATATATATTTATTATTAATATATATCTAATCATTAATTCTTTTTATAAGTTCTTTATTTCTTTGCTTTATATATGGTTTTATATATTTACCATTTATAAAATCTTCATAACTTATTCCTAAAGTTTCTAAACTTTGTTCAAATGTTCTTTCTTTTCTTCCACATAAATAATCATTTAAAATACTATTAAATTCTTTTTTATTGTCTTTTGATCTAACCATCATATTAAGTGCTATTGAAGTTCCAAGAAAGTATACTATATCATCTCTTAGATTATATATTAAATTACCTTCTTCATCTACAATTTCACCATCTAGATTCATTATTCCATCAAATACGTCAATTCCTTTATATGGAGTTAAACGAGAAACATCAGTAAATATTGAATCATTTATTAATAATAATGCATAATCAATATCAATATGATTTTTAATCAAATATTCATATAATGATAATTCAAAAAAGTGTGCTGGGGTTTCAAGTAATGTATCAGATATTGTTGATAATTTTTTACCTTGATTTAAATATAATTTTTTATAGTCTATAGCATGTCCAAGTTCATGAACAACACCACCAAGTGAATATGTAGATAAATCCTCATGGCCATTAGCTACATATCCTCCTCCTAAAAATGAATTTGCAAAATATGCTTCTGACACTTCAGTCCATACTCCCATTCCAATTCTAGAATTATCAAAATATTCTTTTACTAAATTATATATATCATCACCATATTCAGCATAATATGAAAGAATAATTTCTTTAAATTCTTTTTCGTTATAATATCTCATTTTCTTTCCCAATTTATTAGCAGCCACTTGCATATAATATTCATTATTTTTGTCAGTAGATTTTTCAAGTTTTAAAGCACACCTAACCAAATCTGCAAAATACATTTCACAAAAATCACGAAATACATTAGCATTAACAACATCATATTGATGATATAAATGATCAACTCTTTTCTTATTTAGAAAAAAGTCAAAAACATAATCAATTCCTGTTAACTCTTTATATAATTGACAAAGAGTTCTAAGTTCATCCATTTCTTGCATCGAACTTGCTTTTTCATGTCTACTTAAATAATTCACTAAACGAAATATGTCTTTTCTTAATTTAACTTCATCTATTTCCATTTTATTTCCCCCATTGAATTTTTATTATAACACTAAAAAAAGAATATTTGAATATTCTTTTTATTTTATTATTTCTTTTCCACCCATATATGGTCTTAATACTTCTGGTATAGTAACACTTCCATCTTCATTATAATTATTTTCAAGCAATGCAATTAACATTCTAGGTGGCGCTACTACAGTATTATTTAATGTATGAGCAAATTCTTTTGTTCCATCTTCTTTTTTATATCTTATTTGTAAACGTCTTGCTTGAGCATCTGTTAAATTTGAACAAGAACAAACCTCAAAATATTTCTTTTGTCTTGGGCTCCATGCTTCTATATCACATGATCTATATTTTAAATCAGCGAGATCACCAGAACAGCACACTAATTTTCTTACAGGAATATTAAGTGTTCTAAATAATTCTACACTATAATTCCACATCTTATCATACCAATCTTCACTTTCTTCAGGTTTACAAATAACAACCATTTCTTGCTTTTCAAATTGATGTATTCTATACACACCACGTTCTTCAATACCGTGAGCTCCTACTTCTTTTCTAAAACATGGAGAATAAGATGTCATAGTGATTGGAAGTTCATTTTCTTTTAATATTTGATCTTTAAACTTAGCAATCATTGAATGTTCACTAGTTCCAATTAAATATAAATCTTCACCTTCAATTTTATACATCATATTTTCTTTTTCAGTAAAAGACATTACACCATCAACAGCATCACTATGAATCATATATGGAGGTATACAATAAGTAAATCCTTTATCAATCATAAAATCACGCGCATATGCTAATACGGCAGAATGAAGTCTTGCAATATCACCCATTAAATAATAAAATCCATTTCCACTAACTCTAGCAGCAGCATCTTTATCTATTCCATTAAATGATGCCATTATATCTGCATGGTAAGGTATTTCATAATTAGGGACTTTAGCTTTACCAAATACTTTTTCTTCTACATTTTTAGAATCATCTTCTCCAATTGGAACGTCATCTGCAATAATATTAGGTATCTGCATCATTATTTCTTTGATTTTAGATTCTAATTCTTCTTCTCTTTTCTCTAAGCTTTCTATTTCACTTTGCATAGATGAAACAGTTTCTTTAACCTTATTTGCTTCATCTATATTTTTATTTCTCATAAGTTCGCCAATAGAAGCAGATAATTTATTTTTTTCACTTCTTAAATTGTCTCCCTTACTTTTACATTCTCTATATTCAATATCGTAATTATAAACTTCATCAACAAGTGGTAATTTTTGATCTTGAAATTTCTTTTTAATATTTTCTTTTACAACGTCTCTATTTTCTCTTATAAGATTAATGTCTATCATAAAAACACCTCTACAAAAATAATATCACTAAATTGAAAAAATAAAAAGTTTTTTTAATCAAAAAAAGAGGTTTATCCTCTTTTAATTTATTACCATCCTTGTAAAGTTCCAAAAAGTATTGCTAAAAGGATGAATAATATTAATATTATAAAGAAAATATTACTACCTTGGTTACAACCACAAGCATAATTCATATCTTTACACCTCCTTATATTAAATAAAAGCACCTAGTATGATTACTAGTAAAATAAATAATACTAATGCAAATGCTGCTCCAGAAATTCCATTTCCTCTTCCACAAGTTGTATTCATAAAAACATTCCTCCTTTTTTATCTTTACACTTTTATAGTATGTGAACTTCTATTTTTTGTGTATGATAATCACTTGTATTTTAAATATTATTTTGCTATGATATTAAGAGTTAGGAGGAATAAAATGAAAAAGAAATTGTTATTAGGACTAATTTGTGTACTTTCACTTACAGGTTGTGGACACGTTAAATTAGCAAATGGAGAAAATGCCATTGTAGAATTTAAGGATGTTGATGCTATAACTTCAGATGATTTATATAAGAATTTAAAAGATAGTTATGGAAGAGAAGTTTTAGTTAATTTAATTGATACAAAATTATTAAATAAATTATATGAAACTAATGATGAAGAAAATAATTATATTAATCAAGCTGTTAAATCTGCTAAAGAAGCAGCTAAAAATATGAATGTTGATGTTGAAACTTACTTAGCCTACTATTTTGGTCTTACATCAATTGATTCTTATAAGGATTATATATCATTAAATTATAAGAGAAATTTATGGAAAAATGATTATGCTAAAGAAACTGTTACTGACAAACAATTAAAAGAATATTATGAAAAGGAATATACTGGAGACATTGAAGCTAAACATATTTTAATTACTGTTGATGTTGCTAGTGATGCTGAAACAGATGAAAAAAATAAAGCTGAATCAGCTGCATTTGATAAAGCATTAGAAGTAATTGATAAACTAAAAGCTGGAGAAAAATTTGATGATTTAGCTAAAAAATATTCACAAGATAAAACAACTGCTTCAAATGGTGGTAGTCTTGGTAAAATAAATGTTGGAGATTATGATGATGATGTTTTCTCTTCATTAAAAAATCTTAAAGTTGGTGAATATTCAACTACTCCTGTTAAATCAGCTTATGGATACCATGTATTATATAAAGTATCACAAGATGATAAAAAAGAATTAAGTGAAGTAACTGATAAAATTAAAACAATCATTGGTGAAGAAATTGCTGCAGAAGATGGTTTCCTTGCCAAATCTTTAGTAGCACTAAGAGAAAAATATAATATGAACATTACTGATAATGAACTTAAGAGTTCATATGAAAAATCTATTGGTAATTAACATTAAAAAAGACATTCAATTGAATGTCTTTTTTATAATCCACAATTATATTTTGATTTATCAAGAGAACTATCTGTTATATAGTCACTTCCACAATATAAATATGCTTTACCTATATTAAATCTTCCTTTTTCATTTTTAGTATAAATAATAACACCATTACATTCTGTATTACCATAAGAAACTTTACCAATATATTTGTCTTCTTGAACTCCTCTTAAGCATACATATTTTTGATCATTAACAGTTGTTTTATAAGAACTAGGACATTCAAGAGACCCATCTATTCTTTTAGTACATCTATCTTCTACATATAAATTTGCGGCATCTACTACTCTTTCTTCTTGTACTTTCATAGAATTCTTTCTAGTTGTTTGATATGTTTTTAATAAATTTGGAGCCACCATTAAAGTAATAACAGCAAGTAATGCTATAACAGCTAATAATTCAGTTAATGTAAAACCATTCTTTCTCATAATACACCATCCTTTTAGTTTAATTTGTTAATTATTTCTTCATAAGAATATCCTTTTCTTATTAATGAAGATATTATTTTATTTTTATCATCTTTATATTTTTTACATGCTTTTTCAAAATCTTTGTCAATTGCATTAGAATCATATTTAATATTAGATAATTTCTCATCTATAAGTTCTTTTTCATATCCTAAAGAATATAAATTATTTCTAAGTTTATTCATAAATATATAATAACTTTTACTATTCATTAGTTTTTTCTTTTTATTTATGACTTTATCTAATTTTTCACTCCAAATATTATTATCTATTTTATTCAAATATTTATTTATAACTTCTTCACTTATATCTAGATTTAATAAATTATTTCTAATTTTATAAGGGCCATCTAATGTTAGATTTATTTTATCATTTACATATGCTTGAACATATACATCATCATTTAATAATCCTAATTTCTCCACTTTTTCAATTGCATATTCTATATATTTTTCATCAAATCCTTTTTTATTTAAATAATCTATTATCTCTTTCTTTGTTCTAAGTTTAGCTTCTATATAACTTAAGGCTTTATCATATGCATCATAATAACTATTCTCATTAATTATTTCATCAAATAAATATTCATTTATATCTTTTTTTATTAATAAATCATATTTTAATATAATATCTTCAAATAAAGTCAATTCGGTATTATCAAATATAATCTTATATTTATTTTTACCCACTTTTTTAAATTTATTAATATGCATATAATAACCTCCCTTAATATTATAACAAAAAGTAGTTAAGATTAACTACTCATTGCTGTAATTTGTAAAATATCTTTGTATAAATACAACTGGTGTTCCTTTATCTCCACTTCCACTAGTTAAATCACAAAGACTTCCTATTAAATCAGTATAACGTCTTGGTGTAGTACCTTGAGTTGCCATAGTTCCCTTTAATTCTTTATCTTTAGATTTAATTTCGTCTATCATAGCTTTCTTTAATTCATCACCATGTAAGTCTTTAAATTTATTTTCACTAAAATATTTAAGCTTTATTTCATTAGGGCTACCCTCTAGTCCTTTTGTATAAGCAGGGCTAACTACAGGATCTGCAAGTTCCCAAATCTTACCTACTGGATCTTTAAATGCGCCATCGCCATAAACCATAACCTCTATAGTTTTACCAGTTTTTTCTTTTAACATTTCTTGAATTTTATTTACAAGTGCATCTCCTGTTCTTGGAAATAATTTAACTCTTTCTTCAGTAGATCTATTACTACCTAAAAGTCCATATGGAGAATATCCACTACCATCAACACTTTCATTTAATATTTCACTCATCATTAATACTTTTGCATTATTATCTTTCTTTAGTATTTTTTCTTTTGTATCAAATCTTGTGTGAATATCACAAACTATTACATCTTTAGTATAATTAAGAATATCTTCAGGATTATTAGAAAATACCATTTCAAATTCAGCGCCTTCTTTTAATACTAAATCTTTATATACTTCATACATATTTACACCAGTAAATAAATGTTTAAAATGACTAAATTTTTCTTTATATTCTTCTTCTGTTATTAAATCACTTGAAGGATTAATTCCATATTTTACTAAATCTTCCTTATATAAAATATCGTTTCCAACTTCATCTGATGGATAACTTGATAATAATGTTATTTTCTTTGTTGATCTAGCAAATGCAGATAATAAAACAGCAAATCTATTTCTACTTAATATTGGGAATACTATTCCAATGTGATCTGAATTATTAAATTTATTTTTAATATCCTTAGCAATTTGATCTAATGTAGCAAAATTTCCTTCACTAATTCCAACTGCTGCTTCAGTAATTGCTACTATGTCTCTATCTTCAAATTCAAAATTTTCAGTTTTACTTGCTTCTAAAACTGAATCAACTACTATTTTAGCTAAATCATCGCCTTCTTTAATAATTGGCGTTCTTATACCTCTAACTACGGTACCTACGTTTCTCATTTACAACACTCTCCTACTTTATAAGTATAGCATAATAAAAAAACTAATTATATATAAAATACAATTAGTTTACATTTCATTTTAGGAAACCATTTATTATAGTTTCTTCTGCTTTTTTCTTAGATAATCCTAAAGTCATTAATTTAATTAATTGTTCACCAGCTATTTTACCTATTGTTGCTTCATGTATAAGTCTTGCATCTATGTGATTAGCTGTAATTTTTGGATCACTTGTCACACTAGCTTCATCTTTTATAATCGCATCACATTCAACATGAGCAAAACATTCATTGTTACCAATAACATTTGATATGAATTCTTGATGAGATTTATCAGTTGCAACACTTCTTGATGTTACTTTTGCACTTGAATTACTACCATTTAAAGTCACTTCAAATATTGTTTTAGCAGTTTGATTATCATGAGTCATTATTTTTTCACCAATAACTAATTTTGCGCCATCTTCTAAAACTGCTTTAGTTTGTCTTATTGTAGAAGATACACCTTTTATTTGAGCAGTATCCATTTCTAAAGTTGCATTTTTTCCTAAATATACTTCTGTAACTGGATCTAGTATTCTCTTACCATCTCCGTCACCTTCGCCATAATGTTTTTCTATGTATTTAACATAAGAATTTTCACCAATAAAGAATCTATGAATACCATTATGTGAACTATCCTTATGAGCATCATTATGTATGCCACACCCAGCATTGATAACTACTATCGAATTTTTTTCAATATGAAAGTCATTGTATACTTTATCACTAAATCCACTTTTAGTTAATATGACTGGTATATGAACATATCCATTTATAGTTCCTTCCTTAACATAAATATCTATTCCATCTTTATCAGTTTTTGATTCAATTTTAATATTATCAGTAGATGCTCTTTCAATACTTTTTCCATCTTTTCTAATGTTATAAGCACTATCTTTTCTAGAAAGTTCTTCATTTATAATTTTAAGAATATGACTATCCAAATTATTCATTAATATCACCTCCAACTTTACAACAGTTAGTAACTGATACTATATTATTTAATTCTTTTGTAGATTTAATTTCTTTTACTTTTCCATTTTCTAATAGAACAATTTTATCAGAGTTATTAATTATTCTTTCTTGGTGAGATATTATTATGGTTTTACCATTGTTTTTTTCTCTAAGATTTTTAAAAATTTTGATAAGATTATTAAAACTCCATAAGTCTATTCCAGCCTCTGGTTCATCAAAAATTGTTACATTAGAATTTCTTACTGAAACACTTGCAATTTCAATACGTTTAAGTTCTCCTCCAGAAAGAGAACTATCAACTTCTCTATTTATATATTCCTTTGCACATAATCCTACTTGAGACAAAACCTCACATGCATCATGAACATTCATTTCTTCTCCACTTGATAAATTTATTAAATCGTGAACAGTAATTCCCTTAAACTTAACAGGTTGTTGAAATGAAAATGATATACCCATATTTGCTCTTTTATCTATACTTAAATTAGTAATATCTTCACCATTATATAGAATCTTACCACTTGTTGGTTTTAAAATTCCCATAATAATTTTAGCTAAAGTTGATTTACCAGATCCATTGGGTCCAGTAATAACTGTAAAATTACTATCGAATTTAATATTAATATTATCTAATATTTTTTTATTATCTATTTCATATGATAAATTAATAAGTTCAATCATATTTCCCTCCCGCAAATATTATAACATAATAATTGAAAAATAATATTAAAATATGTTATAATTGGTTTACGCAAGTGTGGCGGAACTGGTAGACGCAGCAGACTCAAAATCTGCCGGTAGTAATACCTTGAGGGTTCGATTCCCTTCTCTTGCACCAGATTGATAGGAAACTCGGACAACTTATCCGAGAGCAATAAACGAACTAACTAGAAATGGTTAGTTTTTTTGTGTTTCAGAAAGGATAAGTGATAAATATGTTTAAAGAAGAAACTAAAGAACTGAAAATGAGTAATGAATTTAGAAAGAAAATTGAAATAATATGTAAATTTGCTTGTGTTAAATATGAACTCATAAATGGCAATATTATTTCAATTAAAAATACTAATTTAGCCTATGTCAGACCACATATATTAAAGGTTAAAGGAAATAACTATCTTCTATTTGAAGATTCAAATATGGTCTTTATAAATGGATATAAAGATAAAGTAATGCTAATTGAACTAGAAAAATATCTTAAAAATAGCTAATATCTTGATTTTTCGGTAAAAAAGTATATAATAAATAACCAATAAATGACAAGCAGTATCCGTCTTTATTAGAAAGTAGGTACACTATGGTCAAACAAATATTTATTATAAATTATAATTTTGAGGTTACCGGGAGTAAAAGATATTAATCTAATTAGTATTTTTTACTCTCTTTTTTTGAGAAAGAAGGGATTTAATTGATTGAAAATAAAATAGCTGGAATATATACAAGAGTATCAACTGAAGATCAAGCTCGTGAAGGTTTCTCTATGGGAGAACAAGAAGAAAGATTAGTTGAATATTGTAAGTTTAAAAGATATGAAGTATATAAAGTTTATAAGGATGCTGGTATAAGTGCTAAAAACGATAAAAGGCCTGCGTATCAAGAAATGATGAAAGATATGAAAGAAGGCAAAATAAATGTTATTGTAGCCTTTAAACTAGATAGACTTACTCGTAGTGTTTATGATGTAGAAAAACTAATGAAACAAGTTAATGAATCTGAATGTGAAATTGATTGTATGGCAGATGAATCTAATACTGTTACTTCAAATGGAAGAATGGTTATGAGAATAATTACATCAGTATCTCAAAACGAAATTGAAAAATGTTCTGAAAGAACTAAATTTGGTATGATTGGTGCAATTAAAGCAGGACATATTCCAAATCATACTCCACTAGGATATAAAAGAGATAATAAGAAACTTGTTCCGGATCCACTAACTAAGGATATAGTTATTAGAGTATTTGATTTATATCTAGAAGGAAAATCTCATCAAACTATAGCAAATATCTATAATAAAGAAAAAGTTTTAGGAAGAACAAATTGGTATGATTCAACAATACAAAAAATATTAAATAATGAAATATATAAAGGTGATTTTATACATGGAAAACGGCAAAAACACCCTAGATACTATAAAGATGTTGTAGAACCATTAGTCAGTAAAGAAACATGGGATAATTGTCAGTGTCAAAAGCAAAGAAATGCTAGACACTACGAAAGAACTTCAACCTATCTATTTACTAATAAATTAAGATGTTCAAAATGTGGCTCATTCTTAGGTGGTAAAGCAACAAAAAAGAAATCAGGTAAAAAATACTACTATTATAAATGTGAACATTGCAATGTTTATTTTACTGAAGATATTATTGAAGAAAAGTTAATAGATTCACTTATTAATCTACAAAAGAAAGAAGAACTATTAAATGATTATTACACACCGTTTATCAAATCTAAACTAGATAATAATATTGAAGACTTTAAGAAAGAATTAAATGATTTAAATAAACAAATAGATAGAATTAAAACAGCTTATATTAAAGGTATTACTAAATTAGATTATTTTGAAAAAGAATTAAATCAAATTGAATTTAGAAAACAAGAAATTGAAAATAAAATTAAAGAACAAAAACAATATGATAATTTATCATTTACTTTAGACGATTTAATTATATTTGAAGATAATCAGACTATTGATATATTAAATAATCCATTTAACTATTTATCACTTGTATCAGATTGGATAACACTTCCTAGAAAAGAAAAACAAAGAATTATATCTCATTATATTGATAGTATTGATATTGAAAGACATGGTGATGATTTCAAAATAATTAATATCAACTTTTTATCATCTTTTATCACAGAGCAACAAGAAAATCATAACAAGTATGATACACCACTTAGTTTAAATATCTTTCAAAGTAGTGATGGATATCCAATAAGAGTTAATCCAGAGTTTAGAACGAATGAACAAGCAAGAAAGTATTTTGATAAACTTGATAAATATATGAATAGTAAAATAAATTGTAAGTTAAATTATTATGATGTGATATTTGATTGTGATATCATGGACGGAACATATCCAGCTACTAATAATGAAGCAGTTATTAGAGCAATACTTATTGAAGATAAAAAATTAAAAATAGATAATAAATTAAGAATAGGAATTATAACTTTAGATGTATCTGAAATAAAGAAAGTATGTACTCCAAAAGCATATAATTTCATAATGAGTGCTTGTGAAGAATATAAAAAAGACTTTAAAAACTTTATTTCTAGAATAGCAATATAATCGACCATAATTTCAACCATAATATTTCCTTATAAAATAAGCATTCCTAATAATCTACCAACCATAATTATGGTTTAATTTTGCAAGTGCAAAATAAGTTTGTCCCTATTAAATGCCTAGAGTTTATCTAGGTTTTAATAGCTTAAGGGGACAATCTCTTATGCTCTTGCCTTTTTGTACGCAAAAAACAAAGAAATTATGGTAGAAACACAACCATAATTAACCATAAATATGGTGTTATGAAAGAAACTAATTTGTAAAAACTATGTCATAATATTTGGATTATGTAAATGACGTGATATAATATTTATGGTAGGAGTTGATTTAATGGAAATTGTAGAATTGGTTAAAAGAATTAGAGAAAAAGAAAATCCTGAACGTGCAGAAAAATTAATTAGTCTTATAAATGCGAGAGGCGAAGGTTATGCAAACTACTTGATGGGATTTTATGATGATATTCATATGAAGTATGATAATGTATTATATG
>CACYWH010000018.1 GCA_902778125.1 uncultured Erysipelotrichaceae bacterium | reverse complement strand
TTTGGTTCTTTTCTAATTCTTGTCATATTATCCCTCCAATTTTATTATAACAAAAAATGTAGACCGTTTTTATGTGTCTACATTTATCTTACAACTTCAGATTAATTATTATCACTTGTTTTTTCTTCTATCATTAAATATTTATTAATTTTTCTTGATAAGAAGAATGTTGATATTGTATTTATAATTAATGTGGCACCTGCTATTTGAACAATAAATTCAGCAAGCAAATTTGGTTTAACAATTATTATTACACCCGATACTAATATCAAACAAATTATTATTAAATAAAACCACCAAGATCTAGTTCTATTTTTTCTAAATGAAAGCAAATTCTTAAGATTAAGTAATGCATTTATTACTAATATAATACCAAGTAATATATTAATTAAATTTATTATCCAAAGTGGACTTATAAATATTGATATACTTATTACTATCGCAGCAATACTTATTATTAAATATAATATATCACCATTAGTGATTGAATCTTTATTTTTATATAACTTAATTAAATAGTTAACACCTGATATAAGTAATACACTAGCAATTAAATAACTTGCTGTTCTCATAGATAAATCTGGGAAGAATAACAACAATATTCCTAGTAATAAAAAAACTATATTATTTATATTACTATCCCATTTAATCATTTTAAAACTCATAATTATCAACTTCCTTACGTATAAATTATATCAATAAAATAGTTAGGTTACAATAAAATATTTTTTACAAATTTGTTATTTTATTTTCACAATTATTTAACAATGCAAAAATAAAATTATATTGTAAGAGGTGAACAAAATGACAAACAAAAAAATAAAAGATGTTGTTTATGAAGAAAAAGATAATAAGAAAGAAGTAGTAAGTGTTAATAAGGAATCTGTATTATATATATTAGTTACAGTTCTATCAATTGCTTTAGCAATTATGTGTGCATATGAATTTTATTTAAAAGATAATTTATTTAGTAAGTTAAATATTAAAACAGAATCAACTAATGATAATAGAATGGTTTCAAATATAAAATTAAATGAAGTTGGACTTGCTGATTCAGTTGAAAAAATATATGATTCAGTTGTAATAATAGAAAATTATAAAAACAATAAATTATATTCTAGTGGAAGTGGTTTTGTATTTAAAACAGATGATGAATATGGATATATAATTACAAATAATCATGTTATTAGTGAATCAACTGATATTAAGGTAACTTTATCAAATGAAAATACAGTAAATGCTAAAGTTATTGGAAGTGATGAATATACAGATATAGCAGTATTAAGTATACCTAAATCTTCTGTAATTTTAGTAGCAACTACTGGTAGTAGTGAAGATATGAGAGTAGGAGATACAACATTCACAGTAGGAGCACCATTAGATTCAACTATATATTCTTGGACAGTTACAAGAGGAATACTTAGTGGTAAAAATAGAAAAATTGAAACAGAAGATAGTGTTATGGAAGTATTACAAACAGATGCTGCTATTAATTCAGGTAATAGTGGAGGTCCATTATGTAATGCAAATGGTGATGTAATTGGAATAACTAATATGAAAATAGCAAGTTCTGTAGTAGAAGGTATTGGTTTTGCTATTCCAATTGAAACTGCTTTAGATATTGCAAATTCATTAATTACTGGTGAATCTTTAAATAGACCATATTTAGGAATAAGTATATATGAATCAACAAACAGATGGAGTAGGGAAACCGGATTATATGTAAACTCTGTTGAAAAAAATTCCTTAGCAGAAAATGCTGGAATTAAAGAGGGAGATAAAATTATTAAAATAGGTGATACTGAAGTAACAAGTGCTGCATTATTTAGATATAACTTATATAAATATAAATCTGGAGATAAAATAAGTTTAGTAGTAGAAAGAAATAATAAGCAAGTAGATATTTCATTAACTTTGAAATAAAAGCATTTAAGGTAGACTTAAATGCTTTTTTTGATATAATAAACTTATGGAAGAAATAATTAAATTTTTATTTAAAAATCAAGATTTAAAATATAGGGATTTTTCTATTAAATTAATTCCTAATATTGATACAAATAGTATTATTGGAGTAAGAGTCCCAACATTAAAAAAATATGCTAAAGAAATAAATAAAGATATTAATCTTAGAAATAGATTTATAAATAATTTACCACATAAATATCATGAAGAAAATTTAATACATGGATATTTAATATCATTAAATAATAACATAGATAATACAATGAACGAATTAGAAATGTTCTTGCCATATGTTAATAATTGGGCAGTATCTGATACAATAAGCCCTAAAATATTTAAAAAGAATTTAGATTATGTATATCCATATGTTCAAAAATATTTAGAAAGTTCATTAGAATATAATATCAGATTTGGTGTAGTTACACTATTACAATATTATTTAAATGATCCCAAATATATTAAAAAGAATAATAAATTTATCAGTAAAATAAAATATGATAGTTACTATGTTAATATGGCAATAGCATGGTATTATAGTTTTGCGCTCGTTAAGCAATATGATGAAACAATTAAAATATTTGAAAATAAGAAAATAAAAAATAAATGGATTCATAATAAATCAATACAAAAATCCATTGAAAGTTATAGAATTGATAACATTAGAAAAGAATATTTAAAATCATTAAAAGTATGATATACTTATTCATAATAAATAGGAGGGGAAAATATGTTAGAACTTAAAAATGTATCTAAGTACTACTATAATAAAGGAATGGTATCTTCTGGTTTTACAAAAGTATCTTTAAAGTTTAATATTGGCGAATTTGTTGCTATTACAGGTGAAAGTGGTAGTGGAAAATCTACGTTGTTGAATGTTATTTCCGGACTTGATTCTTATGAAGAAGGGGAAATGTATATTTTTGGTAGTGAGACAAGTCATTACACTGAGAAAGATTATGAAATATATCGTAAAAAATATATTGGTAACATATTTCAAAATTTTAATTTAATAAACAGTTATACTGTATATCAAAATGTAGAATTGATATTGCTTTTAAATGGGACAAAAAAGAAAGATGCCAAAGCTAAAACACTAGAAATTCTTAAAAAAGTAGATTTATATAAGTATAAAAACAAAAAAGTATCTAGACTATCTGGTGGCCAAAAACAAAGAGTTGCAATAGCGCGTGCTTTAGCAAGTGATACTCCAATTATACTTGCAGATGAACCAACAGGTAATTTAGATAAAAAATCATCTGAAAGCGTGCTTCGATTATTACATGAAATATCACATGATAAGTTAGTTATAATTGTAACCCATAATTATGATCAAGTAGAGGAATATGTTACTAGAAAAATAACAATGCATGATGGTAGAGTACTTGAAGATAAAAAAATTAAAGATTACGATGATAATATAGAAATAAAAGAAAGAAATTATGCAAATATAAGACCTTTAAGTAAAATGTTACTGGGCTTTAGAAATGCATTTAATATTCCTGTTAAATTTTTTCTTATTTCTTTTGTTTATTTGTTTATAGTATTCGCATTGTTTTTTGCATATGCTGCATTTGCTGAAGGAAGTGATGACAGTAGTGATAGTAACTTAAATAACTATTTTTCAAGCTTAGACAATAAAAGAATAATAATTAAAAAGAATGATAGGTCCGCATTTTCAAAAGAAGATTATGAAAACATATTAAAAATCGATAATATTGATTCAATAGTAAAAAATGATTTACTACTTGATGAATTTATAAGTTTAAATAATGATAATTATTATTTATATGGAAATGTCCGCAATGTTGATGAGGTTACAAAAGTGGATTTGGGGTCTCTTCCCACTCAAAATAATGAAATAGTAGTAACTATGAATGAAAATGAGGTGGATTATCAAAAAGATATAATAGGCAAAAAAGTAAGTTTAGATGATCTTTTCAATTATACGACTAATAAAAAATATGAACTTTTAATAACTGGTATTATAATAACTGATGGTTGGGCATATAATATATATGTTTCTGATAAAGTTCAAGAAGATATTGGAAATAATATAAATAAAATAAATACATCTTTAAAGTATAAGTTTTATGATATTGAAGGAACATCAAATCTATACAATGTTACTGGTGAAATAATTGGTAGTTCAAGAGTTTCATCAGGTAAAGTTATTATTCCAGATGACTGGTCTTACGTATGTCCTAAATCTAAATGCAAAGGCAAAGCTTTTAAAGTAAACACAAAAAATATATTCTTTAATGAAAGCAAGAGTTTTGAAGTGTCTAATACGTATACTAAGAAAAACTTTTCTTCATTAACTGGTTATAACTTTGATAATTATAATGGTGCAATATTTATAAATGATAAAGATTATAATAACTTATTTAATAAAGGTTACTATCAAAGTAGTGTTATTATAAAGAATGAAAAAAATGTTAGGGATACTATTAGTAGTTTAGAAAAATTGAATCTTAAAGTTTTATATATTCCTGATGTTTCTTTTCCTTTTAGTGAAACTTTTACTAGAGTAATAAATATTATTAGAGTAATTGTTATTTCTATATTAATTATAGTACTATTCTTTATTTCTTACTTTATTATTAGACTAATACTTAAATCTAGAAATATTTACTATTCAACAATAAGAATATTAGGTGCATCTTCAAAAACAACTAAAGATTTATTAAATATTGAACTATTAGTTGTGTCTCATATTTCATATTTAATATTCATAGCATTTATTCTTCTTGTAAAATTTAAATATATTAAAAATGAAATAATATATGATTTATCTTCATACGTTAATTATTCAACTTACTTGCTTATGTATATTATCTTACTAGTAATGACATTTTTAATAGCATATAGATATGCTAGAAAAATATTTAAAGATAGTGCAATGAATTCATATAGGGAAGAGGTGTAAATATGATTAAGTTAGAACATGTTAACAAATATTTCAATAGACATAGAAGAAATCAAATTCATGTTATAAATGATACATCTATAGAACTAGAAAATGATGGTTTGGTTGCACTTTTAGGGCCTTCTGGATGTGGAAAAACTACACTATTAAATGCAATAGGCGGTTTAGATAAAATAAATAAAGGAAAAATATTTATTAATGGTAAAAAAATTGCTAAAAAAAGAATGACAGTAGTTGATAAAATTAGAAATCTAGAGATAGGATATATTTTTCAAGATTATCTTTTAATAGATAATATGAGTGTTTTTGATAATGTCGCTCTTGTACTAAAAATATGTGGTATTAAAAATAAAAAGGAAATTAAAAAAAGAGTAGATTATGTGCTTGAAAAAGTTGGAATGTATAGATATAGAAACAGATTCGCTAGTATGTTATCTGGAGGAGAAAGACAAAGAGTAGGTATAGCGCGTGCTATCGTAAAAGATCCTAGTATTATTATTGCAGATGAACCAACTGGTAACTTAGATAGTAAAAATACTATTGAGGTCATGAATATTATTAAAGCTATTTCTAAAGATAGGCTTGTTATTTTAGTAACCCATGAAACAGAACTTGCTGAGTTTTATGCATCTAGAATACTTAGAATTGAAGATGGAAAAATAATAAGCGATGAAAAGAATGAACATACTAATGAACTAGATTACCATATGGATAATAAAATATACTTAAAGGATT
This sequence comes from uncultured Erysipelotrichaceae bacterium, assembly GCA_902778125.1. Lineage (GTDB taxonomy): Bacteria > Bacillota_I > Bacilli_A > RF39 > UBA660 > CAG-1000. The sequence continues at coordinate 28,160 of CACYWH010000018.1, read as the reverse complement.
TTAAAAATCAAGAAAAATATGGTAATGAAGGAGTTCATATAAATTACTATTCTGATAGTGATAAAAAGACAAATATTAATATAGTTGTTCAAAATGGAAATATATATATAGAAAGTTTGGATAATCAAAAAATTGATATAGTCGATTCAACATCTAGTATAGAATTAGTAGATGGTCATTACCAAAAAATATCAAAATCTATATATGAAGAATATAATTTTGATTTTGATAAAATAATAAATAAAAATTATAAAAAAAGATATTCCTCAGTATTAAATCCTGTATCATTAATAATTAATGGATTTAAAAAAGTTAGGGACTATTCATTTATTAAAAAAATACTGTTACTCGGTTTTTTCGCATCCGCTATGTTTATTACATATTCTGTATCATCTTTTTTTGGAATATATAATATTGATGATAATAAGTTTGTTAATATTAACCAAAACTATTTAGTAGTTGATTCCAAAAGAATTAAAGTTGATGATTATCTAAAATACGAAAAAGATAGTGATTTAAATTATGTTTTAGTTGGAGATTCTAATATTAAGTTTTCATTTAAATATGATGATTATTATCAAGTTTCTAATGTAATTGAATCAATAAATGGTTCTTTATCAAGTATAAGTATGCTAAGTGAAAATGATATTATATTAGGTAAAATGCCTCAAAATAGCAAAGAAATAGTTATTGATAAAAAAGTATTTGATAATTATTATAAGGAATCTATAGGTAAATATATTGGAATTAAAAATGCAGAAGATTTATTTAACAGAAATTTATATATTGGTTCATTAAATGGTTATAGAATAGTTGGTGTAGTTGATAAGGTTAGCCCAAGTATATATGTTAATGAAAGTGAATTTATAAATTTACTAGTTAATAATGATATAGATGCAGATCAATATATCTATGACTATGTTTCACATGATGATAAGGATAAAATATATGATTATAATTTATATAAAAATAGCATATCTTTAAAGAAAGGCAATTGGCCAAATAAAGATTATGAAGTAATAATAAATTATAATTATAAAGATGAATATAAATTAAATAAGAATATAGAGTATAAAGTAAATGGTAAAAAATTAAAAGTAGTTGGATATTATACATCTGATAAAAATATAGATTTATATTTAACTAATTTAAATACAGTTAAATATAAACTAATAACCGAAAGCTCAAATCTTATATTTTATCCTAAGGATAAAAACACTTCATTAGAGAAATATAAAACTAGTGGTTTAAATATTAGAGATTCATATGAGTTTAGTAAAAATAAATATATAAAAGAAAGAAAAGATAGCTTTAAAAGTAGCTTAATATTTGGAATTGTAGTACTTATTGTATCTTTAATAGAAATATATTTAATGGTAAGGTCTTCATTTTTATCACGAATTAGAGAAGTTGGTATATATAGGGCAATTGGTATGAAACGAAGAGATATTTATAAGATGTTTAGTGGTGAAATAATAGCTATTACATCTATTGCTTCAGTACTTGGAATTACTCTAATGTCATATATTTTATATGAACTTTCATTTATTGAATCTATTAGTGATAAATTTATGGTTAATATAAATACAATTATAATAACAATAATATTTATATATACTTTTAATCTATTTGTAGGTTTACTTCCGGTATGGAAGGCAATGAAAAAAAGACCTGCTCAAATATTAAGCAGGACAGATATATAAAATACTAGATTTTTACATATAATTGTGTTAAAATCAATAAGTAATTAACGAAGAAGGAAAGAGATGGAATCTTATCTTAATAGAGAGTTGGTGTTTGGTGGAAACCAACAAGATAAATCTTGAAAATGGTTCTGGAGTTAAAACGTTTATCGCGTTAAGATAATAAGTGCATGATTAGTCATGAATTAAGGTGGTACCGCGGAATGTTTCGTCCTTAATTTATGGCTTTTTATTTTTAGGAGGCAAAATATGGAAAAAGAAAAATACTATATAAGTACAGCAATTGCATATACATCAGGAATTCCTCATATTGGTAATACATATGAAGCAATTTTAGCAGATTCTATAGCAAGATATAAAAGATTAAAAGGCTATGATGTGTATTTTCAAACTGGAACTGATGAACATGGTGAGAAAATTGAATTAAAAGCTAAAGATGCATCAAAGTCACCTAAAGAATTTGTTGACGAAATTGCAAATGAAATTAAAAACATATGGGATTTAATGCATGTAAGTTATGATAAATTTGTTAGAACAACAGATCCTATTCATGAGCAAGCAGTACAAAAAATATTTCAAAAGATGTATGATAAAGGTGATATTTATTTAGGTGAATATAGTGGATTATATTGTACACCTTGTGAATCATTTTGGACTGAATCACAACTAGTAGATGGTAAATGCCCTGATTGTGGTAGAGAAGTAACTTTAAAAAAAGAAGAAGCGTATTTCTTTAAATTATCTAAATATCAAAAAAGATTGGAAGAATTATTTGAAAATAATACTACATTCTTAAAACCAGAATCCCGTAGAAATGAAATGCTAAATAATTTTATTAAGCCTGGTCTTCAAGATTTATGTGTGTCAAGAACATCATTTACATGGGGTATAAAAGTTCCATTTAATGATAAACATGTTATTTATGTATGGTTAGATGCTCTTACAAATTATATAACTAATTTAGGGTATAGTGTTGATAATGTAAGTGATGAATTTAAAAAATATTGGCCAGCTGATTTACATTTAATTGGTAAAGATATTGTTAGATTTCATAGTATATATTGGCCTGCATTTTTATGGAGTTTAGATTTAGAACTTCCTCATCAAATTTTTGGACATCCCTGGTTACTATCTAATAACGATAAAATAGGTAAGAGTAAAGGAAATGCAATTTATGCATCTGATTTAGTTGAAAAATATGGAGTAGATGCTGTTAGATATTATGTATTACATGAAATTCCATATGCTAATGATGGAAATATTACATATGAGTTATTAGAAGAAAGATATAATTCTGATCTTGCTAATATTTTAGGAAATTTAGTAAATAGAACTTTAGCAATGAGTAAAAAATATTTTAATAGTGAAGTATCTAATCCAAAAGTTCATGAAAGTGTTGATGATAATTTAATAGTTTATGCAAACTCATTATTAAAAATAGTTGATAATAAGATGAATGAATATAAGATAAGTGAAGCACTTGATGATATATTTGAACTTTTAAGAAGAAGCAATAAATATATTGATGAAACATGTCCATGGGTTTTAGCGAAAGATGAAACTAAAGCTGATAGGCTAAAAACAGTATTATATAACTTACTTGAAAGTATTAGAATAAGTGCTGTATTATTACAACCGTTTATGAATGAAACATCTGAAAAAATATTTAAAATGCTAAATACTAAAAATACATCATTTGACACATTAGAGTTTGGTAATTTAGAAACTAATATTACACTTAATGAAGCAGAAATATTATTTAATAGAATTGACAATAAATAGTAAAAAAAGTGTTAATTAAAAGTAAGATTATTGTATAATATCTTACTTTTTTGATATGATAAAAATATGATAAGGTGTTGTTATGGAAGAGGATAAAACAATAAAGAAAAAAAAGACTGTTAAAAAAATATATAATATAGTTTTATGGACTTGTATTATATTTCTTTTGCTTATAATCTCAGGTATTTCCTTTTTATTTATTAATGCTAAAATAGCTGATAAAAACAATCAAATACCAACTATGGGATTATATACTGTAACTAATGAAACAATGTCACCTGAAATAAATGCATATGATGTGGTGTTAACATATAGACAAAGTATTAAAGATTTAAAAGTAAATGATGCTGTAACATATTATTCATTAAATATATTTGATGGTCTTACTATTCTTACAAACAAAGTAGTAAAAGTAAATAGTGATAATACTATTACAGTAAGTGGAAACTTAGAAAATGATGTAGAAGAAACTATAGTTCAACCTAATTTTATTGGTAAAGTTATATTTGTATTTCCTAAAATAGGTAATATTCAATCAATTTTATCATCAAGTACAGGTTGGTTACTTGTATTAATTATTCCAATAGTATTTGTAATAATATATGATATATATAAATTTGGTAAAGTATTATCAATGAGAAAAAGATTATCTGAAATCAAAAATGAACATGGGAATATATAAAAAGCTCTTAAAGAGCTTTTTTAATTGTATTTATAATTAAATATAATAGTATTGAAATAATAGTTAATATAAATATCCCACTCATAACTAAATCTAAGTTAAATACTTGTGAACCATACAATATTAGATGACCTATACCTGCTTTTGAAGTTAAAAATTCTCCCATTATAATACCTATTAAACACATTGATAAATTAATCTTAAGTGTACTATAAATATTTTCTTTATTGGATGGAATTATTACATTAATTAATATATCAAATGAGGATGCATTAAAGGTCTTTAAAAGTTTTATTTTTAATTTATCTGTTGATATAAATCCATTATATAAATTTTGTATACTTACAATTAATGATATTAATAGAGCCATTACTATTATTGCTTTTTGATTGGCACCAATCCATATAATAATTATTGGACCTAGTGCAACTTTTGGAAGAGAGTTTAGTACTATTAGGTATGGTTCAATTACTTTAGCAATAAAATTATTATATAACATTATTACTGCAATTATAAATGATATGATAGTAGTTAATATAAAAGAAATAATGCATTCTTTTAACGTAATAAAAATATGATTAAATAAATTATTTTGCATATAAAGATTATTAATTGTTTTAATTATTTTTAATGGGCTACTAGTTATAAATGAGTTTATTATTTTTTTATCTGATAAATATTGCCATAAGAATAGTATTAATATTAAGATAAATATTTGTGTAAATAATACTAACAGCTTTTTTAGTTTAATATTAAATATATACTTTTTTTGTTCATTAGACATTATCATCTATCTCCTTCCATAGAGTTTTATAGTGTAGTATGTAAAATTTGGTGATTCTCTATTTAAAATTGGAGTAGATTTATTTTCTAAATTAATATCATATATTTTTTTAATAATTGATGGCCTTTTAGAGAGTACTACAATTCTATCACACATAGAAATGGCTTCAGAAATATCATGTGTCACCATTAAAGCTGTTTTATGTTCTTCTTTTATTATCTTATAAACATCATCAGATACTTTTAACCTCGTTTGATAATCCAATGCTGAAAATGGTTCATCAAGTAATAATATATCTGGTTTAACTGCAAGGGTTCTAATTTTTCTAAATTCATATAAACCATATTTTTTTAATAACATGATTGTATAATCTTTATTTTCTTTAGTTAATTGCTTTTTGATTTTTAATCCTAACAAAACATTTTCTAAGATTGTTAACCATGGAAACAAAGCATCTTCTTGTAGCATGTATGCAATTTTAATATTTTTATTAACATTTATTCTACCTTTATATTTAGTATCTAGATTACTTATAATGTTTAGAATAGAACTTTTTCCACATCCAGATGGACCAATTATACCTACAAATTCCTCTTTATTAACATTAAAACTAACGTTATTGACAGCAATTATTTCTCCATTTTTGGAATGATAAGTTTTTGACAAGTTATTAACATTTAAAATATTAGTTAAATTCATTAGTAATTAATAAATTAATATCAACTTTCTTATCTATTGTTTTTCCATATAACATTATGTCTAATAATCTATCATAATCCTTTACTTCAATATATGTATTATCGTACCAAGAATCTGCATTTTTGTATCTTTCAATAACACTAGTTAAGTCTTCTATACTTAAATCACTAAATTGATTTTTAATAGCATTTGCTATAGTTTCACTATCATTAATTTTTACAAATTTTATTCCTCTATTTAAGGCTTTATTGAATTTCTTAATTTTATCTTTATTATTTTCAATATATTCTTTTTTTGCATAGAAGGTAGTGTATGGGACTTTTCCAGAAATATTACCTAGTGATGTTAAAACACATCCATAATTTTCTTTTTCTATTTTTAATGCAGTGGGTTCAAATAAATTGACAAATTCACCTTGTTTAGCAATAAATGCTCCACTAAGTGATGCAAATTCAACTGAAGTATCAATATTAACATCTTTCTCATTTATATCTGAATTTTTTAGTGCATATTTAAACATTAGTAATGGCATTCCACCACTTCTACCGGCTAAAACAGTTTTATTTTTTATGTTTTCCATTTTAAACTTATCTTTTAGTTCACATGGACCTACAATGAATTGCCCATCTCTTTTTGTTAATGATGCAAATGATATTAATCTTTCATTTGAGTTATTAAATACATAAACTGTTGCTTCGGGACCTGAAAAACCAATATTAGCATCTTTTGATAATACAGATGCCGCAACTTTATCAGCACCCGGTGTTAAAATCACTTCAATATCTAATCCTTCATCTTTAAAATATCCATTTTCTAATGCAACATACCATGGAGTATAAAATACTGAATGTGTTACCTCAGAAACTACTATTTTTTCTTCTTTTTTATCATTTTTAAATAACAAGATTCCCATAGTTATTATTAATAAACTAACTATAGTTATAATTATTCTTTTCATAAATCACCTTCATATTATTATATTCTTTATATTTATAGGTTGTGATTTGGAAATATAATTTTATTGTAATAAATAATTATGTGGTGTTATAATTAATTTAGAATAGAGGTAATATGGAAAAAAATGTTATTGTAAAACTATTAGATGTTAATAAAAAATTTGATGATGTAAGTGTTATTAAAGACTTTTCTTTAGATATATATGAAGGGGAATTTATAACTTTACTTGGATCATCTGGATGTGGAAAAACTACAGTTTTAAGAATTATTTCTGGACTTGAAGAAGTTACAAGTGGAAAAGTATTTATTGATAATAAGGATGTTACATATTTGGATGCAACTAAAAGGGAAGTAAACACCGTTTTTCAAAATTTTGCTCTTTTTTCAAAAATGACAGTTTATGAAAATATAAGTTTTGGATTACAAATGAAAAAGATCCACAATATGCAATTAGTAGAGAAGATTATGCATATCTTAGCAGTGTAAAAGACGCTAGAGGACGTAAACTTGAAATACATAAACTATATTGTCCTTCTCCACAATACATCACTAAAGAAGAAAGTGGTGGAATTGATTATGTAGAAGGAACACTTCCTCGTAATGAGGGGGATAGAATGGCTGCTTCTTATGTAAACTATTTGACTGGAAATGGATTTATTGCATTACCTGTATTTAATGATCCTATGGATCAAAAAGCAATAGATACATTGCAAGAATTATATCCAGATAGAAAAATTGAAGCAATTTATGCTCGTGAAATATTACTAGGTGGTGGAAATATTCACTGTATTACACAACAAGTTCCTGCTAGAAAATAAAATGTAAACAAAAGAAGAATAATATTATTTATTCTTTTTTTATGCTATAATTTTATTACGAAAGATATATGGTTTTGGATAATTCAATTGATTGGAATAATAGCATGGCTATTAATATTATTAAGTTATTATAGAAAAGATACTAATAAAATAATTATTTTTCAAATAATATCAAATGTATTATGGTGTGCACATTATTTCTTTTTAGGAGCATATAGTGGTTTACTTATATGTTTATTCGAAATACTTAGAGATACATTGTACTATAAAACAGATATTGATAATTATATTTTCTTAGGGTCTATTCCAGTATACACGATTTATGGAATAGTGACATACTCTGGAATTACAGAATTATTGCCATTATTTTCTAGTGTAATAGATGGCTTTACATTAACGAAGAAAAAGAAAATAGTAGTACTTGGCGCAGTTATTTCTTATACTCTTTGGGTTATATATGATTTAGCTGTTCAATCATATTCAGGTGCTTTAACAGATGGTATAGTATGTTTATCAAATATATCAATATTATTTTTCAACAAAGGATTGTTTAAAGATGTAATAACAAGAAAGTAGGTTTTATATGAAAAAAATTATTATTATATTAATTACATCAATGATATTCATAAATGTTAAAGCAGCAATGTTAAATGATTATGAAACATCTAAATATGGAATTGAAAATTATATAGAGAGATTTGATAAATACACAACTTATCTTTTGTTTGATGATGCTAAATATAGTTATGAGAATGGTATTTTAAGTGTTAATGAAGATTTTTCAAAAGGTGGATATATTAATTTAGATGAATATAATATTTCAAAAATAAATGGAACTACATATTTATTTAACGGTTTAAAGTATTGGACAATGACTGAAGAGGGTAATAATGTTAATGCTATAACTTCTTTTAATGGTGAATTAAAACCCAAAACAGATAGTTATGGTTCTAGAATAACTGAATTTGTAAAACGAAATACTGGAGTTAGAGGAGATGGATCTTATTCAAATCCTTGGGAATTTTATGAAATGTCATCTACACTTGTAGAATCAACATGGAATACTAATAATATATTTGGATATACCTTAGAAAAATCTAAAGTAGAAAGTATTAAAGTTTTAAATAGAATAGACATACCAGAAAATGCTATAGCAGTTTGGGATGCTTCAAAGGAACATAATGAAGGAGTAATGGCATGGATAACAGATATAAATAATAATAATTTATATGAACTTTCTATCGCATCAACTGGAAGAGTAATAGCTCCAGAAGATTGTAGTTATATTTTTGCAAATTATACAAATTTGAAGGAGTTAGATATGTCTGGATTAGACACTTCTAATACAAGAAATATGTTTAGAATGTTCTATAATTTATCTTCAATAGAAAGTTTAAATACTAGATGGATAGATTCTAGTCATGTTACAGTATTCTATGATATGTTTTCTGGATGCTCATCATTGAAAACGTTAAATTTAAGTACACTAGATACATCTAAAGCAATTACTATGCAAGGAATGTTTTACAATTGTAGTAGTTTGGAAAATTTAGATGTTAGTATGTTAGATACTAGTAATGTAACTAATATGATAGGTGTTTTTGATGAATGCCGTAAATTGCCAGAAATAGATATAAGTAATTTTAATACTGATAAAGTTACTACTGCCGCTGGTATGTTTAAAAATTGCAATGCCGTTGAACATATTAATTTTGGTAATGCAACATTTAAAAATGCATCTGATTTATCAATAATGTTTTATAATTGCTATGAATTAAAAGATTTGGATTTAAGTAAATTCAATACTGCTAATGCTACAAATACTGCATTTATGTTTAGCAATAATCATAGACTTAAAACAATATATGTTTCTGATTTATGGAAAATGGATGGCATTACTAATAGTACCGATATGTTTGCATCTACAGTAAGTATAGTTGGTGGTAATGGTACTACATATAACAGTAGTAAAACAAATGTAGAGTATGCTCGTATTGATACAAGTAGTGCACCTGGCTATTTAACTAGAAAAACTAATTAAACAATGAAAAATTTCATTGTTTTTTTATTTTGTTTGCTTTTATTAAAAAAATAAGAATGTTATAATGATTAAGAGGTAGTTTTTATGACATTAAATGATAAACAAATGGAAGCCGTTAATCATGGTGAAGGACCATGTCTTGTTTTAGCAGGAGCAGGTTCTGGTAAGACACGTGTATTAACACAAAGAATAATTAAATTAATTGATGATGGAATAAGTCCATATAATATATTGGCAATTACATTTACAAATAAAGCCGCAAATGAAATGAGAAGTAGAATAGAAAATGAACTTGGTACTACTGCTGATTCTATTTTTATTGGAACTTTTCATTCATTTGGCCTTAGGATATTAAGAGAAAATTATAAAGATATAGGATATACATCTAATATAACAATCTTAGATACTGATGATGTTAAAGCCTTAATAAAAAGAATTCTAAAAGATAATGGCTATGAAATTCAAAATTATGATATTAAACACATTATGTCTAGAATTAGTTCTGCTAAAAATGATGGAATAAGTCCTAGTGAATTTTCTAAATTGTTTTTAAATGAAGAAGATAGAGTTATATCTTTTGTATATGAAAAATACATAAATCTTCTTCGTGAAAATAATTCTGTTGATTTTGATGATTTGTTATTAAAACCTGTTGAATTATTTAAAAAGAATAAAGAAGTACTTGAAAAATATCAAGATAGATTTAAATACATTTTAGTTGATGAATATCAAGATACTAATAGTATTCAATATGAGTTATGTAAATTACTATCATCAAAGTATAATAATATTTTTGTAGTGGGGGATGCTTCACAATCTATATATTCTTGGAGAAATGCAGATTATAGAAATATTTTAAATTTTGAAAGGGATTATAAAAATGCAAAAGTAGTTTTACTTGAAGAAAATTATAGAAGTACTAACAATATTTTAAAAGCTGCAAATTCAGTAATTAAAAATAATACTGAAGGAAAAGCATTAAATTTATGGACTGATGCTGGAGATGGTGAAAAAGTTGATTATATACGAGTTGATGATGAAATAAAAGAAACCGAATTTGTAATTAATAAAATTAAAGATTTGGTTGAATTAGGATATAATTATAGTGATTTTGCAGTACTTTATAGAACAAATGCTCAAAGTAGAACTTTAGAAGAAGCGTTTGTAAGATCTAATATTCCATATAATATTATAGGAAGTTATTATTTCTATTCTAGAAAAGAGGTTAAAGATTTAATTGCATATTTAAATCTTATATATAATATTAATGATTCAGTTAGTTTAGAAAGAGTGATAAATACACCTAAAAGAGGAATTGGTACTAAGACTATAGAAAATATTAGAAAAAAAGCACAAGAAGAAAATATTAGTATGTTTGATGCTATTGACAGTGGAAAAGAATTAGTATTTAAAAACTTAATCTTAGAACTTAGAGAAGACGTTAAAAATATGAGTTTAAGTGAACTTATAGAAGATGTACTTGTTAAAACTGGATTAAGAAGCGAATATGAACTTGATAATTCTTTAGAAAGTGAAGCGAGAATAGAAAGTTTAAATGAATTTAAGAGTGTTGCTTTAAATTTTGAAGAAAATGGAATATATGATTTAGAAACATTTTTAGAAAATATATTACTTGTAAGTGATGCAGGACAATATAAAGATGATAAGAATAGTGTTAGTTTAATGACTCTACATTCTGCTAAAGGGTTAGAATTCAAAGTTGTATTTATAGTTGGTATGGAAGAAGGTATTTTTCCACATACTAGAAGTTTTGAAAGTTTGAGTGAACTTGAAGAAGAAAGAAGACTTTGTTATGTTGGTATAACTAGAGCAAAAATAAAATTATATTTACTTGGTGCACTAAGAAGAACATTGTATGGAACTACAAATTCATGTATAGAAAGTAGATTTATTAAAGAAATTGATTCAAATGTATTAAATACTACTAATCAAACAAGTGTTAGAAAGGTTGAAAGAAAAGTTAATTTAAATGAAATGTATAATACAAGTGATTCAGTAGAAATCAAACAAGGTGATACAGTAAAACACACAATTTTTGGAGAAGGAGTAGTTACTAAAGTTAGCGGAGGTCTAGCGACTATAGCTTTTAAATATGGTATTGGCATTAAGACAATTGCCATAAATCATAAATATTTATCAAAAATTAATTAGAATACTTTTTAAAGTATTCTTTTTTGTATTAAAAATAAATTAAATATGTTATAATTTTTTATAGTAGAGGTGTGTTTATATGTCACTATTAGATGATTTAAAAAATAGATCATATCAAAAAAAAGGAAAAGCATTTATTAATAGTTTAACTGGTAAAAATGAAACTGAAGTTAAACAAATGTATTTAGATAATAAAGATATGCAATCAAATGAAATAGTTTTAAGTCATTTATTTTTTAACTATACATTTTTAATTTGTATGTTACCTCTAGAATTTCAAAAAACTATGATTAATAGTAATTTATCTATGTTTAATTATGGTTCTCCTGAAGCAAAGAAATCACTTGTTAGTGATTGGCTTAAAGATAATAAATTTTTTATGAATAGTAAAAATTTAAATTTGGATACTGAAGAATATGAATCATATATTTGTATGTATTTTAATCAGCCAAATGATGTTGCTAAATTGTTTATGGATGATTTATATAAGGTTATCGAAATATTGTCTTCACATGATATGAAGAGAACAGAGGACATAATAAATAGCATTAAAGATGAATTAACTGAAAGACAATGGGATTTTATATTAAAAGTTAATCCTATATTTATTAAATATGCAAATCAAGATATTCAAAATAAATATTCAGATTCAGAAGAATATAGTAAATATATAAGTGGAGAAGCTAGAGAGAAATATATAAAAAATCAACTTGAAAAAGTATCTAGTGATATTTCTTTAATGAAAGATATGCCTATAGATATACAAAAAGAATTTATAATTTCAAGTCCATATATGATTAATTATATTGATGAAGATTTATTAACAGAACTATTAAAATATGATATAGAATTATTAAAATATGTAAACATATCATCTTTTAAAAATACTGAGGTAATATATAATGTTTTAGAAAATGTTGTTAATAATGATATAAATGAAATTATTAATGTTTTTGTTGATAAATGTTTATTAAATGCTAAAGGTAAATTATTTAGATATGATAAGAATAGTAACAATATTAGTTATCAAACAACTAAACGTTTGGTTAGAATAATTCAGAACTTATCTATTGATAATATTATTTCATTAATAAATATAGATGTTAATTATGCAGTTACTTATGTAGTTCCTTTATATAATGAAAATATCGATAGAAGTGGAAAAGAAAGTATAGCACTTGAAGCAAATTCTAGGTGTTTAAATTTATTTAAAGCATATTATGGAGAACAAATATATGCTAAATACTATAAAATAATTAATAAAATATATAATGAGTATATTTCAAATATTGAAAAATATGATTGGGCAAAAGATTATGATTCAATTATGGATTTATTTAAAGTGATTTTTAATAAAAATATTGTACTTAAAAATAGTCCAGAAAAATTAAGTGTGTTTGTTGGAATATCACTATTCTATAAAGGAAAGGAGAATAATAATACTCAAAGTGCTTCTATAAAATTATTAAATGAATTATTATCTAATGCTTACAATAAGAAGATATCTTTAGAAAATGAAATGTACGATATAATGTCACTTGAAATATTTGATAATAGATTATCATTTATAAATCAAGATTTACTTACTGATATTTCTAAATATAATTATATTAACATGTCAACTTTACTGTATATTGTAAAGAATGAGGAATACAGAAGTTTATTTGTTGATTACTATAGCATTCTAAGCAAAATAGGCGGTGAGAATAAAGAAACATTATTAACTGCAATAGAAAACTTTACATATTATAAAGATATTTTGAAGGACATTAAGGATAAAGAATTGTCAAATGATGAATGCAATAATTTAATCAGATTATTAGTATCAAGTGGTAATTATTTAAATGTTAAAACAAAAGATGAATTATCAGCATATGATATTAATTTATTAAAGAGATTACTTAGTGATTGGACAAATAATAATGACGAAGTAATTAGGAAAAATCTAATTTGCAATTACTTATTTAATAAACCTTATAATGAGAAAGGTGATACATTGTGGCTTGAATTATCCACGGTAAAAAATTATTGCGATATATGTGATATAGATGTTATAAATGATTTAAATATATTAACAGATGCTGAATTAAAATTATTGAATGTAATTAAATTATTGTTTAGTGTTAATGATTCTGAGTTATTAATTGCCTTTTTAGATAGTATAGTTAATTCTAAAATAGAAATAAATATTGTATCTGTGATGAATTTATTTAATAAACTTAAAAAATATAAAATAGATATAATTAATAATCAAATAGTTTCATTAGATGACATAGAAAATCTATATGAAAGTAGTACTGATGCAGTCACTAAAGAAGATATGGAAGGTGTTACTATATATAAATTCAACAATCAAGATTTTAAAGTGTTATCATCATTTAGTAATGATGGTGTTCATTATGATTTTAAATATATTTCTGAAATAACTAAAAATTGTTATGGATATAATAAATTAGTAAAAACTGGATCAGTAAGATTATCTTCATTTGAAAATGATACTATTATTAAATTTAATAAAGATAGGAAAACTAATAATAAAATGAAACCAGATTTTATAATAACAAAAAAAATTACTCCAGATATTATTACACTATGTAAAAATAATAACTTATCAGTTATTGATATTGTGGAGGGAATAATATGAAAAAAATATTAGATATGATATCTACTTTAAAAAAAGATAATAAAACTATTATTGAATATATTAATTCATTTAAACAAATACCAAAGACGTATGAACTTTTTCAAAATAATCCAGATTTTGAGAAGTTAAAAGATGATAAAAAGAATATTGATGAATAGTTATAAAAAGTGATAGTATAAGCAATATGAAAGAAGAAATTATAAAAATATGTAATGAAAATGATTTAATTAAAGTGGGTTTTTGTAATACTAAAAATATTCTAGTAGATTATTCTAGATATGAGTTACAAGATAAACTTGGATATAGATGTTCTTTTCAAGTTGGAAAAATAGAAGATAAAGATTTGTCTAGTGAGAAATATAGCATATATAACACTGTTATAGCTGTGTTGTTGCCGTATAAAAAAGTTAATTTCGAAGATAAAGATAAAGTATATTTTAGTGCAGTCGCAAGTGGAGAAGATTATCATAAAACTTTAACTAAGAAATTACAAAAAGTAGGGGACTATTTAAAAAAGAATAATTATATATATAAAATATTTGTTGATAATAATCCTCTTGATGAAAAAAATCTAGCATATAATTGTGGACTTGGATTCTTTGGAAAAAATAATTTGTTAATAAATAGTGAGTTGGGTTCATATTTTAATATAGGAATTATACTTACTGATGCAATAATAGAAAGTGATAGGATTGTTAAACGTAGTTGCGGTGGATGCAACTTGTGTGTTAACTCTTGTCCATCTAAAGCAATTAATGAAAATGAAATATTAAATGCTAATAAGTGCCTAAGTTATCTTACTCAAAAAAAGAATTTAGATAATATTGATACCTCTAATTTTAATAATTGTATATATGGATGCGATATATGTATGAGTGTATGCCCATATAATAAAAAAGTAGAATATGTTAATGAAAATGGAATTAATCCTGATGACTTTTTAAACATGAATGAAGAAGAATTTAATGAAAAATATAAAGATACCGCAGTTGCATGGAGAGGTAAGGAAACATTAGATAGAAATATTAGCATATATTTAAAAAATATAGATAAATAAATATTTATATGTTAAAATATATTTGTAAATATGGAGGTCTTATGACTAAGAAGATTGAAGAAAAACAAATACCTACTAAAAACTATATAATAGTTTTAGTGGCGTCTATATTAGTAATAATATTAACATTATATTTAAGATCATTTTATTTAAGTTATCAGGCAACTAAGCTTGATGTTAGTTACTTTTCTAGTAAAAAAATAAGTGAAATTAAAAAAGATGATATAGAATTTAGTTTATCCGAATATAGGGATGCAGTATTATATGTAAGTTATACCGGTTCAAAGCCTGTATATGATACTGATAAAAAAATCTATAAAGAATTGGAAAAAAACAATTTATTAGATATAGTAGTTTATTTTAATGTAACTGATTTAATGGAAAATAATGAATATCTAAAAATATTAAATAAAAGATTTCCTGAAATATCAAAAGATATAACTAATCCACCATTAATAATTATCATTAAAGATGGAAAAGCAATTGAAGTGATTAATAGTGAACTTGAAAAAATAGATTATAAGGAACTTAGAAAAGTTATTAGAAAAAATGAAATAGAATAATTTCATTTTTTATTTTACAGTTAATTTATTATTAATATTGAGTTTTTATTTTGATTTGTGATAATATATAAATAGTATTATAGGAGAATAGGTTATGAAAAAACATATTGTAATAACTATTGTTGATTCATCTATTATTTATGATTTTAGAGAGATAAATAATGATGAAAAAAAATATGTAAATAAAAATATTGCTAATAACAATTCTCTTTTTTATACATTAGAATACTTTAAAAAACATATTGATAAAATATGCTATTTAATAAAAAATCAATCACTTAGTATAGAAAGTTTATGTATTAAGAAATTAGTAACATTTAAATATGTAATTTTATTAATGGATTTTTTTGAAATTAGTTATTTAAAATTAGATATGCCATCTACATTAGCACTTGAAGATTATGAAATGTTCTTAAATGTAAAATCTTTAAAACTAATAGATTGTTATTATATGCCTAAATTTATGTTGAGTAAGTTTGAAGATAATGGTGTTCATATAAATATGAAAAATGAAAATAAAGTTTCAGATAGATTTATGCTTCAACAAGATTCATTTGATTATGAAACTTTATATTATAGAAAAGCATTGGATATAAAAGAAGTTTATCCTGGAATCATAGATGATATAAAAGAATTTTTAAGAATAAATTATAATTTAAAAACAATAAATATTTATGTTTTTTCAAAAGAAATAATTGAAAATGTTATTGATCTTGTAAAAGATGATGAATCAAGAAATATTATAGTTTTTTTACACCAAGGTTACGATAAAGGAAACTTTATAACAAGTAATTTTTCATGGTTAAAAGAATTAAATAAAAAATGTAAAAAAGAATATATGTGTGAATTTAGAATTGTATATTCAAATTCATTCTTAAGTAATAATTTATTTAAACAATTAACATTTAATAATTTAAAATTGATTGCTTCATTATGCATATATGTTAGTTTTGTTTCACTAATAATAATCAAATCATATGATTATATTGATAAACTTAGTGTTGATAAATTAAATACTGATATAATTAGTAGTTCAATTGCAAATAATATAAATAATGAACCAGTTGAAGTTAATCAAAATCCTGATGAAGAAGATGAGGAAGAAGAAATTACTCTTTCTGAACGTGAACAAATGATTCAAAAATATACATTTGAAAAAGCATTTTCTAATTTAAAGAAAATAAATAATGAAACTGTTGGATATTTAACTATAAATAATACTGAAGTAAAGTATCCAGTTGTTCAACATGACGATAATGTATATTATTTAAAACATGATTACTTTAAAAAGAGTAAGAGTGTTGGATGGATATTTATGGATTATAGAAATAATTCAAAGTCATGGGATGATAATACAATAATATATGGACATTATTCAAGTGGAAACGGAATTATGTTTGGTTCTCTTAAAAATATATTAAATTCTAAGTGGAGAAAAAATAGTGAGAATATGATATTTAGTTATGATACTGAAAAAGAATCATATAAATTTAAAATATTTGCTGGATATAAAGTAGACTATACAACAGATTATTTAATAACTAATTTTGATGATGAAAAAGAATTTAATGATTTTATTAAGTTAATAAGAGATAGAAGTAATTTTGATACTGATGATAAAATTACTTATGGTGATAAAATATTAACTTTATCTACTTGTGCTGGTAGTGGAAATAGAAGGTTAGTTATTCATGCAGTTATGTTAAAGGAGGAAGAATGAAAAAAATATTATTTATTTTATTATTAATGATACCTTTTGCTATTTATGCTGATTGTGATATTAGTAAATGGAATGATCAAAATAAACTTGCAAGTAACATAACTTATGATGGAGCTTTTTATAAAGATACAATGACATATACCATAGTTTTTTATAACGTATATAATGGAATGTATTTAACTTACAATAATGATATCTATAGTCCAAACAGTCAAAACGAAGTTACAATAAGTGGAATTAAACAAGGAGAGTATGCAGTTATACTTGTTAATTCTGCATTAGATAATTGCACTCCTTTACTTAGAACTATTAATATTACGCTTGGATATTATAATACATTACGTGATTCAGCAGAATGTGCTAGTTACGTAAACAAATTGAGTATTTGTACAGATACATACTTATCATATGAACCAACTGTTGGATTACGTAAGTCTATGATAGATAATTATAATAAAACATTATCTTCATCTGAAGAGAAAAAGCCTGAAGGCGAAGAAGAAACAATATTAGATAGCTTAAAATCATTTACTGATACTTGGGGAATTCCAATAATATTGGTGTTAGTTGTTTCACTTATAACAGCAGCAATATTTAGATCAAAATTTAGTAAAATACAACATGGTATTTAAAAAGGTTTGAAAAAAAATTTTTTTCAAATCTTTTTCTATGCAAATAAAAATAGATGTGCTATAATCAATTATAGAGAGTAGGTGGAAAAGTGAAAAAAATAAAAATATTATTAATTGTATTATTAGTATTTGTTTTTTCAATGAATGTTAATGCGGCATGTACTGATCAAGAAATAAAAGATCTTGTAAGTCAACTTAGAGTTGGTTATGCTCCAGATAGTGATCATGAAATGACAAGTACTGATGGTACAAAATATGTAAGGGAGCAAAGATATGCATATTTAATTTATACGTATCCTTATTCAGAAAAATTAAGAATAACTGTTAAGGATTCAATTTCTAATACAACCAATTATGCTGAAAAAAGTGAATATTATGATGCATTTGAATATGGATCAATTATTCATTATCAACCAAAAACATATACTATAAGTGTTTATGGTTCTGAGAGCTCAGCATGTCCTAATGAGTTGATTAGTAGTTTAAAATATACTGTTCCTGCATTTAATGAATATAGTATGTATTCTTATTGTGATGAGAATCCTGATGAAGATATATGTTCAATAGCATATGATACTTCTAAAATGACTCAAAAAGATTTCCAAAAAGTAGTAGAAGAAACAGAAGAAAGAAAAAAGATTGAAAATATGAGTACTTTCCAAAAAATATTCTATTATATTGGAAAGTATTGGTATTTTGTAATAATTCCAATATTAGTTGTATCTGCTATATATGGATTAAAGATATTTAAATATAAAGAGAAGGTGAGAAAGCAATGAGAAACAAACATAGTAAAATATTAGTAGCATTATTCTTATGCTTGCTTATGCCTTTATCTATAAAAGCAGCTGACACATCTACAACAACTACAACTACTGTTGATGGTAAGACAGATATTAAATGTGTAAATGATAAAAATGGTACTATTAAAGTAAAGTGGAATGAAGAAAGAAAACAAGCTGGTGTAGTTTATACTTGTGTTTATAAATATAATTATGAAACTGAAAATATTTCTTTAGGCACAGCAAATACCCAAGAAGAAGCCGAAGAGTTATGTAAAAATCAACCTGAGATAGATGCTTGGCATGCACCTTCATGTTGTAATTCTGATGACCCTAAATTCAAGTGTAGTGGTTCTCACTGTACGAAACCTCAATGTATAGTTAAGAAGAATTGTAAGCCAGCTGAAAGTACTACCAAACCTAATTTACCTCCAATTGTTAAACCAGGTAAGCCAGATAAGCCAGGTACTCCAAGTATTACTAGACCTGGAATTGTAGAATTTCCAATGACGGCAATGATAAATTTATTGTCAGAAATTAATAGTTTTGAAGTTAAAAATAAACTTTTACAAGCAATAGATATTGATGGCTCTAGTATAGGCGGTGGTGGCGGAAGTGCTGCTGAAGAAGATTGTACATATGAGGCAATTATGCCTAAAACTAAAGCAACTAGAGCATCTGAAGACTGTGTATTAACACCTCAAGAGGTGTATGCATATAGTTATGAAGTTGAAGTAACTGCAGATGAATATTCACATGATCCAGTATATTGTTTACAACCCGGAGCTAGTGGACCTGGAGCTAGTGGACTTGATTATGTATTAGATACTAATTTTGATGTATCTGTATGTGCTAACCAATTTAAAAATAATAAAGGTGAAAATTTAGTACAATGTGGACTTGCTGATATATTATTCCAAACAGTTGAGCCTTCTGAAGATTCAGCACCTTATACTATTACAGTTGATGGAGAAGAAATAACTGCTACAGCCAATTGGTATAAATCAAATGGCAAATATAGCAATGAAGCAATTACTCTTGCTCTTAGATTATGGATGGCACAATATGGTAAAAATCAATATAGTTTAAAGATGGATGGATCTAGTTCTGAATCTATTCTTGACTGGATTCCTAAAGAAAACTTCTATGAATATACAGCTAAAGCTATAGCAAATGGAAAAACATATGATACTAGTTATAAAGCAAATATGACTAATAACAGAAACTTATTATATTGCGGAAAAGATGAAACTCATGGTAATTGTGTAATAGATCAAGCAATTGAACTTTTCCATCACACAGAAAGTGCTACTAAAGATACATTCTTGGGTGGTGCAACATTCGAAAAAGAAGTACCTGTTGTTAAATATACACAAACAAGTACTTATATGGGAGAAACTGATGTTCAACTTCCTGAAAAAATAGGCGATGTTATACAAGAATGTACTGAGGAAGATATAATAAATGGTACATGTGATGTTGAAGTTAAATATTATGTAAGAGATCCTAATACAGGTAAATTAGTTGATGTAACTGATAAAGTTATATTACCTGGTGGTGGTAGAGGCAGTTATTGTGATAAACGTAATTGTAAAATTGTAACTACTACTCAAAAATTATGTGAAGAATGGAAAATACCTGGAAATAAGCAAGAATTTATAATTAAAGTAAATATTAAAAAATGGCAAAGAAATAATGGATGGGTAAGATTTTACACTCATGCTACTCAGCCAAGTAAATATCAAAAAATGATATCATTTGCTTATAATTTAGAAAAATGTGAAACTGAAAATAGTACTACAACTCCTGGTGAAATTGAATATACTACTGAAATAGTATGTCCTTGTAATGATACAGTTAGATGTAATGATTTAAGTACAAAAGAAAATTTACAGAAGTCATGTAATACATCTTCAGATTATACAAAATCAACTATAAGTGGACCTAATATGAACTGTATTCTTAATGCTTGCCAACCTCTTCAACAAGAACAATACAAATATAATAGGAAATATAATGTTAATGATAAAGTATGTAATTTATTCTGTAAAGATGATGTTGAATTATACATGTCTGGCAAGACTAGTACATATGCTGGAATGCAGTTCAGATATGATTTAGCATCTGTGTTAAATTCTCATGGAATTTTATCTAATACTTTAGTTGGAGATAGTCAGAAATTAACAAGTTTAGTTAAAGTAACACGTCAATGCTCTTCTGAAATCAAATATGATTATTGGGAAGAAGAATACAATAAAATGAAGGATATGTTGGAATTAGCTGCTAAGAGTGGAAATGAAAACACTATTAATGCTGCTAAAAAAGAAATATCACAATGGTTATATGAATTACAAAACTGTAATTTATATACAGCAAGTGAAATAGTTGATCCATATAATTCAAATGTTGTACCTAGACAAGGAACATCTAAAGACTATGCACTTAGAAATGCATTGTGTGGAAATAATGATGAATGTCCAACATTATCAATTAAGTATGATGATTCAGAATATGGAACAGCTAAAATATCTAGTAATTCTAGTTTAGTTGCTAATTCAAATTTAAATAGAACATATTATTGTAAGAATACTGCTGGTAACAAGTGTTATGAATATAAAAAGGGTGAAGCAGTTGAAATTAGTGGAAGCAATAATAGAAAAACTATTCAATACCTAGATTGTTCTACTAATGGTTCATGTAGTACGAAAACAATGCAAATACCACAAAATGATTATGCAACATTTAAAATATTATCTGAAAGTGATTTTTATCAAGATGCTAAATATAGGACAGATGTTTATACTGGAAAAGTTAAAGAGAGTAGCACTGAAGATCGCGGAAGTGCAGAACTACCAAGTAATTCATATCCAGTAAGCACTAATACACCTACAGGAACTTATAATATTAATTATACATTTAAGAAAGTTCCAAGTATGAGAAGTACTAAGTATGATTATTCTTGTGTATATGATGTTTATAACACAACAGTATTATATGATTGTGATTATGATTCAAGTAATGGAACAATAGATTTAACAAATTGTAAGAATTCATGTTTCGAAATGAATGATGGAATACCTGTATTAAAAGAATCATGTTCTGCTTGGAAGACAAGTACTAGTAAGAGTTATGGATTTGTATTTAGAAATGTAGAACTTGATAATCTGTTCCCTGATTCAGATGTTACTCATAATGATATATCTACTAGAGATTCAGGTACAAACTGGGTAGGTAGAAAGAGTGTTATAGATTCTATTGAAAGTAGTGCTAAAGATATATTTACTAATGATAAATATCTAGATTATAGATATGTATTAACTCCATCAGCAATCAAGCTAATAAAAGAATATAACGATAAAGAAGCATCTAATGGCGGATATTTAAATCAAACATTAGAAAAATGTGAAATTATTAAAAATGAAGAAACTGGATTGTTTGAGTTTAGAAATTGTAAGAGCGTATTCTTAAGTGAATTAAAGAGAGGCGATTACAATAGAGCTGGTGTAGAAGTAAGTGGAAATAAGGCAGGTGCATAACAAATGAAAGAATCATATTGGGCATATTTCATATTGGCATTAGGTGTAACTATAATAATAGTAATGCTAATGGTGCAAAGAATGACAACAACTACAGAGGAAGATTTCTATATAGGAAGGGAAGTGCTAGAGGCATCTATGATTGATGCAGTAGATTATGGTACTTATAGAACAACAGGAAAAATAGTGATGTCTGAGCAAAAATTTGTAGAAGTTTTCATTAGAAGATTTGCAGAGTCAGTAACTAATAATAAAACATATGAATTAAGTTTCTATGACATATATGAAGAACCACCCAAAGCTACAGTAAGAATAAGAACATCAAACGGCACTACTGAAATAGGAAGCGAATCATTTGATGTTAACTTAGACACAACTGCTAGTGGAATCTTAGAGACGATATATGGTGTTAGTAAATAAAGGTTTGAAATTTATTTTCAAACCTTTTTTCTATGTACAAAAATAAATTATATGTTATAATTGATTATAGAGAGTAGGTGTAACTTATATGAATAAGAAAATACTTTTTATACTTTTTTTAATGTTTGCTTTCATAACTAATCCTTTAGCAGTATGTACTAATCAAGAATTAATTAACTTGGCAAATGAAGTTCAGGTTCATATGATTGAAGATCGTGATGTACCTATAAAAATGACTACCGCAGATGGCAAGACATATGATTCAGTGTGGGAAAAAGAATATACTTATGTATTAGCGTTCACACCCTACGATGATCGTATTCAATTAGAGGTTCATGATATTGATACTGATGAGGAATACCCAGTAGAATATAGTAAAAAATATGAAACAGTTGTTGTAGGATCAGATATTCATTTTGAGCCAAGAAATTATGCTATAGCTATATATAGTAATTTGGAGGATACTTGTAAAAATGATGTTTTAAGAATAATTAGACATACAGTAAATGGATTTAATAACTATTCATCATCAGAATTTTGTCAAAATCATAAAGATGCTGATATATGTGCAATTGATGCAGATATATCTAACATGAGTGAAGAAGAATTAGAAGAAGCGCAAAATAAAGTTATTCAAGAAGAAATGAGTATTTCTGAAAAAATCCTACTATATATTAAATCTTATTGGTATTTTGTAATAATTCCTTTTGCGATTATTGCTATATATTATAGAATTAAAATATCAAGTTACAAAAGGGGAGTAGAGGAGAAATGAGAAAGAAATTAATTATATTATTTGGATTATTATTTATAATTAATATTTCAAATATAAATGCGGCAGATTCGAAGACAACAACGTCGTGTACATCTGATAGTAACGGTATTGTAACCATAAAGTGGACAGGTGAAAAACAAGACGTTGGAGAGTTGGTAACAAAATATATACCCAGTGAAAAAACTGAAACTGAAGTTAATGGTCATTCATTAAAAAGTTTAGATGACGCCAAACAGTTGTGTGAAGAAAAACGAAAGAGTGATCCAGCATGCACAGATCCTTGTGCTGGGCAATCTAGAGATAAATGCTCAGGAAGTAGCGCATGTACTCTTTGCACTGTTGAGGAGAAGAAGATGTCTTGTAAAGCGGGCGCTGTTATAATAGTTTCAGAAAGTGGATCAGCTTGGATTAATAAAGTTAGTCTTGCCCCTTATATTGTTGTTAATCCTAAACTAAAAGTAGCAAGGTTTCCACTTCCATATGATCCAACACCAACTACTCCGAAATGCAAGTATTCTGGCAGGAGTAGTTGCTTAATTTCATCAGGAAAGAAGTGCACTAAGAATGAGAAAACTGGATGCTATGTTCCAGATGATACATCACCTGCTTGTGATAAAAGCCACCCTAATTCAAAGTGTGATGCAGATGACACAAATACTCAATATTGTACTACGCAATCGAATAATAGTAATTGCTATTCTAAACCTATGTGTAAAATTCAGTATTCAAATAAAGGTAAATGTGAACAAAGCCTTGAGGGCGTTAATATCTGTACGCAATTATCTAATGGATGCTGGTTTCCAGATGATACTCCTGATGAAACGTGTACTTTTTATAAATGGAGTTATAAAAGAATAAGCTGGAAAGCAAAAGCTAATGCTAAAGAAGAATCTGGAAGAAAATCTGTACAAGCAGCTGAATATCAAATAGACACTGGAGTTTCTGATTCAACAGGAGATATTGCATATTGTTTACAACCTGGTAACAAAAGTCCAGGAACAGGTACAGAATATAAATTAGATTCAACATTTGATGTATCTAACTGTAGTGATTCATTACATAGAAAAGATGGAAAAAATGGTGGATACGATATGAGATGTGGACTTGCTGATATATTATTCCAAACAGTAACATTCAATAGTACCACTCAAAAATATGAACCTAATAAAAAATATTCTTATGGTTCTATAACATATGCACTTAGAATGTGGGTATCTAATCATACTAACTTCGATGCATATGCAGTTGGAAGTGCAGAAAATTTTGGTGCTGAGTTTGATACTGTAGAATGGGTTGCTAAAGAAAATTATTATCAAAAAACTGCAGCTGCTATAGAAAAGGGAACATGGACTAAGAGACTTAATAGTAATAATGCTAATAGTGTAATTGGATGTGGTACATCTGCTAGTGATACTTGTAAAATTGAGCAGGCTGTTGAATTATATAGACATGCATATGAGGCATCTAAAGATCCTAGTAAATTCCTAAATGGGGTATCTTTTGATAAAGAGGTTCCCGTCACATATTTCTATCAATATTCTGATACTAGTGGTATTACAGTTGTAGATATACCAGAGAGTATTACTCAAGTTCTTGTTGATTGTACTGAAGACGATTACAAGAATGGAAAATGCGATGTAGTAGTTAAGTATTACGATACTGGAAAAGGCGATGAAATTACAAAGGATGTTTTAGAAAAAGGAAAGTGTTATTATTACACTAAAGCTTCCAATGGAAATGAAACTACACATGACAGAGATTTTTGTTCTAAACATAGATGTAAAATGAAATGTGAAGTTCAAGTCAAAATACAACAAAAAACTTGTGTTGAATATGCTTCAAACGCACAGCGTACATTTGGAATGAGAATAGATGTTTATATTGCAAAATGGCAAAGAAATAATGGGTATGTACGATTCTATAGAGCGAAAAGTAATCCAAATAATTATCAAACTATGGCAACGTTTGCATTTAATTTAGAAAAATGTGAAGAAACAAAGAAAGAAACAGTACCTGTTGATGAAACAACAGAACAATATACAACTATTCAATGTCCTTGTGATGACAATGTTAAATGTACTAACTTATCTAATAAAGAAGATTTAAAATCATCATGTAATAGTTCAGAGTATACTAAGTCTTCAATATCAGGTCCTAATATGAACTGTATATTGAATGCATGTTACGAATATAAGAAAAATGAATATAAATATACAACTAAATATTCTGCTAATGCTAACGTATGTGAAATATATTGTAAAGATGATCTTGAAATATATTTACCTGGAAAAACAGGTACATATGCTGGAATGCAATTTAGATATGATTTAGGTCAAACGTTAAAAGATAAGGGTATAATAAAAGAAACTTTAACAGATGATAATACAAAATTAACAGCTATAGTACTTAATAAGCGTCAGTGTACTTCAGAGATTAAATATAGTAATTGGTTAACTATTTATAATCAAAAAGTAGATAAAGGTGCATCTGAAGCTGAATTGAAAAATTGGGTATATGAATTATATAATTGTAATATGTATAATCAAAATGATATTCCAAGTGAATATAGAATTAAACAAGCAGTTTCTGGAAAAGGTGCGTCTAAAGATTATGCATTGAGTTTAGCTTTATGTCAAAACAGCAACGATTGTCCAACATTAACAAGTATAAAATATAGTGATGAATATAATGATGATATATCAATTGGAAAAACAACATCATTGAAAAATACTGATGAAAATAAAACATATTATTGTAAAAATGGTGTACATGGTGCATGTTATGAATATAAGAAAAATGAGGCAGTAGAGATAAATGCTGGTAAATATAATACAAGTCAGACTACAACAGTAACTAGAAATGGAAAGAGTGCTAAAGTTCCAACTAATGATTATGCAACATTTATAGTTGTATCTGAAAGTGATTATTATCAAAAGAAAGCATTTAAAACTCAAGCATCTACTGGTAATGTAAGTTCTGGTGCAGCGACTGACTCATCTTATATTGATCTTCCAAGCAATTCATACCCAGTTAGTTTAGATACATCTACTGGTGATAAAAAAATTTCATATAGTTTTAATGGAATAAAATCTTCAAGCGGAAGTAAATATAATTATTCTTGTACATATAAAGTTTATAATACTACAGTTAAATACGACTGTGATTATCGTGCTAAAGATGGTTCAATTGATTTGAGCAAATGTATGAATAACAGTAGTAATCCAGTTAAAAATGGTATACCTGATGTAAGTAATGTAAGTTGGACTAGTAAGTCAAATGAAGAAAGTGGAGCTATATTCAGAAATGTAGATCCAGGAGATTTATTCCCATCTGAACGTCCTACTGGAACAAACTGGACAACTGCTAATGCTAGTATAATTATTAAAGAAATAGAAAAAACATCTGATGAATTATTTACAAATGAAGCTAAACATTTAGAATTTGAAGTGACAATTACAAGTTCTGGTGCTGAATTAATAAGAAAGCATAATGCAGATGCAAATTATGACTATCAAGATGCGACTTTATATAGTTGTGAACAAGTAACAGAAGGTACTAATCAATTACCAATGTTTAAAAACTGTAAGAGTAAATTCTTAAAAGAGTTAAATACTTCAAAATATACTAGAACAGGTATTAAATTTAGTGAAAATAAGGCAGGTGCATAACAAATGAAGGAATCATATTGGGCTTACTTCCTTTTAGCACTAGGGGTAACTATAATAATAATAATGATGATGGTACAAAGGATGTCAACAACAACAGAAGAAGACTTTTATTTGGGAAGAGAAGTACTAGAATCATCAATGCTAGATGCGATTGATTATGGAACATATAGAACAACTGGAAGAATAGTAATGTCAAAAGAAAAATTTGTAGAAGTGTTTATAAGAAGATTTTCACAATCAGTAGTAAATAGTAAAACATATAAATTAAGTTTCTATGACATATATGAAGAACCACCTAAGGCTACCGTGAGAATAAGAACAACAAATGGAGCAACAGAGGTAGGTAATGAAGTATTTGATATAAATTTAGATACAGTATTAACTGGAATCTTAGAAACACTATATGGAGCAGGAAATACAAGTGCTGAATCACAAAAATATAAAATAACATTTAATAATAATTGTACTTCAAGTGCTGGAGGTAGTGGTGGGCCTGGAGTAAAAGAGGTAGAAGAGGGAAGTAAATTACCAACATTAAAATCAAATGAAAAGCCTAAATGCACTAATCGTACATTTCAAGGATGGTATACTACAAAAGATGGTGGAAAACAATATTATGATAAAAGTATGAAAATAACAAATACTACATATACTGTTACAAAAGATATAACATTATATGGTCATTGGAAAAGGAATGATAGTACTCCACAGCCAGAGGATCCAGG
>CACYWH010000017.1 GCA_902778125.1 uncultured Erysipelotrichaceae bacterium | reverse complement strand
TACATATAATTATATAGATTTATTACTGTTTAATATTAAATACAATTGTTATGTTGTTATAGAATTAAAAGTAACAGATTTAAGAAAAGAACATATAGGGCAAATACAGACATATATGAATTATATAGATAAAAATATAAAAGGAATCTATCAAGATAAAACAATAGGAATAATTTTAGTTAAAAGAAATAATGAATTCATAATAGAATATTCATCTGACGATAGGATATTATCTAGAGAATATTTATTGAAATAATTGTTGTAAAATAGTGTAAAATATTATATAATATGTAAGACGAAGGAGAAAGATATGGAAACATTATTAATTGTAATATCAGTTTTAATTATTGTAATCGTTTTACTACAAAGTAATAAAGCTAGTGATGCTAGTCAAATAATTACTGGTGGAAATAATATATTATTAGGTAAAACTAAAGAAAGAGGTCTTGAAGTTATTATAACTAGACTTACTTATTTATTAGGCTTTGCATTTATATTAATTTCATTTATATTATCAATATAAAAAGATAAAAAAAGTTCATATTTTTTATATGAACTTTTTAATTTATATGCTAAAATTAAAGGGAGGTATTATTATGAGAGAGAAAGTATTAGATTTGATTGAAAATGCAAATAAGAGTTTAAATACAATGGAAATAGTTAATATGGTTAAACCAGTTAATACTGTTAAAGATTATGAAGAAGTATGCGCTATTATTGAAAAACTATGTCAGGAAGGTTTAATTAGACTTACTAATAATAATGGATATGTTAAAAATGAACTTTTATATGGTGTTTTAGATGGACATGAAAAAGGAAATGCTCATTTATTAGTTAAAGATGGTGATGATGTATTTATTAATAAATCTAATATGAATGGTGCTCGTGATGGAGATACTGTCTTAGTTGATTATGTTGATAAAGCAAAAAATGAAGGTAAGGTTGTTAGAGTCCTTAAAAGATCAATGGGACGTGGACTTGGAGAAGTTATAAATAATAATGGTGTTTATAGCATTAAAATGCTTGATGATCTACCTTATCATGTTGAAATAGAAAAAAGTGATATAAATTTAGTAGACGGACTAATAGTTCACTTGGATTTTGTTAGAGATATTGCTAAAGGACAAGTGCTTGCTAAAATAGATTATGTTGTTGGACATAAAAATGCAGCTGGTCATGATACAGAAATTGCTATGATAGCAAGCGAATATAATAGAAGATTAGATTTTCCACCTGAAGTATTAGAAGAAGCTAAAAAATTTAAAACTTCTCTTTCTTCCAAAGAAGTAGAGGATGGACTTAAGAGTGGTAGAGTAGACCTTAGAGGTGAAACAATTGTTACTATTGATGGAAAAGATACTAAAGATATCGATGATGCAATTAATAGTATTATTTTACCTAATGGTAATTATTTAGAAACAGTAGCAATAGCTGATGTAAGTCACTATGTCAAAATGGGTAGTGAAATATGGAAATATGCTGAATTTAAAGGAAATTCTGATTATTTAGGAAACAAAGTTGGACCTATGCTTCCAATAGAACTATCAAATGGTATATGTTCATTAAATCCAAATGAAGATAGATTTGCATTAACGGTTCAATATGAACTTGATCATAAAGGACATATAATAAATCCTAATGTATTTATGTCAGTTATTAAGTCAAAGCAAAAGATGAATTATGATGCTGTACAAGATATTATTGAAGGAAAAGAAACTGAAGATACAAAAGATTATACTGTACTAAAATATACAGTTAAAGATAAAGAAGAACCACATGATATAGCATTTAAATATGGAATGACAGTAGAAGAATTAAACGAGGTTAATAAGAATGCTACTTATAAACCTGGTACTGAAATAAATATTCCAACAAGAAAAGTTATTCAAAATTATAATAGAACGTCTAAAATAATGAAATCTTCATTAAATAGAAGAGGTAAAATTAATTTTGATGGTAGAGAGCAAAAATACATATTTGATGAAAATGACAACGTAATTGATATTAAACCTAGAGTTCAAAGAGAAGCTGAAGAATTAATCGAAAATAAGATGATTTATGCTAATGAAGCTTTTGCTACATTCATGGTTAATAAATTATCTGAAATATTTACTAAAACAGTTCCATTTGTCTATAGAACACATGGTGAACCTAATGGTAAAAAAATAACAGAATTTATTGATATGCTTTCTGCTTATGGAATAGTAGTGCCATTTAAAATAGATCCTAATAATGTTACTAGTCATGATTTAGAAATGCTTTTAGATTTATTAAAAGATAATAAGAGTTATAGTGCATTTAGTGATAAATTATTACGTAGTATGCAAAAGGCTAAATATACAGTTGCTAATTATGGACACTTTGGTATTGCTAGTAATCTTTATTGTCACTATACATCTCCAATAAGAAGAATGGCGGATTTGCTTGTTCATACAATGTATAAAGTATTTGTTGTAGAGAAAAAACAAGATATAGAAACAATGAGATTTTGGGGTAACTATTTAGATGATATTTGTGAACAAATATCTACATGTGAACAAGATGCAGAAAAATGTGAATATGCTGTTAATGATTATTTAAATGCAATGTATATGCAAGATAAAGTTGGAGATTTATTTGAAGCAACAGTTGATGGTATGATGAGTGGTTGTTTCTTTGCAAGAACAGATAGTTATGTAGATGGTAGAGTAGACTTCTATTTAGAATCAGAAAATGCTAAAGAATTATTAGAAATGAATTCAAAAGAAGAAATGATAAAATATATTGAAGAACACAAACGCTCTATATCAGCAGCATTAGATTATAATGAAAAATTATTCGGTTATTCTCGTAATGGTAGAATGTACTTAAGATATGGAGACAGAATTTTAGTTTGTTGTACTGGGGCTTATCCTGATAGACGTGAAGTAGATTTTACAATGGTAAGGAAATTATAATATGGAAATTGTTAATAGAAAAGCACATCATGATTATTTTATAAAGGAAACATATGAAGCGGGTATAGAACTTAAAGGTACTGAAATTAAAAGTATTAGAAAAGGAAATGCCAATATAAATGATTCATATGCAAGAGTAAAGAATAGTGAAATATATTTAACAAATATGTTTATTGGTAAATATGAAGAAGGGAATATATTTAATCATGATGAAAGAAGAGAAAGAAAATTATTACTTCATAAAAAAGAAATAATTAAAATTGAAAATCAAATAAATCTTAAAAGATTGACATTAATTCCTTTAAAAGTATATTTTAACCATGGTAAAGTAAAAATAGAATTGGCAGTATGTGAAGGTAAAAAATTATACGATAAACGTGAAGCAATAAAAGAAAGAGATATAAAAAGAAAAGAATATTTAGAATATTAAATAAATATAATATCTTAGGTGATAATATGAATAAATTACCTAAGATTTTTGTTAATAAAATAGACAAAAAGATTAGTCATAATACGGAAGTGTACTATTCATATAAAGATAATCAATTAGAAGAAAAAGAAGAATATATGAGTATATCAGAAATAAGAAATAAAATAGATAAATTATTTAAATCAAATGATTTTGTTTATAAGAAAAAAATTCATATTAAAACAAAAGATTATGAAAGTGATTTTACAATTATATCTAGAAGTGTTGATTATTTATTAACTATTGATGGTAAAAGAATTATGATTAATGAAATATTGGAAATTGATTAAAAACACTTGAAATACCTAAATAATTATGATAATATTTAGATATCACATGAAAGTGTTTTTTTTTGGAGGAGTATATGAAAAAAATAAAGAACTTCTTTAAAGGGGTTAGAAAAGAGGCTAAAACAGTTCGTTGGCCTGATGGAAAAACATTAGTAAAATATTCTTGTATTACAATTGTTATGCTTGTATTCTTTGGATTGTTCTTTTATGGTCTTGATGCAATATTTGCATTTTTAAGGGGGCTATTCTAATGGAAGAAGAGAAAAAATTATGGTATGTTGTTAATGCTTATTCAGGACATGAACAAAAAGTAAAAGATTATTTAGAATCAAGACGTGAAAGTATGGGAATGGAAAATAATATATTTAATGTTATTATTCCTGAGAGAACTGAAGTTGAAATTAAGGATGGAGTTAAAAAAGAAAAAGTTCGTAAAATGTTTCCAGGATATGTTTTAATTCAAATGATTATGAGTGATGAAGCATGGTATGTTGTTCGTAATACTCCAGGAGTAACAGGATTTATTGGATCTTCTGGTAAGGGCGCTAAACCAATTCCACTTTCACCTGAAGAAGTTAAGAAATTTATTGGTGATGGAGTTGAAAATGTTAAACCAATTAATACAGATGTTGAAGTTGGAGACAGTATTTCAATTATTGATGGTCCATTCAAAGGTATGTTTGGTAAAGTAGAAAGTCAAGATAAAGAAAATGAAAAACTAACAGTTTTAATAGATTTATTCGGACAAGAAACACCAGTAGAAGTAGATTTAGTTCAAGTAACAAAAATGTAAAAAGTAATGTTGTCATTACTTTTTTTAAATGATATAATAATTTTATTAAGAAAAGAGGTATTATAATGGAATTAAAAGGAAGTAAAACTGAAGCAAATTTAATGGCTGCTTTCGCAGGTGAAAGCCAAGCTAGAAATAAATATACTTATTATGCTTCTAAAGCTAAAAAAGAAGGATATGAACAAATTGCAGCAATATTTGAAGAAACTGCTGGTAATGAAAAAGAACACGCTAAATTATGGTTTAAAGCATTACATGGTGGTGAGGTACCATCAACACTTGAAAATTTAAAAGATGCAGCTAATGGTGAAAATTATGAATGGACTGATATGTACAAATCATTTGCTGAAACAGCACGTGAAGAAGGATTTGCTGAAATAGCAAGACTTTTTGAACAAGTTGGTGAAATTGAAAAGCATCATGAAGAAAGATATATGAAATTAATAGGCAATATTGAAAACAACTTAGTTTTTGAGCGTGATGAAGAAAAAATCTGGGTATGCAGAAATTGTGGACATGTATATAAGGGTAAAAAAGCATTAAAAGTATGTCCTGTATGTAAACATCCAGAAAGTTATATGGAAATTAAAGCTGAAAATTACTAAAATAATGCATAAAAATGCATTATTTTTCTTGCTTTTATGGGGAGATTATGCTATTATGAATTAGTCGATTTATATTTTAATATAATATAAATTAGAAGTGGGAGATTAAGGATTATCGTGAACCACTTGCGAAAAAATTAAAACTAATTATAGGAGGTGTTTTTCGTGGCAAAGAATGTTGTAAAGAAAATTAAATTACAAATACCTGCTGGAAAAGCTACACCAGCTCCACCAGTTGGAACTGTTTTAGGTCCTGCGGGAATTAATCTACAAGAATTCTGTACTAAGTACAATGATGCAACTAGAGAAAAAATGGGAGATATAGTTCCAGTTGAAATTTCTATTTATGAAGATAGAACATTCGACTTCGTACTAAAAACTCCACCAACACCAACACTACTAAAGAAAGCTGCTGGAATTGAAAAAGCAGGTAAAAAGGGTGCTAATGATGTTGTTGCAACTATTTCTAAAGATGATATTAAGAAAATAGCTGAAACTAAAATGCCAGATTTGAATGCATATGATTTAGATGCAGCTGTTAATATTGTTGCTGGAACTGCTAGAAATATGGGAATTGCTGTTAAAGGTCTAAATGATCAAGAACTTCAAGAACAAGCTCGTGAAGCTCATGAAGCTGAAGCACAAGCTCAAAAATTAGAAGCAGAACTAGAAGAAATGGAAGAAAGTGCTAAGGCAATGGCTGAAGGTTCTGCTAATGTTGAAGTAGAATCAACAGAACAAACTAAAGAAGAAAATAACGAAAGCGAAGAGTAATTCGTAAGAATATAAGATAATCCAAATACCACATAAGGAGGTAAATATGAAAAAACATAGTAAGATGTATGTGGAAGCATTAGGTAATGTTGATAAGACTAAAAATTATGATGTTACTGAAGCGATCAAGGTTCTTAAAAGTCTTAAAACTAGAAAATTTGACGAATCTGTAGATTTAGTATTAAGTTTAAATATCGATGCTAAAAAGACAGATATGAACGTTAGAGGTAGTTTTGTTCTTCCAAATGGAACAGGTAAGACTAAAAGAGTATTAGTTGTTACTAAAACTAAAGCTGCTGAAGCTACTGAAGCAGATTATTGTGGAGCTGAAGATATGTTAGAAAAAATCGAAAAAGAAAATTGGTTTGATTTCGATACTATCGTAGCTACTCCAGAAATGATGCCTGCTTTAGGTAAATTAGGTAAAGTGTTAGGACCTAAAGGTTTAATGCCAAACCCAAAATTAGGAACAGTTACAACTAATGTTAAAGACGCTATATCTAATATTAAAAAAGGTATGGTTGAATATAAGAATGATTCTTATGGAAATGTTCATTTCTCTATAGGTAAATTATCTTTTAGCGAAGCTAAATTAGAAGAAAATTTAAGAGCTATAGTAGCAGAAATTGTTAAAAACAAACCATCTGGTGTTAAGGGAACATTTGTTAAGAGCATAAGCTTATCATCAACTATGAGTCCTGGATTCAAAATTGATAAAGCATCTTTAGGTTTATAATTTAAATTAAAAACACATCAATTGATGTGTTTTTTCTTGTAATATACTAGCATATTAATATATTAAAATATTATCTATGTTCTCTAATTAATCTTTCACGACTATGCTCATCAAGAGGTTGCATTAATATTCCACATGCTATTAAACCAGAAATACCAACTAATGCATATATTAGATTAGTCATAAAAGTATCAGTACCAAATAATAGGGAAACTAAATTAACATTAAAAATTCCAATCATTCCCCAGTTTAAGGCTCCAATTATTACAAGACTTAATGCTATTTTGTATAGTGTATTCATTGTTCCTCCTTTAGTAATATTCTTAACCAATAACTAATATTTATACACATATAAAAATTATCCAAATATTTCCATTAAAATAATCATAATAAAAAATTTATTAAATATAATTTATCAAAGAGGGGGAATTAATATTAAGAAATTTATTTTATGTATTTGTACTTGTTTTTTAATGATAGGTTGTTCAAAAATGGATAGTGGTAAAGTTATATCGGAATATAAAAAATTACTTGGTAATGAAAAGTACGAATTAACAGGTCAAATGGATATAATTAGTAATGAAGATTTATATCATTATGATGTGACTGTAAATTATTTAGAGGGTGATTATTATAAAGCTTCTCTTATAAATAAAGATAATAACCATGAACAAATAATACTTAAAAACGATGATGGGGTTTATGTTATTACTCCTGATTTAAATAAAAGTTTTAAATTCCAAAGTGAGTGGCCATACAATAGTAGTCAAGCATATATCTTATCTTCATTACTTAAAGATTTAGAGAATGATTCAAATGTAGTATTCGAAGAGAAAGATGATAATTATTATTTAACTTCTAGTGTAAGCTATCCAAATAATAGTGCACTTATAAGCCAAAAGATTACATTTGGTAAAGACTATGTTCCTAAAAAAGTAGAGGTATATAATAAAGATGGTATAGCAAATATTACTTTAAATATTTCTAAGATTGACTTTAAACCAAAATTTGATAAAGAAATATTTGATATTAAAAGTACAGTTGCAAACGATTGTTGTACTGTAAATAAAATAACAGATGTAGTATATCCTATGTATTTACCGGAGGGAACTTTATTTAAAAATGAGGAAACTATTAAAACAGAAAATTCTGAAAGAGTAATATTGACTTTTACTGGTGAAAAAGGATTCACTTTAATAGAAGAGGCAAGTAAAGCACCTGAAGAATTTGAAATTACTACTACATCAGGAGAACTGGTATTTTATGAAAATGTACTTGGTTCTTTAACGGGTACAACTCTTAACTGGACCATGGATGGTAAAGATTATTATATAATTAGTGATAATTTAACTAATGAAGAACTTTTAAAAGTAGCTTCTTCTACAGCAGTTGTATCACTTACAAAATAGTATCAGTTATACTGGTACTTTTTTATTTTAATAAATTATGCTATAATCTTTTTAGAATGAGATACTATGGTAATAATATCTTTAAAATTAAAATTTTTTTTGATATAATGTTATTAAATTAGGAGGATACATGAAAGAAATCATATCAAGTTTAGATATTGGTAGTTCAACTGTTAAGTTGGTTGTAGGTGAAGTTTATAAAAATGAAGTTCATATTCTTGCTGTATCCGAAGTTAAATCTAAAGGAATAAAAAAGGGTATAATAGTTGATGCAGAAGAAGCAATAATATCCCTTAAAGAAGTATTTTCAAGATGTGAAGAAGTTTTAAATATCAAAATAGATAAAGTTATTCTAACTATTCCTTCATATTATGCTGAATTTATTTTAGTTGAAGGCTCTACGGATGTAAAAAATGAAACTAAGGTTATAGGTAGTGAAGAAATTATTAATACTCTTCAATCTTGCGTAGTAAATAAAATACCTAGTAATAAAGAATTTGTAAGTATTATGCCAATTGAATGGGCCTTAGACAATAATAAAAAAACTCATAATCCTAATGGAATGGAGTCTAATACATTGAAATGTAAAGCAATAATGAGTTTAGTTCCTAAAAAGAATGTTTATAATTCAATATCTTTACTTGAAAATATAGGTGTTGGTGTTGTTGATATTAATTTTGGTAGCGTAGGAGACTATTATGAATTTAAAAATTCGACTTTAGATAAAAAGAACACCGCTGTTATAAACATTGGAGATGAAAAAACAGAAG
The DNA here is from genome assembly GCA_902778125.1 of uncultured Erysipelotrichaceae bacterium. GTDB lineage: Bacteria > Bacillota_I > Bacilli_A > RF39 > UBA660 > CAG-1000. The sequence continues at coordinate 14,229 of CACYWH010000017.1, read as the reverse complement.
TTAGTATATTTAAAAGAGGAATATTAATAGAGACTGAAAATATAGATATTGGAAGTAGAAATATTGATAGAGATATTTGTTATATATATGATATTCCAAGAAGCAAAGCAAGAGATTTAAAAGAAAAATTTGCACTTGCTAGTAAAAGGAATGCATCTACTTCATGGAGTGAAGAAGTAGTAAATAATAAAAATGAAAACATAAAAATTAATCAATATGAAATAAGTGAGATAATTTGTTCAAGAATAAGAGAAATACTGGAACTTTCCAAAAAACAAATAAATCTCTTAACAAAATTAGAAATTAGTTATATAATATTTACAGGGGGAATAACTGAACTTAATGATTTCAATTTAGTAGTTGATGAATCATTCGGAAAAGAGATGGAAAGATTTAAAGTTCATGAAATAGGTTGTAGGCATAATAAGTATTCTAGTGCTTTGGGCTTGATTAAGTATTATCATGATAAATTGTCTTTCAGAAACAAACTTGCTTATACAGTGTCATCACAAAAGCAAGAAGAATTAGTTAGTGTTAAAAAAACAAATAATAATAATACAATACTCGGAAAAATATATGGATATTTTTTCAATAATTAAGGAGTGAACTATGAATAATAAGTTAGAAATGGATCAAATAGCTGATATCAAAGTAATTGGTATTGGTGGTGGCGGATGTAATGCAGTTAATAGAATGATTGATTCTGGTCTTCGCGGAGTAGAATTTATTGTTGCGAATACTGATCAACAAGTATTAAATGCTTCAAATGCAGAACATAAAATTCAATTAGGAAAGACAATTACTAAAGGAAGAGGCGCTGGTACTAAACCCGAAGTAGGAAGAGAAGCCGCTCTTGAAACAAAAGAAGAAATTGAAGATGCTTTAAGAGGCGCTGATATGGTATTTGTTACATGTGGTCTTGGTGGTGGAACTGGTACTGGAGCTGCTCCTGTTGTTGCTGAAATAGCGCAAAATTTAGGGTGCTTAACAGTTGCTATTGTAACTAAACCATTCAAATTCGAAGGTAAGAAGAGAATGGATTATGCTTTAGTAGGTTTAGATGAACTTAGAAAACATGTTGATACTATAGTTGTTATTCCAAATGATAGATTAAGAGATTTAATTGATAGATCTACACCTTTAAATGCAGCATTTAAAGAAGTTGATAATGTTTTAAGATTAGGAGTTCAATCAATATCTGATTTAATTTCTGTTCCAGGACTTGTTAACTTAGACTTTGCTGATGTTAGAACTATCATGGAAGATAGAGGAGATGCTTTAATTGGTATCGGAGTTGGTTTTGGTGATAATAGAGCTGTAGAAGCTGCTAAACAAGCTGTTAATAGCCCACTATTAGAACAAACAATTAATGGAGCTACTGATTGTATTGTTAATATTACTGGTGGTAATTCAATGACATTATTTGAAGCTGAGGATGCTGTTGAAGTAGTAAGAGCAGTTGCTAATACTGATGTTAACATTATATTTGGTGCTGTTATTAATGAAGCTTTAACTGATGAAATAGTAGTAACAGTTATCGCTACAGGATTTGAAGATTCAACTGAACCTTTATATAGATCTATTGAAGGTGAGAAGAAACCAACTGAAGAAATTACAGAAGAAGATGAAGAATTAGAAATGCCTGCATTTTTAAGAAATAGAGATTTTTAAGAGTCATTTGACTCTTTTTTTAATCTTGATAAATTATATTAAAATAATTATAATTAATAATAGGTGATAATAGATGAAAAATAATAAAGGATTTACATTAGTAGAACTTTTAGCAGTAATAGCAATATTAGCAATACTAGTAATAATGGCATTACCAGCAGTTTTAAGAATGTTTAATCAAGCAAGAATTGATACATTTAGTAATGAAATTAATACTATACTTAGAACTGCGAAACAACAATATTTACTTGAAGGAGGAAATGCCCAAACATGGACAAATGCAGATGGTAGTACAAAAAAGCTACCACTAACAGGAAATTCAAAATTAAAATACTATGTAAAAATGAATGGAAATGGACAAATAACCAAATTACAAGTAACAAATGGAGAATATCAATATAGTAAAAGTGGAATAATAGAAGATGTTGTTAAAAATGATATAAAAGTAGTAAGTGATTTATCAGAAGAAGATAAACTTGTGATAGATGGAAGTGGCTTAAATTCGGGAGAAGAAAAAATAATATGTAGAAGAGCAACATCATTACATACTAGTATATGTAAAGCTACAGATAATAGGTATTCTTGTAGAGGTGCTGGATTTGAAGATAATGCTACAATTACTTATGGTAGTTTGGGAACCAATGGTACTTTGTCGGTTGGTGATGCATTTGATTGTGATGTTAATGGAGATGGTACATATGATTCAAATACTGAAAGATTTTATTATGTATCGCCTAAAGATGCAGATACTTCAAGCGAATATGTTACTTTAATATATTATAATAATGTGACGAATGGCATTTCAAACAGCGAAGATGCATACAGTTATGGTGATGTCTCTTGGGAGGGACCAAATGTTGGATATTTACAGTTACCGACAACATCTCAATGGAGTAATGTTAGTTTAACTGAGTCTACTAGACAAATAAAGACTTCAGATGGTGGTGTTGTAGTAATATATGATGAAAGTTCATATAATTTATCAACCTTTACTTATGAAAATAGGGCAGCGCGTTTTTTAACATATCAAGAGATTGCGAATGGGTGTAGTGATAATATTACAAGGGCTAACGGATTAAGTGCATGTTTGTTTTTACTTGAAAATACACGTTTTACAAATTCTACAAATAATTCACCTTATATTGATGGGTTCTGGCTTGAAAACTATGTAAGTACTATTTATTATGTAAACTATGTTTCTGGTTTGTTTAATAAGATTTCTAGTAATACACATAATGTTAATAATTATATTGGCGTTCGTCCAGCAATTGAAGTTAATAAGAAAAATATTGAATACTGATAAACTTGAGAAATCAAGTTTATTTTTATGTTATAATATTTTTGTGATTTATTATGCAGATTGATATCAATGGAAAAATTTATAATGTTTATATAACTCGTAAGAATAATAAGAATATGTATTTAAGAGTTAAAGAGGATGGCATATATATTACATGTAATTATTTAACTCCTAAATATTTAATAAAATCTTTTATAGAGAGTAATATATCATCTATTGTTAAAATGGATAATCATGTTCAAAAGAAAAAGGAAAAAGAGGAATCTTTTTATTATTTGGGTAATAAATATGATGCTGTTGTTTTAAATACAGTTAATAAAATAGAATTTGTTGGTGACCAAGTATTTGTTAAGAATAAGACATATTTAAAAACATTTTTGAAAAATGAATGTGATAGAGTGTTTAATGATAGACTTAAAGTATGTTATAATTTATTTGAGGAAGATATTCCTTTTCCTAAATTAATGATTGGGAAAATGAGAAGAAAATGGGGATATTGTAATAAAAGAAATGAACTCATTAAATTAAATTCCGATTTAATTAAATATAGCATTAATGAGATTGATTATGTAATTATACATGAACTTTCACATTTACTTGAATTTAATCATTCTAAGAAGTTTTGGGCATATGTTAAAAAGTATAAACCAGATTATAAAGATGCGCAGAAAGTATTAAAGGAGGAATAATTATGTTAATAACATCTAAAGATAATAATAGAATAAAAGAGATACGTAAATTATTAAATAAAAAGTATTCTTTAGAAAAAGGATTATTTGTTATTGAGGGTGAAAACTTAGTAGAAGAGGCTTTAAAAAACAATTTATTAGTTGAATTATATGTTCTTGATGGATATGGTTGTAATTATGATTTTAAATATGATAATGTAACTTTAGATGTTATGAAAAGTTTAAGTGATTTAAAAAGTACTCCTAGACTTCTTGGTGTCTCTAAAATTATTAATAATAATACTATTGGTAATAAAATAGTTATTCTTGATGGAGTACAAGATCCTGGAAATGCTGGTACTATTATAAGAAATAGTGTTGCTTTCGACATTGATACAGTTATCTTTTCTAAAGATAGTGTAAGTCCATATAATGAAAAAGTTTTAAGAAGTACAGGTGGTATGATCTTTAACACAAATATAATAATAGATGATATAGACAAAGTAATAGATGAAATTAAATCTAAAAATATTACTTTGATTGGTACATCTCTTCACACTAATGAATCACTAGAAAATGTTAGCAAACTTGATAGATATGCTGTCGTTTTTGGAAATGAAGGCAATGGTGTTAGTGAGAAAGTCTTAAATAAATGTGATAGGATTATTAAAATTAGTATGAATTCTGCGTGTGAAAGTTTAAATGTCTCAGTATCAAATGGAATAGTTTTATATCATTTATATAAGGAGAATTTATAATGAAATATATTTATGTAGGTAAGATAGTTAACACTCATGCACTAAAGGGTGAAGTTAGAATTATAAGTTCTTTTGAATATAAAGATAGAGTATTTAATAAAGATAATTATTTATATGTAGGTTCTACAAAAGATGAACTTAAAATAGAAAGTTATAGAAAACATAAACAATTTGATATGGTTAAATTTTATGGAATAGATTACATTAATGATGTTTTAAAGTATAAAGGCTCTAATGTTTATATTAATGAGGATTCATTAGAACTTAGTGACAATGAAATATTAATAAGTGATTTAGTTAATTATGAAGTATATAATGATAATAAACTAGTTGGTAAAATAACTGAATATAGAAGTGACAATGGTAATAAGTTAATAAAAGTTAATGATAAATATATTCCTTATAATGATGCATTTATTGAAAAATATGATAAAATAAATAAAAGAATATATTTTCATGACATAGGAGTATTTTTATGAGAATAGATATATTAACATTATTTCCACATATGTTTGATGGCTTTTTAACTGAAAGTATTATTAAAAGGGCAATAGAAAAAGAAAAAGTCGAAATAAACATAATTGATATTAGAGATTTTACACCATACAAAAATAATCAAGTAGATGATTATCAATTTGGTGGTGGTGGTGGGATGATAATGATGTGTGAACCAGTTTTTAATGCTGTTGAGAGTGTTAAAGATGAAGATTCATGTGTTATTTTATTAACACCACGTGGTAAAACTTATAATGAAAAAAAGGCATATGAGTTTAAAGATAAAAAGCATCTGATAATAATATGTGGTCATTATGAAGGATTTGATGAAAGAATTTATACACTTGCTGATGAATTAGTTTCAATAGGTGACTTTATATTAACTGGTGGTGAACTTCCATCTATGATGATTACTGATTCAGTAGTTAGACTCATAGATGGTGTTATAACAAAAGAAAGTCTTGAAACTGAAAGTTTTAATGATGGCTTGCTTGACTATCCAGTATATACAAAACCTAGAGTTTTTAGAGGAATGGAAGTTCCAGAAGTTCTAGTAAATGGTAATCACAAATTAATTAATGAGTATAGAGATAGTGAAAGAAAAAGAATAACAAAAGAATATAGGGATGATTTGTTGTAGGAGGGTTTTGTAATATGAAATACGTAATTGATAAAAATCAAGAAAAAATGAAATTAATGTATTATAGTATTAAGATGGAAGGACTCGATGTTAAACCTAAAAATAATGTTAAAAATCTTAATATTAAAGCAAGAAATGTAAAAATAGTTGATAGTAAATTACGTGAATCATATATAAAACAAAGAATAAATAAAAAAATAGATAAAGTAATTAGCTTTATGATGAAGATATTAAATGATGATGATACTACTGAAGATGATGTTGGAATGGTTCTTGATGAAATAAATAGATTAAAAGGAATTGTTATCAATAAATATAAAGAGCATTTAAATGCATCTGAGTATAAAAGTTTACTTACAAAGTTAATTATGATTGAAGATGAGTTTAAAAAGACTTATAATAGGAAAATGTTTACAAGTTATATTGAAAATGCAATATATGATGGAATAAGAAGTGAGGGAAGAGGAAGATAATGAAAGAAGATTTTAAATTAATGAATTTAAAAGGAACTAATGATTTCTTACCTGAAGAACAAATTATTAGAAATAAAATTATAAATGTACTTAGAAATACATTTGAATCTTATGGTTTTTTACCACTTGAAACACCTGTATTATGTTATTATGATTTACTAGCTAGTAAATATGCTGGTGGCGCTGAAATATTAAAAGAAGTTTATAAATTAACTGATCAAGGTGATAGAGAAATAGGATTAAGATATGATTTAACAGTTCCTTTTTCTAAAGTAATTGGTATGAATAAAGGATTAATTCTTCCATTTAAAAGATATGAAATAGGTAAGGTATTTAGAGATGGACCTGTTAAATTAGGAAGAGCACGTGAATTTTATCAATGTGATGTTGATGCATGTGGTACTGAAAGTCCTTATGCAGAAATAGAATATTTCATGATGACACGTGATGTATTTAAAAAATTAAATATCAATGTAGAAATTAGATATAACAATAGAAAATTCTTAAGTGGTTTACTTGAATATTGTGGTGTCTTAAATGAAAATATTAGTTCATTTATATTATCTGTTGATAAATTAGATAAAATTAGTAGACAGGATATAGAAGAGGAATTAATTAAACATACAAGTAAAGATATTATTGATAAAGTATTTGAATATTTTGATAAGTCATTAGAGGAATTAAATGCAGCATTTGATAATCTAAATGATAATTTAAGAGAAGGCTTATATGAATTAAATGAACTTAATAAATTAATTAATGATTTAGAATTAAATGAACTTTGTGTGTTTACCCCTTTTTTAGCAAGAGGACTTGAGATTTATACTGGTACAGTATGGGAAGTATTTGATTCATCACTTAATTTTAAATCCGCATTAGGTGGTGGAGGAAGATATGATAAAATCATAACTAACTTCTTAAATGATGGTAATACTTATCCAGCAATTGGTTGTTCTTTTGGGCTTGAGCCAATGTATGAATTATTAAAGGATAAAGAAAAAGAAAGCTTAAATAAATATGATGTATATGTTTATGCTTTTGATAATGATTATAATCTATTTAAAATATCAGATTTATTAAGAAAAGGTGGATATAAAGTATTAACTGAACTTAATAATATTAAATTGAAAAAAGCAATGAATATAGCGAATAGAGAGAAAATTAAAAAGGTAATAATACTTGGTGAAGATGAATTGAAAGAAAACTCTGTTACTGTTAAAAATATGGATACAGGTAATCAAGAAAAAGTATTAATTGAAGAATTATTAAATAAAATTAATGAAATTTAAAAAAATCTTTAGTAAAACTAAAGATTTTTTAAATTATTGTCATATATACAGTAGAAAATTATTATATTCCTTGTAAAGTATCACTTGACATGTTAAAATAATGTTAAGAGGAGTAAAGATATTTTGTGGTAGTATTATGAAAAATTTTATTAATTTATTTCAGAAATTTATTAGTAAAGTTAAAAGAGACGGTATAATTAGTGCTTTAAAGAAATCTTGTATAAAAATATATTATGATTATCTTAGTAAAATTAGTCTTATTAAACTAATTAAATATAATAAAAATAAAAATACAATAATTAGTAAACTTGAAAGTATACTTGATAGTGATTATGATAGAATTATTATTTGGAGAAGTTCTATCGGTTTTAATATACCATTGTTTCAAAGACCACAACAATTAGCACTTGAGTTGTCTAATAATAAAACTCTTGTTTTTTTTGAGGTAACTAGATTAACTGATAAAGTAGATTTTATTCATTCTATTAATGATAATTTACATCTAGTTAATTTTTCGTTTTATAAATTTAATAGGACATTTCATAATTTAATTAATAATATTGATAAACCTAAATATTTATTTACAGCAAGTACATGTTGGGATATTAGTGATAAAACAATAATGAAATATGTATCTAATGGATATAATTTTTTATATGATTATTTAGATGAGCTTTCACCATCTTTAGCAGGTACGGATAAATTACCTTATAATGTTTCATTAATACATAATTATGTTATAGATAATAAAGATACATTTGTAATGTGTACAGCGGATAGGTTACTAAATGATATGATTAAAAAAAGAAAGAGTAAAAAGAATATTATATATGTATCTAATGGCGTAGATTATAATCATTTTTCATCATTAGAAAAAGATTTTAAATACAATAAAACATATGAAAACATATTAAAAAATAATAAACCAATTTTAGGATATTATGGTGCCTTAGCATCATGGTTTGATTATGATTTAATTAAATATATTGCTAATGAAAAGAAAGATTGTAATATTGTCATAATTGGATCAAAATATGATACATCATTTAACAATGCTAATCTAAGTGAATATAAGAATATTCATTATATTGGCAATATTGATTATAAAGAATTACCTTACTATGCATCAAAGTTTGATGTATGTTTACTCCCATTTAAGATAAATGATATAACAAAAAGTACTAATCCAATAAAGATATTCGAATATATGGCTTTGTCTAAACCTATAGTTTCTACTGATATGAATGAATGTAGAAAATATAGTCCTGTTTTGAATAGTAAAACATACGAAGAATTTTTGAATAATATAAATAAGTCTTTAAAAGGGCTAAGTAAATCTTATTATGAAAAAGAAAAATCAATTGCTATTCAAAATACATGGTCTAAAAAAACTGAATACATAGTAGATAATTTAACTAAATATGAATCAAAGTATGCATTAACTTCTCAAAATATTACTATGGCACATATACTTTATAAGCTTTATAAACAAAGCAGTAAATACAATGTGAATAATACTATTGAGAAATCTATTTCAAATAAAGAGAAATTATTCTTAATAACAATGAATTCAGAAACATGTATGTATGCAATGAAAGATAAAAAGTATCAAGATATAGTAATTGGAAATGATACTTTATTAGTTCCTGATTCTATATCTATTAGTTATGCACTAAAAAAGACATTTCAAAAAAGAATAAAAAGATATCCTGGAATAGAAGTTTTAACATATACACTTAATATATTAAATGAAAAAAAAGGGTCCATATTTGTATTTGGCGCTACTGAAAAAGTTAATAATGATATGATTAACGTTATTAAAAATGATTATAAAAACATCAAAATATTAGGTCATGAACATGGCTATGTAAATGATTATGAAGTTGTAAAAGATAAAATCATTTCGTTAAAGCCTGATTTAACTGTTGTTGCACTTGGTGTTCCAAGTCAAGAGTTATTTATTAATGATGTATACAGTAGATTAAACAAAGGTATGTTTATTGGTGTAGGGGGATCACTAGATGTTCTTAGTGGTAATAAAAGAAGAGCACCTTTGTTTATGAGAAAAATAAATTTAGAATGGTTATATAGAATTGTTACTGATCCTAAAAGAATCAGAAGATTTTATGATAATAATATTAAATTTGTAAATGATATTAGAAAGGGAAAATCAAAATGATAGCAAATGTAATAAGAAATTTAAAAAAATATAGTTTTTTATTAAACCAATTAATATCTAGAGACTTTAAAGTAAAGTATAAAAGGAGTGTTCTAGGTGTATTATGGAGTTTATTATATCCTGTTTTAACAATGAGTGTAATGGCAGTTGTATTTTCAAACGTATTTAAATTTTCAACACCAGGCATAAATTATTTGGTTTATTTATTATCAGGGCTTGTTATGTTTAATTATTTTAGTGAAGCAAGTAACCTAGCGATGAGTAGTGTTGTTGCAAACTTTTCACTTATTAATAAAGTCTATATCCCAAAATGGATATTTCCCTTATCTAAATGTTTATTTGTGGGTATTAACTTTTTATTAACATTAATTCCATTATATGCAGTAATAATATTAACTGGTACAGAGATTACATGGTTACATTTACTTTTACCATATGCTGTAATCTGCTTATTTATGTTTACACTTGGAGTAAGTTTGATATTATCTACTATAGCAGTATTCTTACGTGATATTTATTATATATATGGAGTTATAGTAATGTTTATGATGTATTTGACGCCTATTATGTATGATATTAATATATTGGATTCTTGGATGATTCCAATATTAAAGTTAAATCCTATGTATAATTATATAAATTTTGCAAGAATGATAATTATTTACAGACAAATGCCTTCTATAGAATCATGGGTTGCTTGTTTTATATCTAGTGTATTAGTATTAGCATTTGGTGTTTTCTTGTTTAAAAAGAAGCAAGATAAATTCATTTATTATGTATAGGAGTTCACATGAAAAAAGAAAAATATATGATTGAATTAGATAATGTCTCTATGATGTTTAATTTAGATATAGATAAAGGATTTTCATTAAAACAATGGTTTGTAGATTCTTTATCTATTAAAAAACTAAAGGAAAGAAAAAAAATAAAAAAAGAAAATCAATTTTGGGCATTAAAAGACATTAATTTAAAAGTTAAAAAAGGTGAAGTTATTGGATTAATAGGCCCTAATGGTGCTGGAAAAAGTACTCTCCTTAAAATAGTGGCTGGTGTTATGAAACCTACGAATGGAACTGTAAAGGTTAGAGGAACCGTTTGTCCAATGATTGAACTTGGCGCAGGATTTGACATGGATTTAACAGCAAGAGAAAATGTTTATTTGAATGGCGCTGTTATGGGATATAATAGAGATTTTATTGAAAAAAGATTTAAAGAAATAATAGATTTTGCTGAACTATGGGATTTTATAGATGTCCCTCTTAAAAATTTTTCATCAGGTATGGTAGCAAGGCTTGCTTTTTCTATCGCAACATTAGTGGACCCAGAAGTATTAATAGTTGATGAGATATTATCGGTAGGTGATATTGCTTTTCAAGAAAAATCTAAAGCTAAAATGATGGAAATGATAAATGGAGGAACTACTGTATTGTTTGTTTCACATAGTATTGACAGTATAAGAGATTTATGTAATAGGGCAATATGGCTTAATAAGGGTAGAATTGTGAATGTTGGAAGTACTAATTCAATTTGTCATAAATATTTAAATTCAGTTAGTGGGGGTATAGTGAATGAAAAAAAACATAAATGAAATAAACCATATTAAGAATTATATATCAATAAAACAAAATGAATATTTTACAGCTTATAATAATGATGTGGATAAAAAACTTGAAGAATTCAAAATTAATATAGAAAACAAAAAATATAAAGGTATTGTAATTTATCCAGTAGCAGTAAATTGGTATCCAATACAAAGACCACATCATTTTTTGAGAGTTATGGGTGAAAATGGATATTTATGCTTTTTCTGTGAAGAATTACATAATGAAAAATTTAAAATAGAAGAAAAATATAAAAATGTTTTTTTGATTAATGATCAAACAAAGCTTATACCACTTATAAAAAATAGACGTGTCATTATTCTTATCACATATTTTCTTCAATACATATATGCGAAATTCTTTCCTAATAGCACTTTATGGTTTGATGTGCTTGATAGACTTGACTTTATGTCTTATTATAATGAATATAGCAAAAAAATATATGGTGAATTAGTTAAAAATGCAGATATCGTAACATATAGTGCAAGAAACTTAAAAAAGTATGTAAAGAGTAGAAGTGATGCTTACTTATGTCCAAATGCAGTAAATGCTATGGATTTTCTTCAAGATAAAACAGAAGTTAAAATGCCAAAAGATTTAGAAGAGTCAATAGCTAAAGATAAGCCAATAATAGGATATTATGGTGCAATAGAGTATTGGTTTGACTTTGATTTAATTAAAAAAATTGATGAATCTAATAAGTATAATATAGTTATCATTGGTAAAATAAACGAGGATTTACTTGATAATATTGAGGATTATGAATTTCAAAACGTGAAATTTTTAGGCCCTAAAAAGTATTTGAATTTAAAAAAATATGGTTGCTTTTTTGATGTGGCAATGATTCCATTTAAGATTTCAAAATTGACAAATAGTGTATCACCAGTTAAATTTTTTGAATATATGGCTATGCATATTCCTGTAATAAGTACGAATATATATGAAATGAGAAAATATAGGTGCGATATAGTAAAAATAGTAAATGCTAAAAATGTAATTGAGAAGATAGATTCATTATTAACTGATTATAATCGCTATGAGATAATACGCCAATGTGATGATATTGTTTCCAAAAACACATGGCAAAAAAGAATGGAAAATATAATGGAAAAATTTTAGGAGTGTTTTATGAATGATTATGATGTAAGAAATTATAGAGTATTAAATAAGTTAAAAATAGCAAAGTTGACAAAGGCAGCATTAATAGTTAAGGATTCTGGAATAAAAGGATTAAATAAACGTTTAGCTGATAGGAAAGCGTGGAAAAGGAATTCTAATGTTGATAATAGAGTATTTGAAAATATTGAATTTAAAGTAGGTGCAATAGATATAGTTGTTGATTCGTCTTATAACATAGCAGAAGTTATTGAATTGCTAAAAAATTTAGAGTATCAGTACAATTTATTTTACATTATGAATAAACCAAAAGAAAAAGAAAGATATTATGGAATATCAGAGTATTTTTTAAGTCAATATTTTCTTTACAGATCATTTGTATTTATTACCAAGAGAAAAAGAAGTAGTTTAAAAAATAGCTTTTATAATTGTATACCAATTAGAAGCATTAGTGGTCTTTCAGAAAAAATTAAGTCTTTAACTGAAAACATAGAGACATTAAAAGTTTTGTCTAATTATAATAATAAAAATAATATTACTGCAAAAGCTGCTACATTTTTTAATTATTATGGTTACAATTATTATTCTGGAGGTGCGGAACGCTATTTAGTTGATTTATATAATGTTTGTAAAAAAATTGGATGTAATATGGATATATATCAAAATGCTGAAATTCCATTTATGAGAAAGTTTGATAATATAAATGTAATTGGACTTCCTAATAAAAGGATTCCATTAAATTATTCAGTTGAATATATTTGTGAACAATCAAAAAATTATGAATGTGCAAGTAAGTATTTTTCCCAATTACATATCTATTCTGCTTTTTATGAATGCTACCCTTATTGTTCTAAACCTTCAATTGGTATAAGTCATGGTGTTGCATGGGATAATCGATCATCTATAAAAACAAATGGATTGGATTTTTGGAATAGAAATTTACGAATGATAGAAAGTGCAGCTATGTGTGATAAAATGGTTTCTGTTGATACCAATACTGCTAACTGGTTTCAAACAATTGATTTTATGATAGGGAACCAGAAAATCAAGGTTATTCCTAATTATGTTGATACTAATAAGTTTGCACCTGATAATAGTTTAAAGAAAAAGAAAGATAAAATAGTTATTACTTATCCTAGACGCTTATATGAACCTAGAGGTATGTATTTATTATTAAATATAGTTGATAAACTATTTGAAAAATATAATAATATTGAAATACATTTTGTCGGTAAAGGTTTTGATGATGACGTAAAGAATATTGAAAAGAAAATGAAAAAATATCCAGGAAAAATTTATTGTTACAGCCAAACACCAGATAAAATGAACGAAGTATATAAAAAATCTGATATATCTTTAATTCCAACATTATATAGCGAAGGAACAAGTTTATCGTGTCTAGAAGCTATGTCTACTGGTAATATAGTTATTTCTACAAGAATAGGTGGATTAAGTGATTTAATCATTAATGGATATAATGGATATTTGATAGAGCCAACAGAAGAGGACCTACTTATCACGCTTGAAAATGTTCTTGACAATTATGAAAAACAAACTGAAATTAGAAAAAGAGCTCAAGAGGTTGCAAAGGTTTTTAATAAAGATATATGGGTCAAGAGATGGCTAAAATTATTAAAGAGTTTTGACATTAAAAACAAGTCTGAAACAATTGATTTGGTAGAATTCTATGTTAATGATGTGAATCATTTGAGTAAGCATACTTTTGAAGAAATACAGAAGCAAATACTTTTAAATAGATTAGTATATATTAGAAGTAAAAAGGTGTTAGAAGACGATAATATCAGTTGTGGATTATTACAAATTGTTCCATGGAATGAAGAAGTAGTAAGCGAACCGATTAAAATATTTATTGAATCAAAATTAAAGAATATTGTTAAAAGAAAGGGTAATAAACAAGTAATTTAGGTGATGTTTATGTCAAAAATTAAAGTATTAAGTGTATTTGGAACAAGACCTGAAGCTATTAAAATGGCACCTCTTGTTCGAGAATTAGAAAGTAATGATGAAATTGAAAGTAT
>CACYWH010000016.1 GCA_902778125.1 uncultured Erysipelotrichaceae bacterium | reverse complement strand
CAATAAGCAAAATATGCTTAACTTTACTGATATTTTTATAAAAATATTGTTTTTTCTTCAAAAATTATTCCAAACAAAAACCTCAGTTTTTAAAAACTGAGGTTTGTCTACAGTCTGAGGAGAATAATTTAATTATTCTCCTTCTTTATTTTCAGGTTCAGTTGGTTTTTCAGGTTCGCTTGGTGTTGATGGAGTAGTAGGTGTTTCATTGCCAGTGTTATTATTATTTCCACCATTATTATCACCAGTTTGTGAATTATCGTTACCAGAATTATTATCATTATTACCGCTATTATTGTTGTTAGCATTGTTATTATTGTCAGTATTAGTATTATTTGTCGTTTGTTGTGTAGTAGGTGTAGTAACTACTTTTTTCTTAACGTAAATAGTTAAGGTTTTTACAAGTGATAATATTGTATCTGGGTGTTCATCTTGCCATTGAAATTTATATTCTGAAAAATTATTAATTGATACTTCTTTTTTAGTATCTACGTCTATGAATTTAAGTGATAGTCCATTAGATTTTGCATAACTTTTAATTGAATCAACTGAATATGATGAAACATCTTTAAGTACAGCAATTTTACTCTCACTATATCTTCCTTGGCCAATAACTGTATCCTCATATAAATTATTTAAATCAAATGCTGCAGTTTTTACCATGGATGTCTTGCTATTACCCAGGTTAATATTTATTTCTTTTTTAATATCATTTATGCTTCCTTTATAAGGGATAGTAACTGCAGGATAACTTTTTGAAACTGGATCATAAACGTATCTATAAACTGAATAACCATTTAATTGCATTCTTTGTACATTAACTAAGTTAGCACTATCATTAAGTACTATTGATTTTGCAAGTCCATATAGTGATAGAACATCACTAGTTTTAACATTTGTTTGAAAGTTTGCTTTAATCTTCGTTAATATATCTAATGCTTGATTTGGATCTTTTAGTTTAGTAGCAGCTTTGGCGATACCTAAGATAACTTTCATTTGATTTTTACCTCTAGTGTAATCATTTCTATTTCCACCATTTAGTTTAGGGCAGAACTCATTCATACTGCTTCCAGCACTACTACCATCATTTGGTTTATGTCTATTTCTAGCAAGAGCTAATGCTTGTTCACCATTTAAATGTTGTTGTCCTTCATATACGAATACTGTATCGTTTCCTCCCCAGTCACGTGAACTATTTTGTTCACAGAATGAATAGGGAACATCTACATCAATTCCACCAACTGCATTAACTAGTTGTACAACACCTTTAAAATTGATTTTTGCATAATAATCTATATCTACATCAAATAATCTTTCAATTGTTTGAACAGCACATGTTGATGAACTTCCCCAAGTAGTAGTATTAATTCTTCTATAATTACTTCCTGAACATGCTGTTTTTAAATACATATCTCTTGGAACTGAAGTTATTGTTGCTCTTAAAGTTTTTGGATTAAATGTAACTAATAATAATACATCTGCATTATATCCTGAAGTAACACCATCTTTAGATGAATCAACTCCAATTAATAACATAGTAAATGGTTTAGTTAATGTAGCACCCTCACTTTTTATGTCTTCTTCGTTTGATTCATATATTTTAGATCCTTCATAAAGAACTTTAGTTTCTTCTTTGATATTTTCATATCCTTCTAAAGAATAAAACATATCTGCAAAGTTTCTACTGAAGAAAGCAGCGTCAATTTCTTTATTCTTTAGTGCATACAATAATTCAATTGTTGAATCAAATTCTTTTATTTTATTATTATCAGTAAGTTTTAATTCTTTTATTAATTCATTAGGAAGAATATATCCTTCTATATCATTCTTATCGGAAACTATTCCAATAGTTTTACCTTTTAATTCTTTATAATCTTTTAAATTTTTATCATATGTAACTAGGGAAGAGAAATATTCATTAGTATTTTCACTATAAGAATCAATAGATTTATATATTTTTGTTAAATAATAGTAACCACCACATTCTATTGATATTATAATTATAGTTACAATAATTGAAATAATAAAGCCTAATACTTTTTTCTTTCTAACACTTTTAAGAAGTAGGTAAGACATTAAAATAAATAAATATAACAAAATAATAATTCCATATATTCTATAAAAAGTTTCAACGCCTTTATATAGGAATAAACTATAGCTAAAAAAACCAAAACTTAATAGTTGTAAGATAATAAGTATTATTGTAAAAATTGCTTTAATTACTTGTTTTATTTTCATGTTATCACTTCTTTCGACTATTCTTTTTCTTTGAAACTTTTTTATTATCTTTTATTTCTATATTTTCATTAGATAATTGAATATTATCTTTTTCTTTATTATCTTCAGATGATTGATTATTTTCTTTTACTTCTTCTTTAATATCATTACTTTCAGTTTTTACTATTTCTTCAACTTTTTTTTCTTCTTTCTTTTCTTTAAGTTCTTTTTCTTTTTGTTTTAACATTTTAACTTTTTTATTATTTTTATGCACCTTATTTATTAGTATACCAATTAAAATTAAAAATATTAATATAGTTTCACCAACTAATATCATAATTAGTTTTTGATATTCAGTAATTTTTTCTTTATATGGTTTAATAAATTCATCTGTGTATGTTATTAATGTTTTTGTAATACTATCATATAAATAATAATTATCTTTACCTGTATCCAAGTTTCTTGCATGAATTACTGAATAATTACTATCATTTAATTTTAATGATTCAAAATTAACGTTGTCAATAATTTCGTTAGATGAACTGTAGTTTTCTATTTCTTTATCCATTTTAAGAGGGTAAAGTTTTACTTGTTCTAGAGTTGCTTCGGTATATTTATTATATTCATTTTTATCTTTATCATAAATAAATAATTCTATATTTCCTTCAGTGTCTTTTAATCCAACTAGGGTAAAGTTATTAGTTTCGTTATAAAAGCCCGGAACTTTTTGTTCATCAATTATTACTTCATTTTTAACATAATCTTCTGGAGCTTTTAAATTTGCTTCTCTTTTAACAACTACATATTCTTTATCATCAATAGTAACTTTGATAGGGTTAGGATCAATAACATTAACAATAACTGTATATTTCTTAACGCTACCATTTTGAGCTGTTACTGTTAATACAAATTTATTTTCTCCTTCAGTAACTGAGAATGTTCCATCTCCTTCTAAGTCTGCTTTTGAATCATCTAATTTAGCTGATATTTTAACACTATTTGTATTAGCATTTGCTTCTACTTTATATTCAGTTGTATTACTGCTGAAAGAAGGTGATAAAGTAAGGCCCTCAACTGATAAAGAAGATAGGTTATTATTTTTTGATAGGGATGCTTGATAATCAGATTGAGATATAACTTTTATTGTTTTAGATCCTTTTGAAACTGAAAGTGTTCTTTCTGACCAATCAAGTACATCAACATTTTTAACTCCTATAGAAGATGAACCAGTGGCTAGTGCTTTAAATTTATATGTATAACTCTTTGATTTTATTTTTCCATCACCTGGATCACTTACAGTGCTTTCACCGGAAGTCATTTTAAATTTACTAGAGTTATAATCCATAGACCATTTCCAACTACCAAGTAATTCAGAAGAGGAAATTTTAACGGTTACTGTAACAGTATCTCCAACAATAACTTGGCTTTTATTTGCTGATACACTTATAGATGCGCTAGCAGCATTAACATTATTAACAATCATAAATGTACTTAATAATGTAATAAATATACTAATTAATAATTTCTTTATATTCATTGTTTACCTCCTATAACTTTTTAGCACCTTTAATATGTTTTTGAACTTGTAATAAATCAAGTATTGTAATATCTCCATCACCAGATGTATCACCAGAAAGCAGGCTAGCACCCGTTAACTTCTTAGCACCTTTAATATGTTTTTGAACTTGTAATAAATCAAGTATTGTAATATCCCCATCACCAGATGTATCACCCTTAATTGAAAGAGTCCATTTATTTGTTTCAGTAGGTGTACTTACTTCAACTCTATAATTTGTAGCAAGAACATCACTATCTTTAACAAGTGCTCCATTTTGATTAAATATTTCTACTTTAGTGGCCCCAGCATTTAATAATGTATTTTTTATTGTTTCTGCTTTAGTACCATTTTGAATTTTAGTTATGAAATTATCAACTTTATTTAATTTACTATTAGTAACTATATCATTTGGGGTTAACTTTATATCAACTTTTTTAACAGTTACTAAATATTTTTTTTCTTCTTGAACCTCACTAGTAACAGTAATAGTGATATTTGTTTCATTATCTTTAAGTTCATATTCTCCATTGCCTGAAACCTTTGCTTTACTTGATGCAGCTGTAGCAGAAATATTTATTTTTTGTAATTCCATTGGAACTTCAACTTCATATTCTAATATATCTTCATCAAATGCAGGAGTTAATTTATAATTATCAGCACTTAATGATTTAAGATTATTATTTGTATCTCCACTTTTTGGAAGTGAAGTATATTCAGGCATAGAATTAAATACAGGTATTTCAAAAATAAAAGTTTGATTTAATACATTTGCTGATTTATAAGAATTATATGTTTGGTTTCCTTCAACAGCTGGTGCTTGTATATTTGTTTGATACTGATGAGAATAAGGGTTACTTGCACCAGGTGCAACATTAAATTTTTGATAGAATAGAGTTCCTTGTCCAGAAGTAATATAATTATTTGCTAAAAATGAACTTCCTTCAACAATAGATGTTTCAATATTATTCCAAAGTTCTCCATTTCTGTCTATTAATTTAGCTGCATAAGCAAGTCCTCTTGTTATAGAAGAGTAACTAACTCCATCAATTGTTACTTCATAAGCACCAATATTAAAGAAGTTATAATAACCACTATATTTTTGACCCTTCCAAGTAAATTCTGTTCCGTTAGTGGAATCACTTCCATTTGCTCCAACTTCAAGTCTTATTCTACTAGCAATATGTACAGGACTGATTCCGTTCTTTTTGCCAGCATTAAACATTGGCACTGTATATTTTTCATCAGATAAGCTTCCATTTCCGAATATTGATTTCACTAATTCTGGATATAAACTTTCGAGTGAAGAATCATAATCTAATTTTTCAAACATAAATATTCTTTCTTCTGTAAGCCAATTTCTAGGGTCCAAATAGAATGCTACAACACCAGCATTAGCTTTAAACCAACTTGATCCTTCTGCTGGTACTGAAGATAATCTATAATTATCATTAGTTGTTTGCATGTAGCATACACCAACTTCTGATGAAACTGATGTTGAGAAATTTAAATTATTTTTTCCTGCTTTAAAAATCCAATTTGGATACTTTTTATGCAAATAGGTTAAATAAGGAATATAACTATCTGGAAAACCACTTTCTTTTAATGTATTTGCATAATCTTCATCTGTTGCTGTTATATTTTTCTTTTCAACAACATATTCACCACTCATCCAACCAATAGATCCATTATAATAACTTATTTTATACCAACCATTACTACTATCAAGTATGGTTACATTAGCTCCTAATGTTAACCTTTCAATAACATCATAACTTTTACCAGGCCCTTTTCTTACTGCAACGTTATTACCACTTACACGTGCTGTCCAATCAGAAACATTAATTCCATTAAATGAGTTGTTTACAAATGTAACATATTTACTACATACGTAAGCATTTTTTTCTTTATAAATTATTTTATACCATCCTTCATCACAACCGTTACCTTTAATTAATGTTTTGTCTGTAACTATTATATTAGTTCCCTTTGTAACGGTTGAAATAATTTCACTATCAGTAGTAGCACCAGTTCTAATTCTAACTGATGAGTTATTTATAATTGCATCGTAATCAGCATAAATGCTAAAAGGAAGGCATAGTAAAAAGAAAAATACTAATAAGAATATTTTATTATTTTTCATAGTTATACCTCCTCATTTTTATTTATCATAATAATTATAACAAAAAAGTTATTTTATTTGTATTTAATATAAGAAAGTAAGCATTAAGTTTACACATATTTACACAATATAATTATATTTTTTTATGTGGAAATATTGTTAAGTTTGTTTTATAATAATTTTAGGACGTGATATTATGAAATATATGGTAAATGGACATAATATATTTTTGATAGTCGGTGCATGTTTTGTATCATCATTAATATTTGTCGAAATCATGAGAAGGGTAGCAATATTTCTTAAGATATTAGATATTCCTAATGAAAAAAGAAAAATTCAAAAGAATCCAGTACCTTTACTAGGAGGATTAGGTATTTTCTTTGCATTCTTACTTGGATATATGATATTTGCTCCTAAAAATAATTTGATGTTAGCAGTATTAATTGGTGCGTTTTTAATAATGCTTTTAGGTTTATTTGATGACATGACAAAGTGTTCAACTCCAATGCCTAATAAATATAAAGTGTTAGTTCAATTGATAGTGGCTGCGATTGTTGTTTTCTATGGTGGACTTGAACTTACAAAAATAACTTTATTTGGTCTTACAATAGATTTTAGTAAAATTCCTATTTTACCAGAATTATTATCTATGCTTATTATAGTTGCTACTATCAATGCCATAAATTTAATTGATGGACTTGATGGATTATGCGGTGGTATAGCATCAATATATTTCTTAACAATATCTATTATAGGTTTTATATTAAATAAGTTTGGTGGTTTAGATATTATTTTATCTTTAATAATGCTGGGTTCAACTCTTGGATATTTAGTACATAATTTTCCACCAGCTAGGGTATATCAAGGAGATGCTGGGAGTACATTCTTAGGATTTATGATATCAGTAATATTCCTACTTGGATTTAAAACAGCAACTCTTACTTCTTTAATAATTCCACTTTTAATATTAGCTATTCCAATTATGGATACTTTATTTGCTATTATTAGAAGAAAACTAAAGGGTCAACCTATAGATCATGCTGATAAAGAACATTTACATCATCAATTACTTAAACATTTTTCTAAGAAAAGTTCTTTATTGGTTATATATGCAGTTAATTTATTGTTCTCAGTTACAACAATATTCTATGTGCTTCATAGAAAAGTTGAGGTAACCGTTTGCTATGTAATTTTAATATTTATAGTTTTATATTTAATTTTAAAAACAGATATAATATTTGATAGATCTAAAAAATAATGAGGATGTGATTGTTACATGAAAGTATGTATTCTTGGTAGTGGGGCGTATGGATTTGCTTTATCTAGTATATTAAGTAGAAATAATATAGATGTTTTCATGTGGACTTATAGTGAAGATGAAAAAAAGGAATTAATTAAGACTAGAAGAAGTCCTAAGTTAAAAGATTATGTAATACCTAAAAATGTAGTAATAACAACTGATATGGAAAAAGCCGTTAAAGGAAGTGATTTAGTTATTATTTCAGTTCCTGCTTTTGCATTTGAAGATGTTGTTATTAAATTAAAAGATATTATTAATAAAACACAATCAGTTTTAATAGCTACAAAAGGTATACAGCAGGGAACATGCTTATTTCTAAGTGATGTATTTAAAAAATATTTAAAAAATAATATTGCTGTTATATCAGGTCCAACTTTTGCAGTTGATATTGTAAAAGGAGTACCAATTGGATTTAGCCTTGCTACAAAACATAAAAAAACTGAAATGTTAATAAGACAATGTTTTGAAAATGATACTACTAAATTTAGAAGAACAAGAGATGTTATAGGAATAGAAATTTGTGGAAGTATAAAAAATGTGATGGCCATTGCATCTGGTATGTTAGAAGGAATGGGGGTAACGGATTCCACAAGAGCATTGTTTTTAACAGAGAGTATGAATGATATAAAAGAACTAATAAATGCACTAGGTGGTAGGAAAAAATCAATTCTATCATTTGCTGGGTTTGGTGATATTTTAATGACTTGTACTAGTCCTAATTCAAGAAATTTTAGTTTTGGATACATTATTGGTAAAGGTGCTAGTGAGGAAGAGATAAATAAATATTTAAATGAAACTACAGTAGAAGGAATGTATACATTAAAATCAATTCATAAATTGGTAAGACGTAAAAAGGTACAAATGCCAATAATCAATTTGATATATGACATAATAAATGGAAAAAAGAACAAAGAGGAAATGTTAAAGTTTTTAATAGAAAAGAAATAATAAATGGAGGTTCTATGAAAAAATATAAATATGATATTTCTATTGTTGTTCCTGTATATAATGCAGAAAACTATTTAGGTGAATGTGTTGAATCTGTTATGTCATCTAATTTTGATATAACTAAAATAGAAATAATATTAGTAAATGATGGTTCAACTGATAATAGTTTAGAAATATGCAATAATTACAAAAAGAAATATTCTAATATTAAAGTCATTAATCAAGAAAATAAAGGTGTTTCCCATGCTAGAAATATGGGAATAAAGGCTTCTTACGGGAAATATATATTATTTTTGGATTCTGATGATACTATTTCTAAAAGAACATTAAATTCCTTATATAATTTTTTTGAAAGCAATTATAATGAAATTGAGATAGTTACATATCCTATATTCTATAATGAAAATAATAAATTTAGAAAAAATACTAGATATAACATATATGATAAAACTGGAATATATGATATAAAAAAGCATATTTTCTTGAATCAATCTAATGTTAATATTATGATTAAAAATCATTTTTCTGAAACCGAATTATATAATGAAAGAATGAAATTATCTGAAGATTAAGAATATGATACAAGACTAATTATGAAAAAAGAGAAAATTGGTTTTGTTAAAGAAGCAGAGTATTATTATAGAAAACATGATGGTAGTATATCTTATTCTAGAAATAATCCTTATTATTGTTTTGAAGATATAATGTCTTATAATGAATATTTATTAAAAAAATATAGAAAAAATAATAAAGTACCTAAATATATTCAAGCTTTAGTAATTGGAACTATTGGATGGAGAATTAGAACTGATGAATTATTTCCATACTACTTAGAAGGTAAAGAATATGAACTTGCAATCGATAGAATAAAAAAAATAGTTTCTAGTATAGATGAAGATGTTATAATGGGACTTAGTAGTATAAATCTATATCACAAAATATATTTATTTGAATTCTCAAATAGAAAAATAGATATTAAGTATAATAATAAGTCTTTTGAATTATATGTAAAAGATAAAAAAGTTTATGATGAAAAAGAAGTTAAAATAAATATAAATAAATTTAAAATTAAAAATAATAAAGTATACTTAATGGGAGATATTTTTAGTATTGCATTATTGAAATATAAACCTGATGTTTATATACAAAAAAAATATAAGAACGGTAAAAATGAAAAAGTAAAAATAGATTTATTTTTATCTAATGAATGTATGTATGATGCATATTTCAAAGTAACTAATGTTTATGGGTTTGATATTGATTTTGATGCAAAAGATTTAGAATGCTTTAATATTATAATTGAAATATCAAATAAAACTGTAAATTCTAAAATTTCTTTTAATAAATTTGCTTGTGGAACATTTGTTAGATTAAAAAAATGTGTAATATTTAAAAATCAAAAATTCATAATAAAAAAATATAATTTAAAAAATATTTTAAATATAAGATTAAGAGCTCTTAGAAGGGCAATCAAAAATGATAAGAAATCTTTAGTTAACAGAATTTTATATTATTTATATCCTCATCACAAAAATATATGGTTATATTATGATTCTGGTGATGCGATTGATAATGGATATAGACAGTTTATGCATGATGTTAAATTAAAAGATGGAATAAAAAGATATTATGTAACTAAAAATAATAAAAATCTAATAAATAATAATTTTGACAAAATAACAAAAAAGAAAATTGTTATTCAATATAGTTTAAAACATAAAATGTTATATTTGCATTGTAATAAAATTTTAACATCATTTGTTGATTTACAAGTATATTGTCCATTTAATAAAGATTTAAATAATTATAAAGATTTGCTTCATTATGATTTGATATATTTACAACATGGAATGCTTCATTCAAATTTAGTTAAAATGTATTCAAAAGAGTATAAAGAAATAGATAAATTTGTAATATCATCTAAATTTGAATATAAAAACTTAATGTCTAAATATCATTATAAAGATGAAGATTTATTAAAAACTGGTATGCCTAGGATGGGTGAAGATAGTATTAAAATCAAGCCTAAAAAGAAAATACTTTTTGCTCCTTCTTGGAGAAAATATTTAATAGGAAGTTTAAATAATAATACAAGGAATTTAAAAACAAAAGAATTCCAAAACTCAATATTTTATAAAAAAATATATAATTTCTTACATTCAGAAGAACTAAGAGAGTTTTTAATTAAAAATAATTTCACTCTTGATTTTAAATTACATCCAATTTTTAACGGTTATAAAGATTTATTCGATATAAAAAGTGGTGATATAGTAACACTAAATGATGAAAAAACAAAAATAAATGAGTATTCAATATTTATTACGGATTTTTCTTCTTTTCAGTTTGATTTTGTTAAATTAAAAAGACCAATAATATATTTCTTACCAGACAGAGTTGAATTTAAATGCGGGCTACATTCATATAAAGAACTTGATTTGAAGTATGAAGATGCATTTGGTAAATTGTGTTTAAAAGAAGATGAATTAATAAATGAATTAGTTAAAATATGTAAAAATGATTGTAAGCCTGAAACAAAATATCAGAAAAGAATGGATGAATTCTTTTATGATATTAAAAATCCTTGTGATGATATTTATAATATAGTTTTTAAAGATTAACAATATTGAATTATGTTTATTATTTGATATAATATTAATGAAGAAAGTGAAAAATAGGTGAAAAAGATGTTAAACTTTATAAAGAAAAACAAAATTAAATTGTTAATCGCATGTTTATTTTTAGGCTGTGTAGTATTATTTGGTATGCTACTTAAAACAGTAAGTATTATATATAAATTACATGATAAATTGGATAATGATAAAAAAGCTAAAATTACAGCAGTTGAAAAATATGACAAAGAAATACAAAATGAGAAAATAGATAAGAAAGCAATTAAAATTCCTATCATAACAGTCCATAGAACAGTTGATCATGAATCTAAAATCAAATATTTTAAAGATGATGAATGGGTTAATGATTTAGATGAATTAGATAAACAATTACAATATTTATATGATAATAAATGGAATTCTATTGACTTAGATCAATTTTATTGTTGGTATATAAAAGAATGTGAATTTGCTGAAAAAACATTTGTATTTACTATTGATGATGGTGATGCTGAAGCATATTATAATATTCTTCCTCTTTTAGATAAATACAAATTTATTGGAACATTATTTGTAATAGGAAAAGATGTTCCTGAAAAAACAGAAAAATTAAATGAGCCAACTAGAATAAAACTAGGAATGGATATTATAGAAAAATTAAGAAAAGAAGGATCAAGATTACATTTTGAAAGTCATTCTTATAATGAACATAGAAGAAGAGAAGATTCAACTCCTATAGTATCTATTTATTCAATAAAAGAAATGGAAGAAGATTTTGATTTAAATAAAAAATTCAATTTTAAATATTATGCTTATCCATTTGGATATTATAATAGGGATTTATTATCAGTTATCTCAAATAGACCTGAAATAAAAATGGCATTTGGATTCCATAATTATAATTATGCTACAAGACTTAACAATACATATGAAATTGATAGAATAAAAGTTAGCGCAAAAACATCATTTAATGATTTTAAAAATTGGTTTGAATATGCTAATTAACATTATATAAGGAGGGCAAAATGAGCGATTATAAAATTAGTGTAATAATTCCTGTATATAACGTTGAAAAGTATTTGGATGAAACTTTAAAATCTATAGTTAAACAAACTATAGGTTTTAATAATATCCAAGTAATTTTAGTTAATGATGGAAGTAAAGATAACAGTGAAAAAATTTGTTTAGAATATAAGGAAAAATATCCAAATAATATAACATATGTAAAAAAAGAAAATGGTGGAGTATCATCTGCTAGAAATGAAGGAATTAAGCATGTAAAAGGTAAATATACACATTTTTTGGATTCAGATGATTATATATCTGAAGGTGCTTATAAAAAGGCATATGATATACTTGAAAATAATAGTGATGTTAGCTTATGTGCATTAAGATTGAAATTCTTCGAAAAATCTAAGGCTTATCACTATATGGACTATAGATTTAAAAATGGTGATAGGATAGTTGACTTAGAAAAAGATCCTAATAATCCTGTTCTTCATAATCCTACGACTATAGTTAGAAGCGAATATATTAAAAATAAAAAGTTTGATGTTAATGTTAAAATTTCTGAAGATTTTAAATTTTTAGCAGAAGTTATATGTGAGCATCCTAAGATTGCTTTTATTGCTTCTGAATTATATTATTATAGAAAAAGATTTGAAGAAAATTCTGCTATACAAACATCATTATTAAATAAAGATTATTATTTTGTGACACCAGTATCTGTTTATGAATACATTTTAAAGCAAGGAAAAAAGCATCCTAAAGCAGATAAATGGGCACAATATTGTGTAGTAAATGATTTAAATTTTAGATTGTTTAATACAAACTTTTCTATTTTAAATGACAAAGAGAAAAAAGAATATACTGAAGAAATTAGAAAAATATATAAAATGTGTGATGATGATGTTATCGCTACACAAATTAATTCTGCATATTTCAAAAAGATTAGAGCATTAGAGTTTAAATATAAAAAACCTATATGCGATGAATTGTCTGTTAAAGATGGTTCTCTATATTTTAAAAATACTAAAATATTAAGTAGTAATGAATTACAAATAAAAATAGATGTGTTAGAAATAAAATCAAAATATTTAAATATTACTGGAAGATTCGATTTATTTCTAAATAATTGTTTTAATATTTATATTAAAAATAACAATGAATATATTAAATGCAAATTAATTAAATTTAATGAAAGTGATAACAATATTTATAGTAGAGATAATAAATATTATATTTCATATTTTAATATTGATTTAGAATTAGATAAATTAAAAGAATTAGAGTTCTTTGTCAAAATTAATAATGAATATTTAAAACTAAATATTATTTATCAAAATCATAGTAAATTAAATGAATTACCACATAGTTATTATAAGAAAAATGGATATGTTATTACTCACAAAAATAATAAAATAATAGTTTCTCGAAAATCTCATTTTAATTATTTTAAGTATTTATTTGATGTACTTTTAATAAAAAAAGATATATTATTGTTTGGATTTTTAATTGTTAATAAGTTATTATATCCTTTCATGAGACATGATAATTGGATAGTTGCGGACAGATATGATGTAGCAGGTGATAATGGAGAATGGATGTTTAAATACTTAAATGAAAAACAACATAAAAAGAATGTTTATTTTGCATTAAGGAAAAATTCTCCTGACATTCCAAAAATGAAAAATGTTGGTAAGTTATTATATTTTAATACAATAAAATATTATATAAAGTATATGTATAGTGAAGTAGTTATATCTTCTCATGTTGATGATTATATTAGAAAGCCATTTGGTAAGAAACAATTATATTTGAGTGCATTTTTAAAATATAAGTTTGTTTTTCTTCAACATGGAGTTACTAAAAATGATATGAGTAACTGGCTATATAAACCAAATAAAAATATAGATATTTTGGTATGTAGTGCTAATATGGAATATAATGAATTTTTACAAGACAGATATATGTATTCTAAAGATGTAATAAAATTAACTGGTATGCCAAGATATGATAACTTATATAATGCTAAAAGTGAAAAGAGTAATATTATTGCTTTTATGCCAACATGGAGAAATACATTATGTGGAGCAGTAATACCTAGAACACAAAACAGAAGATACAATGATAAGTTTAAAGATAGTGAATATTTTAAATTTTATAATGGACTTATTAATGATAAGAGACTAATCGATGCATTAAAAAAACATGATTGTAAGATATTGTTTTGTTTACATCCATCTTTTACAAGTCAATTAAAGGATTTTGAAAATAATGAATATGTAACATTTAAGACGGAAGTATATTATCCTGATGTATTTAAAAAAGCTAAATTAATGTTAACAGATTATTCATCAGTAGCATTTGACTTTGGTTATACTAAAAAGCCAGTCGTTTATTCACAATTTGATAAAGATCACTTGTATCAGATTCATACAGTTTTAAGTGATGATGGTGAATTTAGTTATGAAAATGATGGATTTGGTAAAGTAACTTATACATTAGATGATACAGTTAATACTTTAGTAAACATCATTAATAATGATTTTAAAAATGATAAGAAATATGAAAAGAGAGTAGATAAATTTTTCAAATATCAAGATAATAAAAACTGTAAACGTGTATATGATGAAATTATTCAAATGTTAAATAAAGATAAATAAGATTAAATTCTTATTTATTTTTTGATATAATATTTTTAAGGAGTACCTATGTGTAAATATAAGATAAGTATAATTATTCCAATTTATAATACGGAGAAGTATTTAGAAACATCTATCAGTAGCGTTATTAATCAAACTATTGGTTTTGATAATATAGAGCTTATATTAATAAATGATGGAAGTATTGATGACAGTTATAAAATATGTGAAAAATATAAAAAACTTTTTGATAATGTTAAATATATTAATGAAAAGAATCATGGAGTTAGCTATAGTAGAAACTTGGGTATTAAATTATCTAAAGGAAAATATATATTATTTTTAGATTCTGATGATTTTATATCTAAAAATACATGTAAAGATTTATATGTTTTTTTTGAAAATAATTATGATAACATTGACTTAGTAACTTATCCAATAATGAGATATAGACATGGCAAATATAATATGCATTATAGATATAAAACATTTTATAAAAATGGTACTTCAGTCTATGACGTTATTGAAAATCCATATTTAATACAAGCAAATGTTAATGTTATGATTAAAAATAGTAGTGAAATCCTATTCAATAATAAAATGAGATTTGTTGAGGATGAAGACTTTGTAACTAGAATATTAATGAATAAAAAGAAAATTGGATACGTTAAAAGCGCTAGATATTATTATATAAATAGAAAAGAAAATGCTAATAATACAATTGTGGTTAATCCGGATGTTATTAAAAGTGTTTTTGATAATTATGAAAAACTATTAAAAGAATTTAATTATAATGTATATGTTCAGTCTTTATTTCTTAATGCACTAAGATGGAGAATGGATGAAGATTCTTTATTTCCAAATGATATAGATACACAAGAATATATTAAAAATAAAATTATTAAGATATTAAAAAATATAGATAATAAATTAATTATTAATTATCCTAAATTAAATTATCTTGAAAAAAATTATATTTTTAATCTTAAAAATGAAAATAAAACACTAAAAATAAATGATAGTAAATTTAAATTATTTGTTAACGATATGTTGTTTAGTGAAAAAACATCTATTAATATTAAATTGTTTAGATGTAGTGTTTATAACAATAAATTAAATTTTTCTATTGGTTTAAATGATCCATTATTTGATGTTCTAAAGCCTAAAATGTATATTCTTTGTGATAATACAAAAATAGATTTAAATCTAAATGAAAGTTCAAATGATTTGACTGTTTATGATGGATGCAAATATGTTTCTAATAATATTTTAGATTATAAGAAATATAAAACTATTAAGATATTTATGACTATTGATAATAAAGATTATTTATGTAATATTGATTATTCTAAATATAAAAATTATTATAATCCTTTAATTAGTGTAAAAGAAAATTGTATATCTTTTGTAAATAAAAAAAGAAAAGATTATTGTTTGAACTTTACTGATAAAGAGGCAGTATATTATAAAATAGTATCTAGCAATATAATTGATATTAAAAATAATAGTATTAAAAATATATTAAAATATATCAAAGCAAATAAAGTAATTATTACAAGTAATCATATACCATTTGAAAATATAATTAAAAGATTCAAGAAATATATAAATTTTGAAGTATATTGGTTATATGATGGTAATAATAGTTACAAATATAATCGTGAAGAATCTATAATAGATTATGTAATTGTTAATTCTATTAAAGAAAAAGAAGAAGTAATAGATAAATTAAATTACAATGATAATGAGGTAATTTTAATAAAGTAGTGTTATAATATAAGTATGTTGGAGGTTTAATTATGATATATGGAGAAATTTTAGCAGGTGGATCAGGTACAAGAATGGGAAATACTGAGATGCCTAAACAATATTTACAGTTAGGAACAAAGCCTATAATTATTCATACAATTGAACAGTTTTTAGTAAATCCTAAATTTGATAGAATAATTGTATGTTGTCCAAAGGAATGGATAAGTTATACTAAGGATTTATTATTAAAATATGATATAAATAATGATAAGATTGAAATAGTAGCAGGCGGATCTAACAGAAATGAAAGCATCATGAATGGTATTAAATACATCGAAAGTACATATGGTATTAAGGATAATGATGTAATTGTTACTCATGATGCGGTAAGACCATTTGTTACTCAAAGAATATTAGATGATAATATTAAACTATCTAAGAAATATGATGCAATTGACACAGTTATTGGAGCAACTGATACAATTGTTAACTCAAAAGATGGCAAATTTATAAGTGAAATTCCAGTTAGAAGTGAATGCTATTTAGGACAAACGCCTCAAAGTTTTAAAATAACTAAATTATTAGAATTGTATAATGAACTTACTAATAAAGAAAAAGATATATTAACTGATGCATGTAAAATATTTACATTAAAAGGAAAACAAGTTGGTTTAGTAAATGGTGAAATATATAATATTAAAATCACTACTCAATATGATTTAAAAATTGCTAATGCAATATTAATGGGGGTTAATGACAAATGATAGTACAAAATTATAGATTATTTACTCCCAAGCAAATAAGAACTGATTTTGTAGATGTCCCTTTAAATGATAAAGAAATTTTAGTGCGTCCCACATATCTTTCTATATGTGCTGCTGATCAGCGTTATTATCAAGGTAAAAGAGATGCAAGCGTTTTAGAAAAAAAATTACCTATGGCATTAATACATGAATCAGTTGGTGAAGTAATATATGATCCAAAAGGTGAATATAAACCTCATGATAAGGTGGTAATGATTCCAAACACTCCAGTTGAAACTGATGATGTAATTAAAGAAAATTATTTACGTTCTAGTTATTTTAGATCAAGCGGATATGACGGATTTATGCGCTCTATTGTTAATATAGATAGAACAAGAGTAATTAAATATAATAATATAGAAGATAGAGTGGCGGTATTGTTAGAATTATTAAGCGTTGCGATGAATGCTCTTGAACATTTTGAAGGATATAGTCATTTGAAAAAGCAAAGAATTGGTGTATGGGGAGATGGAAGTGTAGGATTTGTAACAGCACTTGTTTTAAAGAAAACATTTCCTAATGCTAAAATAATAGTTTTTGGTAATAGACTTGAAAAACTTCATTATTTTCAATTTGCAGATGAACTATATCAAGTCACTCAAGTTCCAGAAGGGGTAACTGTTGATCATGCATTTGAATGTGTTGGTGGTAGTAAATCAGAAAATGCAATTAATCAAATGATAGATTTAATTAATCCACAAGGTTCAATAGCACTTATGGGTGTTTCAGAAAACCTTGTTCCAATTAATACAAGAATGGTTTTAGAAAAAGGTCTTTCATTATTAGGCAATAGTAGAAGTGGGTATGAAGATTTTGAAGCTGCTATAAGATTCATAGAAGATAATGAAGATGTAAAAGGCTACTTAAGTAGTATTATTTCTGATGAAGTAATTGTTAAAAATTTAAATGATGTTAATACTGCTTTTGAAAAAGATTTGACTAATAACTTTAAAACTATTATGAAATGGGAAATTTAAAATGAAATTAAAAATAGGTTATCTTATATCATTTATTCTTATTAGAATAATTGGTATTTTTTCAAAGATAAATAAAGGACAAGTATTGTTTTTATCAGAAACTAGAAATGAACTTGGTGGCAATTTAGAAAAAATGAATGAAATAGTTTCTGCTGAAAAATATAATAAAAAATATTATTTAAAGGATAAAACTAAATTAAAAATTACTATAAAAGATAAAATAAAAATGTATAAGTTAATATCTACATCTGAATATATATTATTAGATGATTTTTGTACTGTAATATCTTTTATGAGACTTAAAAAAAATCAACAAGTAATACAATTGTGGCATGGGCCTGGTGCATATAAAAAGTTCGGATTAAGTAGACAAGATAAGAATCCAGGTAAGTTAAAAAGATTTTTGACTCATAGAAACTATACAAATGCTATAGTTACATCTGAAGATGTTAGATGGTGTTATGCTGAAGGTTTTGGTATGCCTAAAGAAAAAGTTCTAGCAACCGGTTATCCTAGAACAGATATATTTTTTGATAATAAATATATTGAAAAAACTAAAAAAGAATTATACAAAAAATATCCTGATTTTAAAAACAAAAAGGTTATTACTTTTGCACCCACATATAGAGGTGTTTCATTAAACAAATCATATTATGATTATGATAAACTTGATTTAGATAAAATATATAAAGAATTACATAATGAATATATTTTTATTGTCAAATTGCATCCAGGATTAAAAAATTCTCCTGAAAAAGAGAAATTTGAAAAAGATTTAAAAAAACATTCAGATTTTTACTACGATTTAACTAGTTATAGAGATATTAATGATATTCTTTTAATAACTGATGTATTAATAACTGATTATAGTTCAGTAATATTTGATTATTTACTTGTTAATAAACCGATTGTATATTTTACATATGATTTGGATAAATATGAAAATGATAGAGGAGTGTATTATCCTTTTAATGATTATATTTATGGTGAAATATCAAAAAATACAAGTGAGCTTATAAAAGCAATAAAAAAAGAAAATATGATGTATGATCAAAGAGAAAAGTTTAATAATAAATTTATGAGTGCATGCGATGGTAATTCTACAAAGAAAACATATGAAGCTTTCTTTAAATAGATAGGAGATATATGAAAATAATTTTAAAAATAGGAATTTTTATATTAAATATTATTTATAGTATTTTAAAGTTGTTTCCTGTACAAAATAAAATAACTTTCATAAGTAGACAGGCTAACACTCCTAATATAGATTTTATTTTATTAAAAAAGGAATTAGAAAAAGATTATAAAATAGTTATTCTTTGTAAAACATTGGATAATGGTATTTTTAATAAAATAAAATATTTTTTTCATATGTTTAAACAGATGTATAATATTGCTACATCTAAAGCCGTTGTATTAGATTCATATTGTATACCGATAGGAATATTGCATCATCGTAAAAATTTAAAAGTTATTCAAATGTGGCATGCCCTTGGAGCTTTTAAAAAGTTTGGAAAAAGTATAATTGGTAAGGATGAATCTAAAGTTAAAATAAATGTGGTTAATAAATTAAGCCCAGAAGAATTATCTCAAATAATGGGAATGCATAAAAATTATTCATATGTATTTGCTAGTAGTAATCTTGCATCAAAAGGATTTAAAGAAGCATTTGGATGTAGTGAAGAAATGATTAAAATATATCCACTTCCTAGAATAGATTTAATTTTGGATAAAAATAATCAAAAGAAAATAAGTAATAAAATATATGATAAATATAAGAACTTAAAATCTAAGAGTAAAAAGAATATATTATATTGTCCTACATTTAGGAAAGATTCAAATGATATCAAATATATAAATGAATTGATAAATAAAATAGATTATAGTAAATATAATTTAATTTTAAAATTACATCCTTTGACTAAACACAATATT
Source organism: uncultured Erysipelotrichaceae bacterium (assembly GCA_902778125.1). Lineage (GTDB taxonomy): Bacteria > Bacillota_I > Bacilli_A > RF39 > UBA660 > CAG-1000. The sequence continues at coordinate 4,039 of CACYWH010000016.1, read as the reverse complement.
ATTGATGATAGAGTAATAATAGACAATGAATTTAAAACATACGAAATGGCTTTTATTAGTGATTATATTATTACAGATTATTCAGCTGTAGTATATGAAATAGCGCTTTTAAATAAACCAATATATTTTTATGCATATGATAAGGATAGTTATATAGATAAACGAGATTTCTATCTAGATTATGATAAAGATATGCCAGGTAAGATATATACTAATATTGATAAATTATTATCCGAAATAGAAAATTCTAAATATGATAATAAAAAACTAGATAATTTTCTTAACAAATATATAGCTAAATGCGAGATTAGTTATACAGAAGATATAACTCGTTTTATCAAGTCCATAATTGAATAAAGTTATAGAATATGATAAAATATGTATATTGCTTGAAGGAGAAAAAATGAAAAGATTTATAAATGATTTAAAAAAATATAAAAATTATATTGCTTATGCTACTTGGGCTGAACTAAAAACAGAAGTAATTAATTCATATTTGGGTTGGGCATGGATGATTTTAGAACCACTTGCATTTATGTTAATTTATGTGTTTATCGCTGGTGTAATATTCAAATCTACTGTACAATATTTTCCGGTTTTTGTATTTATTGGACTTTCAATATGGAATTTCTTTAATAAAATGGTAGTTGCTAGTGTTAAGATAGTCGCGAATAACAGGGATACTGTTACAAAAGTATATTTACCTAAATTTGTTTTACTTTTAGTAAAAATGGGAGTAAATATATTTAAAATGATAGTTTCATTTGCTTTAGTCTTCTTATTCATGATATTTTATAAAGTTCCAATTACATGGAATGTATTATGGTTTATTCCAATCTTAATAGTAACAATTGTTTTTACATTTGGAGTATGTACAATAATGATGCATTTCGGTGTTTTTGCAGAAGATTTATCTAATTTAGTTAATATTGCTCTTAGAATGGTTTTCTATCTTACAGGAATATTTTTTGATATAAGTACTAAGGTTCATAACGTGTTATATAGAACAATATTACTTGATTTAAATCCATTAGCTAATTTTATATTCAACATGAGAAATGTATTAATATATAGTTCATCTCCAGTTGGAATGTGGACTTTAATATGGTTCTTCGTTGGTATATTGTTAAGTATGATAGGAATAAATACTATATATAAATATGAAAATACATATGTAAAGGTGATGAGATAATGAAAAAGAAGGAAATAGCAATAACAGTAAACGATTTACATGTGTATTATAGGGACATGAAAAGATTCTCTTTAAAAAAAGGTGGTTTAAAAGAAAAGGGATCTGGTAAATTGTTTAAAGCCATAAAAGGTGTAACATTTGAAGTACCCAAAGGACAAATACTTGGAATTTGTGGTAAAAATGGTTCTGGCAAATCAACTTTATTAAGGGCCATATCAGGAATATTTTCTCCTGATCACGGAAGTATTAATTTACATGGGAATTCAATTTCACTTTTATCAATTGGAGTAGGTTTTCAAAAGCAATTGACAGGATATGAAAATATATATTTATCTGGTATGCTACTTGGATATACACGTGAAGAAATCGATAAAAAGGTAAATGAGATAATAGAATTTTCTGAACTAGGAGATTTTGTATATAAGCCAGTTAGAAGTTATTCTAGTGGTATGTATTCTAAATTGGCATTCTCAATTACCGCAATACTAGAAACAGATATTATATTAATAGATGAAGTACTTAGTGTAGGAGATATTCATTTTAAAGAAAAAAGTTATAATAAAATGAAAGAATTAATCAGTGATGAATCAAGAACAGTAGTTATAGTGTCACATAGTACAAAAACAATTGTTGAATTATGTGATAAAGTAATATGGTTACATGATGGATTAATAAAAGCTGAAGGCGATCCTGCCACTATAATGCAAGAATATGAAGAATTTATGAGAGCAGAAGCATAGAAATAAAGATAAAAGATTATATGCTTTAGTCTTTATTTCTTTTTGTTTATATGACTAATAATATATAAATAGGTGAGTAAAATGGTTTATGACATAATAGTAATCGGACTAGGTCCTGCTGGGAGCACATTGGCAAGACTACTAAAAAATAAAAAGGTTCTAGCAGTAGACAATCAAAACACGTTAAATAAAAAGCCGTGTGGTGGTTTACTTGCCCCAGATGCTCAAAAACTTTTAGCGCATTATGATTTAGTGATACCTAAAGAAGTGCTAGTAAGTCCACAAATTTTTTCAGTTAAAACAATGGATTTAGAGAGTAAAATGATTAGGTATTATCAAAGATACTATTTAAATATGGATAGATATTTATTTGATAAATATTTAGTTTCTTTAATTCCTAAAAATATAAACATTATAAATGGAAGATGTATAGATATTGTAAAAGAAGATAATATATTTAATGTTGCTGTTAGAACTAATAAAGAAATTAAAAAATATAAGGCTTTATCTGTTGTAGGTGCTGATGGATGTTCATCTATTGTAAGAAGAAAATTTTATAAAGATAATATGATGAAATATATGGCTATTCAAGAATGGTATAAATGTACAGATAAAAGTAATTCATTCTATTCATGTATTTTTGATAGAAAAACTAGTAGTAGCTGTTCTTGGCTAATACATAAAGATGAGTATTTAATATATGGTGGTGCTTTTGACATTACAAATTGTAAGCAAAAATTTGAAATTCAAAAACAAAGAGTTGCTAAATTCTTAGATATAGATTTAAGTAATGTATATAAAAAAGAGGCATGCCAAGTATATAGGCCAAAATATTATTGTGACTTTATTACTGGCAAAAATGGAGCATATTTAATTGGAGAAGCAGCAGGATTTATTAGTCCAAGCTCATTTGAGGGAATAAGTTCTGCGATTAAAAGTGGTGAATCATTAGCAAAATCTTTTAACAAATATAATGATTTAAGTAAAGTTTCAACAAGTTATAAACATAAAGTTTTACCACTCAAAATAAAACTAATACTAAAAGTAATCAAAAGAGTATTTATGTATAATTATTTTTTAAGAAATATAATTATGAAATTAGGTATAAGTAGTATAAAAGTTAATAAATAGAAAGGATATAAGTGAATATGAATTTATATGACTTTGACAATACAATATATAAAGGTGATACTAATACTGATATAATTTTATATTCACTAAAGTATCATCCCATAAATGTTATAAAATCACTAGTTAAGGCAAGAAAATTAAAAAAAGAGTATAAAAAAGGATTAATACCATTTGAAAGAGTAAAAGAATCAATGTTATCATTTCTATTTCAAATTAAAAATTTAGATAGTTATTTAGATAAATTTGTTAATAAACATATGAAAAACATAAAACAATGGTACTTAATTAGAAAAAATGAAAAAGATATTGTAATTAGTGCGTCATATGAAATATGGATTGCTAAATTTTGTAAGAAACTTAAAATTAAAAATGTTATAGCGACAAAAACTGATGCTAATGGAAAAATAATAAATGGTAATTGTAAGGGAAAAGAAAAAATAGTTAGATTTAAAAAAATGTTTAAAAATGCAAAAGCAGTAGTGGCATATAGTGATTCAAAAGTAGATATTCCAATGTTAGAATATGCAAAAAATGCTTATGTTGTTGAAGGAAATAAGTTATTTAATTATAAAAAGGGCTATAAATTTAATATAAAAATAGTATAATAAGATGTGAAAATAGGGTGAACATAAAATGAAAAAGATATTGAATGTAATAGTGTTATTAATGGTAATAACTATAATGAGTGGATGTGAACTATTCACTAAAGAAGAAGAGAAGTTTGTAACATTTAGTTATAATGATAGTGTTTATAATGATTATAAATGCAAAATAAAAGAAGGAAAAATAAATTGTATGATACTAGAACCAGAAAATGGAGACTTAGCATTTATGGGATGGTATGATGAAAATGATAATAAAGTAGATATAGAAGGAGAGTTTGAAAGCAGTATAACACTACATCCAAAATTCTTAACAGAAGGAGAAACTCAGAAAGAAAAATTAAGTGCAAAAAAATACACAATAACATTTGATA
>CACYWH010000015.1 GCA_902778125.1 uncultured Erysipelotrichaceae bacterium | reverse complement strand
AAAAATTAAAGTATTAAGTGTATTTGGAACAAGACCTGAAGCTATTAAAATGGCACCTCTTGTTCGAGAATTAGAAAGTAATGATGAAATTGAAAGTATAGTATGCGTAACTGCTCAACATAGAGAAATGCTAGATCAGGTATTAACAACTTTTCAAATTGAACCAAAATATGATCTTAATATAATGAAAAAAGGGCAAACACTAGGAGATATAACAAGTAAAGTATTATATGGACTGGATGAAATAATTAAAACAGAAAAGCCTAATATCGTATTAGTTCATGGTGACACTACAACTTCTTTTGCAGCTGCTTTATGCGCTTATTATAATCAAGTTGATATTGGACATGTAGAAGCGGGTCTTAGAACATTTGATAAATATAGTCCTTTTCCAGAAGAAATGAATAGGCAATGGATAGATAATGTTGCAGACATGCTTTTTGCTCCTACTAAAACGAGCGCTGAAAATCTAATTAAGGAAGGTAAAAATCCTAATAATATATTTATAACAGGTAATACTGCAATAGATGCTATGAAAATGACTGTTGATAAAAATTACAAACATCCTGAACTTGATTGGATAAAAGATGATGAAAGAATGCTTCTTTTAACTTCTCATAGAAGAGAAAATATTGGAGAACCAATGCATCATATATTTAAAGCAATAAGAAGAATAGTTGATGAATATAGTGATGTTAAAGTTATTTACCCAATTCATTTAAATCCAATTGTAAGACAGATAGCAAATGAAGAATTTAAAGATTGTGATAGGGTACATTTAATTGAACCATTAGAGGTATTTGACTTTCATAATTTTCAAAATAAATCATATTTGATTTTAAGCGATTCTGGTGGTGTACAAGAAGAAGCACCTTCACTTGGTAAACCTGTTTTGGTATTAAGAGATACAACTGAAAGACCAGAAGGAATAGAGGCGGGGACTTTAAAATTAACTGGAACTAATGAAGAAAATATATATAAAGCTATAAAAGAATTATTAACAGATGATAAAAGTTATAATAATATGAGTCATGCATCAAATCCATATGGTGATGGCCATGCTAGTGAAAGAATAGCAAAAGCTATTTTAGAAAGATACAAAGACAAGATACTATCAGAAAACAATAACTTATTAACAAAAAAATCTCTAATTAATCATTAGAGATTTTTTTACATTTAAATGTACCATTTCCATAATTATCAACATATTCTACAAAGTTATTAAAATCAATGTTTCCTTCAAAATTAAGTCCCATATATTCTAACTTTTCTTTGTTTGCCTTATCATAATCAATATTAATATCTATATTAACATTATTATCGAAATATATATTTAAATTAATTCCTTCTTCTTTTTCACTACTAAGCATTAAATCTTTCAATACTAAACTTTTTATTTCATTTTGAGTTTCAGGAATAACATCTTCTGCTAATTCGTATCCATAATTAGCATAATCTTCCATCATTTCTAATTTAGTAGTTTTAATTTTCCCATTTTTAATATTGAATGTCCATTTTTTTATGTTTGAGATTTTAACTGGAGTACATACTATTTCAGCACTAAATTTAGATGATCCAGAGTTTGATTTTTTAACGATTAATAATATTATTATAAGAATTATTAGTATGGCAATGCCAATACCAAATGCAATATATTTCTTTTTATCTTTTTCTTCCATGATATTCACCTATAGTAATTATATAATTAAAAAATAAAAAAAACAACTTTTTATAAGTTGTTTATTTACTAATGGTGACCCGTACGGGATTTGAACCCATAAATGCACGCGTGAAAGGCGTGTGTGTTAACCGTTTCACCAACGGGCCAATAAAATGGTGGGCCTGGATGGACTTGAACCATCGACCTTTCGCTTATCAGACGAACACTCTAACCAGCTGAGCTACAAGCCCAAATTAAGCCAATTTCTGCATCGACTACTTAATTCTATACTATTTTTTCTTAAAAAGCAAGATTTTTTTAAAAAAATTGCTAAAATATTGAAAAAAATATAAATTTATAGTATCATTAAAGAGAATAATAAGGAGTGAATGGCATGGAAGCATCTACTTTAAATATGATAGCTGAAGTTTTGTTAATATTATTATCTTCAACATTGGGTTCATCTTTATTGTTGATGATAGGTGGAAATAATATATTTAAAAAAGCATCTAAAAAGCCAATAAATGCTTTCTATCCAATTGTTAACTTGTTTACCGTATTAGAAATTACTGAGTTATCTATATTCCTAGGGATATTATTCTTTGTTCCTGGTTTAAATGTTATAGTTTTACTTATTATGTTTTATAAACTGGGTAGTGTCTTTGGATGTAGTTTTATGTATAAACTAGGGCTTGTAATAATGCCGGTTATATTTTATCCAATATTAGCATTTGGTAATAAACAATATAAATTAAATGATCAAGAATATTTTAAAATGCTTGATAACACAAGACGTAAAAATTTAAATTTAATGACTGAAAAAGATATTCAACAATTAAATAAGGAACCTGTTGTAGAGGAACCTAAAGTAGATTCAATATTTAAGGATGATTCTAAGATAGAACAAAATATTGAACCATATAAAGCAGTTAGAATTGACTTAATAGGTGTTGAAAAACTTAAGAATGCAAATATAACTGAAAAAATGGATAATAAACAGAAAGAAGAAGTTAAAAAAACAAATAATTCATTTGAAATAAAAGAGTTAAGTGATAATAAACCTAAAAAAGAGGAAAAAATCGAATATATTGACTTCTAAAAGTGTAAAGTACATGTTTACACTTTTTATTTTTTTTCGTATAATTAATTATGGAGATAAGATAGATATGGCAGAATATAATGAAAAATCAATTAAAATATTAGAAGGATTAGAAGCAGTTAGAAAAAGACCTGGTATGTATATTGGTTCTACCGATAAAAGAGGACTACATCATTTAATATGGGAAATTGTTGATAATGCTATTGACGAAGCAATAAATGGTTATGGTAATAAAATAGTAGTTACATTAACTAAAGAAGGTAGCGTACGTGTTAGTGATGAAGGACGTGGAGTTCCAATCGGGGTACATGCATCTGGAAAATCAACACCAGAAGTAATATATACAGTACTACATGCTGGTGGTAAATTTGAAGCTGATGGATATAAAGTTAGTGGTGGTCTTCACGGTGTTGGTTCTTCTGTAGTAAATGCTTTATCTAAGTGGATGAAAGTTACAATATATAGAGAAGGAAAAATAAGTGAAATTACTTTTAAAGATGGTGGTAAAGTAGACACTCCATTAAAACAAATTGGTACTTCAAGAGCAACTGGTACGACAGTTGAATTTTTTCCTGATCCAGAAATATTTGGTAATGCAAGATTCAGTTATACAACAATATGTGAAAGAATGCAAGAAAGTGCATTTTTAATAAATAATCTTACTATGGAAGTAGTAGATGAAGAAGATGATAAGAAAAGTGTATTTCACTATGAAAATGGTTTAGTATCATTTATTGAATATATTAATGATGATAAGAATCCTATTCATAAAGTTATAAGCTTTAGTGGTGAAAAAAACGGAATAGTTGTTGATATTGCAATGCAGTATACTGATACATATAATGAAAATATTATGTCTTTTGTAAATAATGTTAAAACAATTGATGGTGGTTCACATGAAGTTGGATTTAAAACAGGTCTTACAAAAGCATTTAATGAATATGTTAAAAAGAATAATTTATTAAAAGGTAGTGATACTTTAGATGGAAGCGATGTAAGAGAGGGATTAAGTGCAATTATAAGTTTAAAAATTCCAGAAGCATTACTTCAATTTGAAGGTCAAACTAAAGGTAAATTAGGTACACCACAAGCAAAAACAGTTGTAGAGAGTTTAGTTTATGAAAAATTGAGTTATTATTTAGAAGAAAATAAAGAAACAGCAAGTACTGTAATGGAAAAAGCGTTAAAGAGTAAACTTGCTCGTGAAGCGGCTAGAAAAGCAAGAGCTGATATTCGAAATGGAAAAAATAAATCCAAAGTTGAAAAGAATTTATCTGGTAAACTTGCACCTGCGGGAAGTAAAAACCCTAAAATTAATGAATTATTCATAGTTGAGGGTGATAGTGCAGGAGGTTCTGCTAAAAGCGGTAGAGACAGAAAATTCCAAGCTATACTTCCACTTAGGGGAAAAGTTTTGAATACAAGTAAAGCAAGTATAGAAGAAGTATATAAGAATGAAGAACTAAATACACTTATATACACTATTGGAGCTGGAGTTGGTCAAAACTTTGATGTTAGTGAATCTAACTATGATAAAGTAATTATAATGACAGATGCCGATGTAGATGGTGCACATATTCAAATATTACTTTTGACATTTTTTTATCATTATATGAGACCATTAATTGAGAGCGGAAAACTTTATATTGCATTACCACCTTTATATAAATTGGATTATGGAAAAGGTAAAAGATTTTATGCTTATTCAGATGATGAATTAAATGAACTTAAATCTTCAAATACTGGCAAATGCAGTATTCAAAGATATAAAGGTCTTGGTGAAATGAATGCAGATCAACTTTGGGAAACAACTATGAATCCAGACTCAAGAAGTTTAATAAGAGTAAATATAACAGATGCAGCTTTAGCTGATAAAAGAGTTAATGTTCTTATGGGTGATAAAGTTGAACCTAGAAAAGAATGGATTAATGAAAATGTTGAATTTACTATGGAAGACGATTATAGAAACTAGGGGTGAAGTGCATGAAAAATACAAATGATTTATTAAAAAGAATACAAGATTATGCTTTAGAAGAAATAATGGGTGATAGATTTGGATCTTATGCTAAAGAAATTATCTTAGATAGAGCTATTCCTGATGTTAGAGATGGTTTAAAACCTGTTCAAAGAAGAATATTATATGCGATGTATAAAGCAAATAATACTTGGGATAAAGGCTATATAAAATGTGCTGCGACAGTAGGAGATGTTCTTGGTAAATTCCATCCACATGGGGACTCAAGTGTTTATGATGCAATGGTTCGTATGAGCCAATGGTGGAAACAAAATCAAATATTAGTAGATATTCAGGGAAACAATGGTTCAATAGATGGTGATTCTGCTGCTGCATATCGTTATACAGAAGCAAGACTTGCTAAAATAAGTAGTGAACTATTATGTGATTTAGATAAAGATACTGTTAAATGGGCACCTAACTTTGATGATAGATTTTTGGAACCAACAGTATTACCAGCTAAGTTTCCAAATTTACTTGTTAATGGTACAAATGGTATTTCAGCTGGATATGCAACAAATATACCACCTCATAATTTAGGTGAAATAGTAGATGCCACAATTAAAAGAATAGATTCTCCTAATTGTAGATTAGATACAATATTAGAAATAGTAAAAGGTCCTGACTTTCCTACTGGCGGTATAGTAGAAGGAAAAGGTGGTATCGTAGATGCCTTTACAACTGGCCGTGGTAAAGTAATTGTAAAGAGCAAAACTGAATTTAAAAAAGAAAAAGGTAAAGAACAAATTATAATTACTGAAATACCTTTTGAAGTTAATAAAGCATTATTAGTTCAAAAAATAGATGCTCTTAGAATTGATAAAAAAATAGATGGAATTAGTGAAGTTAGAGATGAAACTGATAGAGAGGGACTTAGAATTGCGATAGATTTAAAGAGTGGAGCTAATAAGGAATTTGTTCTTAACTACTTACTTAAGAACACTGATTTACAAGTATCATACAATTACAATATGGTAGCAATTGTAAATAGAACACCTAAGACTCTTGGTATTATTCCAATACTAGATGCTTATATAGACCATTTTAAAGAAGTTATCACTAAAAGAACTGAGTTTAATTTAGCAGCATATAAAAAAGAATATAATATTGTTTCAGGTCTTATTAAGGCAATATCTATTTTAGATGAAGTTATTAAAACAATTCGTGCTAGTAAGAATAAAATAGATGCTAAATATAATTTGGTTGATAAATATAAATTTACAGAAGAACAAGCAGAAGCAATTGTAATGTTACAACTTTATAAATTAACTAATACTGATATTGTTACTCTTGAAGAAAGAAGTAAAACATTACAAGAATTAATAAAAGAATGTGAACATATTCTTGAAGATGAAAATGAACTTAAAAATGTAATGAAGAGTGAACTTCGTGAAATTAAAAAGAACTATAATACTCCAAGAAAAACTGTGATTAAAGATGAAATTACAGAAATTAAGATAGATGAACTTGATATGGTTAGTAAAGATGACTTCATAGTTTGTGTATCAAGTGCGGGATATGTTAAAAAACATTCAATTAAAGCATTTGAAGCAAACAAAAATGAGTATCCTGCTGTTAAAGAAGGAGACTATATTGAAGGACTATATAAAGCAAATAACTTAGACACTATAATAATGTTTACATCTCTTGGAAATTATTTATATGTTCCTGTTAGAGAGATAAATGAAGTTAAATTTAAAGAAATAGGTAATCACATATCAAATTTAATTAAAGTAAGTGATGGAGAAAAAATTATTAAATCAATTGCCGTAAACAAATTTGATGACAGTAAAATTACATTGTTTACAAAACAAGGTATGGTAAAAAGAGTACCATTAAAAGATCTAGAGGTTAGTAGATATACTAAACCAGTAACTTGTATGAAACTTAAAGACAATGATGAAATTATAAGTGTAAGTAGATGTGATGGAGAGGATACTCTTGTTGTTACTAAAGATGGGTATGCGTTAAGGTTTAGTACTTCAGAAATACCTTTACTAGGAGTGAAAGCAAGTGGAGTAAAACTAATAAAATTAAATGCCAATAGTGAAGTAGTATCTGCATTTGTAGTAAGCGAATCAAAAGAATATTTGGGAATATTTACTGATAGAAATACTGCTAAAAGAATGCATGTATCTGATATTGATAAAACAACTAGAGCTAAAAAAGGTACACCTATCATTAAAAGTCCTAAATCTAAACAATATACAATTCTAAAAGCCTTTAATATTGGAAGTAAAAATATTTTTGGAATTATTGACAAAGAAATAGGATATATTAAATCTAGTGATATTGGTATTTTTGATAAAGCATCTACTGGAACTACATTTACTAAAAAGAATGTAGATGATATATTTGTATTAACAAGATATACTGATATTACAGTACAAAATAAAAATCAATTAGTTGAAAAAACTGATTCTATTGAATCAAAAGAAGAGAAGCTTGAAGAAGCAAAACAAGAAGAAAAACCTAAAGAACAGCAACTTACAATGAGTGATTTTTTTGAAGAATTTAAGATATAGATTTTCTATATCTTTTTATTTACATTATTATTGTAAATAAATGTGAAAATTTTAAATAAATAATAATGTTTGCTTGTGGATATAAAAAGTTAATTGATATAATTTATAATAGGTGAGGAAATATGAAGAAAGGATTTGATAACGCTAAGTATGTAAAAATACAAAGCGCTAAAATCAGGGAGAGGTTTGGTCTATTTGATAAATTATATCTTGAAGTTGGTGGAAAATTATTCGATGATTCTCATGCATCAAGAGTATTACCTGGATTTAAAAGTGATGCTAAAATCAATATGTTTAGAGAATTAAAAGATGATTTAGAAATAATTTTTTGTATTAATGCCGGAGATATTGAAAGAAATAAAACTCGTGGTGAATATGGAATAACATATGATACAGAAATATTGAAATTAATAAATAAATCTAAAAGTATGGGATTTTCTGTAAATAGTGTTGTAATAACCCTATATAAAAATCAACCAAGTGTAGATAAATTTATTAATAAATTAAATAGAAATGGAATTAAAACATATATACATACATTTACTAAAGGATATCCTACAGATGTAGATACTATTGTTAGTGAAGAGGGATATGGTGCTAATCCATATATAGAAACTACTAAACCTTTAATACTTGTAAATGCACCTGGCCCAGGTAGTGGTAAACTAGCTACAAGTTTATCACAGGTTTATCATGAACATTTAAGAGGTGTAAATGCTGGATATGCTAAATTTGAAACATTTCCTGTATGGGATTTACCTTTAAAGCATCCTGTCAATCTTGCATATGAAGCTGCTACTGCAGACTTAAAAGATGTTAATATGATAGATCCATTTCATTTAGAAGCATATGGAGTAACTGCTGTAAATTACAATAGAGATATAGAAACATTTCCAATATTAAAAACTATTTTAAATAAAGCAACTGGTAAAGATGTATATCAATCTCCAACGGATATGGGAGTAAATGTTATTGGTTCTTGTATTATTGATAATGAAGTTGTAGAAGAAGCAGCAAAAAAAGAAATCGTTAGAAGATATTATCAAGAAACCAACAATTATAAATTAGGTCTTAGTGAAGCAGAAACTTGTGAAAAAATTAAATTATTGATGAATGAAGTGGGTGTGGATGAAAATTATTTAGATGTTATTAAACCTGCTTTAGATAAGAGAGATAAAGAGGGTGTCCCTGTTATATCATTGAAAATTGGTAAAAAAATAATAACAGGTAAACAAACAAATATATTAACACCTGCTAGTAGTGTTGTAATCAATGCAATAAAATATTTAAGTAAAATACCTGATGATATTAAATTATTATCTCCTAAAGTATTAGATCCAATGTTAAGACTTAAAAGTGATTTAAATAATGGAAATAGGCTTACACTTCCTGAAGTATTAACTGCACTTAGTATTTGTTCTGCTACGAATGCTATGACAGAAAAAGCACTTTCATGTCTAGGCAAACTAAAAGATGCTGAAGCACATGCAACATATATTGTTGATAATGGAGATAAAAAAACGTTAAAGGGATTAAAAATCAACCTAACATGTGAACCAGAATATTTAAGAGAAGAGGATGTCGATTTAATGTGACATCTTTTTTAATATTGAAAAATAGAAGCCAACATATTATAATATAGTTAAGGAACAACTGACGTATAATGTCAGACGTTACCTGTTTGGTTAGCCTAACATTTTGTTAGGCGTTTTTTTTTATAATAAAACTACGAAGAGTAGTGTAATAAGCATAAAGATAACAAAGATTAATGATATAGTCAAAGAATCCTTTTTTGTCATATTACCAAAAAAAGAATTCTATATGTGTTTTATTTTCGAAAAAATATTTATAAACTACTAATATGTGATATAATTTAAATATGAATGATAATAAGAAGTATACAATAATAATTCCTACGTTGAATCCAACTGACAAGTTATTAACATTGGTAGATGAGCTTACTAACAATGGATTTAATGAAATAATAGTGGTAAATGATGGAAGTGGTGAAGAATACAACAATATTTTTGAAAAATTACCTAAAAGTGTAAAACTGCTAAATCATGAAACTAACTTAGGTAAGGGTGCTGCATTAAAAACAGCTATAAAGGAACTAAAAAATGTGGATGGATTTATTACAGTTGATAGTGATGGTCAACATAGTGTAGAAGATGTAATAAAAATAGCAAATGAATTACTTAAATATGATATTGTTTTAGGAATAAGGAATTTTAATTTAAAAAATGTTCCCAAAAGAAGTAAATTTGGAAATAAGATATCTTCATTAGTATTTAAAATAAGAACAGGAGTAAATCTTAAAGATACTCAGACTGGTCTTAGAGGTATAAATATTAAATATAAAGACTTAGCATTAAATACTAGTGGAAATAGATATGAATATGAAATGAATTTTTTAAATAATCTTGCTAAAAATAAAATTAAAATTCACACTGTTAGAATTAAAACAATATATGAAGATAATAATGATGGTTCACATTTTAATGTTATTAGAGATTCAATATTAATACATAAATGGATAATAATACTATTAGTAATAGTGTTATTGGTATGCATTCTTATATTAGTATAAATGGAGGAAAAAAATGAATGGAAAAAATATAACTATAATACTTAGTGTTCTTGCAATTATTGTAAGTGTAATTGCTGTATCTATTGTGTATGCTGAATATACTCAAACACTTAAAATAAATGGTACAGGAACCGTTGTGTCAACGAAATGGGATGTTCATTTTGAAAATCTTAAAGATGCTATTACTACTGGAAATGCTAGTGTTACAACGCCGGCTAAATTAAAAAATGGAAATACAACAATTGGTGATTACTCTGTAATATTACATAGTCCAGGAGACTCTATAACATATACGTTTGATGTTGTTAATAATGGAGACTATGATGCCAAGGTATCTGCGCTTGTTAAAAAACAATTAAATTGTACTGGAAGTGATGAGGGAACTAATTCATATATATGTAATAATTTAGAATATACTCTTAAATATACAGGTGATAATCAAGATGTTAAAGCAGATGATGAACTAAAAAAGGGACAAACAAAAAATATTACATTAAAATTAGTGTTAAAAAGTGAAACATCATCTAGTAGGATACCTAGTACTAATGTAACTGTAAATAATCTAGGAATAGAAATACAATATTCTCAAGATTCAGAAGTTAATGGAAATTAACAAAATACTTGTAAAGAAGTTATTTAAATGTTATACTTTATTAGTAAATCTTTGATGTGGAAAAGTAATATAATTAATTTTCTAGAGAGTTAGTGGTTGGTGAAAACTAATAAAATTGTTATATGAAAGAACACCACGGAGTGGAATATTGAATTTTAGTAAATATTCTCGGTTAATACCGTTATTAAAATTAAGTTAAATAAAGGGATGGTATCGTCTTATATAGACTCCTTACTATTCCTTTTTATTTTTTGGAAAGGAAGATGAAATATGGATATTAAAGATTTATTCAAAGATATTGAAAAATATGAAAATAAGGAAGTCACTTTAGAAGGTTGGGTTCGAAATAATAGGAATCAATCTAATTTTGGGTTCATCGATTTTAATGATGGGACATATTTTAAGAGTTTACAACTTGTATATGATAAAGAATTAAAAGATTTTGATAAGATAAGTAAAATAAAAGTCGGATCTGCTTTAAGAGTTAAAGGTACTCTAGTTAAGAGTCAAGGTAGTGGACAATCTCATGAATTAAAAGTAAGTGAAATAGAGGTATTAGGTGATTGTACTGATGACTATCCAATTCAACCTAAAAGACATACGCGTGAATTTTTAAGAGAAGTTGCATATCTTAGACCAAGAACTAATTTATTTAATGCAGTCTTTAGAGTACGTAGTGTAGCTGCTCATGCTATACATGAATATTTTCAAAGCCATAACTATGTTTATTTCCACAGTCCAATAATAACAGGTGCCGATTGCGAAGGTAGTGGACAAATGTTTAAAATTACAACATTAGATATGGATAATTTACCACTTACAGAAGATAAGAAAGTTGATTTTAAAAAAGATTTATTTGGTAAACAGGCATACATTACTGGTAGTGGACAACTTCATGGTGAAACATTTGCTCTTGCATACAAGAAAATATATACTTTTGGACCAACCATGAGAACTGAAAATTCTAATACTAAAACACATGCTAATGAATTTTGGATGATAGAACCTGAAATTGCATTTTGTGATTTAAATGGTATTATGGATATTGAAGAAGAGATGCTTAAATATGTAGTTAAGTATGTAATGGATAAATGTCCATTAGAAATAGATTTTTTTGATCAATTTGTAGAAAAAGGATTAAAAGAAAAATTAAATAAAGTAATAAATAGTGAGTTTGTAAGAATAACTCATCATGATGCAATTACTTTATTAAAAGAAGCAAATGTTAAATGGGAATTTACTCCTGAATATGGAGAAGATATTGCTAAAGAACACGAAAAATATATTACAGAACATTTTAATGGACCAGTATTTATAACTGATTGGCCAAAAGATATTAAAGCGTTTTATATGAAGCAAAATCCAGATGGAAAAACTGTTGCTGCAGTTGATCTTGAAGTTCCAGGCGCCGGTGAACTTATGGGTGGTAGTCAAAGAGAAGATGATTATGATAAACTAGTAGCAAGAATGAAAGAAATGAATATTCCACTTGAAAATTTAGATTGGTATACTAACCTTAGACGTTTTGGTGGATGTTATCATGGTGGATTTGGTCTTGGATTTGAAAGATTAATTATGTATTTAACTGGTGTTGACAATATTAGAGATGTAATACCATTCCCAAGAACACCAAATAATTGTGAATATTAAAAGGAGGAAATAATGAGTAATTTTACTGAAGAAATGATTGATAATTATGCTGATAAATTACTTATTGGTCTTACAGAAGAAGAAAGAAAAATGATTCAAACTGAGTTTGATGATATTGAAAAAGATATGGAATTGATTAATGATATTCCTAATATAAAAGATGTTGAAGTATTAAGTTATCCTTTTGAAATGGAAGTTAGTGAACTTAGAAGTGATGACAATGAAGGAAAAGAAATTCCTATTGATGAGCTTTTAAGAAATGCATCTAGAGTTGAAGGAAGAGAAGTAGAAGTTCCAAAGGTGGTGGGATAATGATAGGTAAAAGTATTTTAGAATTGCATGATGAATTAAAAAATGGAAAAGTTACTAGCAATGAATTAGTAAATGAATCACTTAAAGCATGTCATGAAATTCAAGATAAAACAAATTCATTTGTAACCATTATTGATGATGCTAAAGGTTCCGAAGTAACAGATGACTTATTATCTGGGATACCTTATGGAATAAAAGATATATTTTCAACAAAAGATATATTATCTACAGGAAGTTCTAATACTTTGAATAATTATGTTCCATTCTTTGATGCTACTTGTGTAGCCAATCTAAAAAAACATGGAGCAGTAGGAGTGGCAAAAACGGTATTAGATGAACTTGGTATGGGTGGAACTGGTACTACTGGACATACTGGTATTGTACATAATCCTTGGAATTTAGAGCGTCAAACTGCTGGTTCTTCTGCTGGAAGCGCTGCTTCTGTTGCATGTGGTGTTTATCCATATGCTCTTGGAAGTGATACTGGTGATTCTATTCGTAAACCAGCTGCTTATTGTGGAATAGTTGGATACAAACCTACATATGGAATGATTTCTAGATTTGGAATGTTTCAATTTGCAAGTTCTCTAGATACTGTAGGTGTACTTACAAGAAATGTAGAAGATGCCGCTATAGCAGTAGATGGTATGAAAGGACTTGATGAAAATGATATGACTACGTGGGATTCAAGTTCAATTAATTTATTTAAATCATTAAATAAAGATGTTAAAGGGAAAAAACTTTTCTATATAGAAAATGTATGTGATATTAACAATTATTCTAATCCTAGTGAAGAACTTAAAGAACATCTAAATAATTTTAAAGAAACAATAAAAAGATGTGAAGAACTTGGTATAAGCGTATCAAAAGTAAATATTGATTCTAAATTATTAAATGCGTTATATTCAACTTATGTAGTTATATCTTGTGCTGAAGCTACTAGTAATATGGCTAATTTAACTGGTATCTCATTTGGACCAGGCGGAGAAGGTAAAAGCCCAGATGAAATGATTAAAGACCATAGAACGAAAGGATTTAGTCCATTGATCAAGAGAAGATTTGTAATTGGATCTTATGTTTTACAAAGAGAAAATCAAGAAAAATTCTTCTTGAATGCTAAAAGAGTAAGAAGATTAATTGTTAATAAAATGAATGAATTGTTTAAAGAATATGATGCTATGATAGCACCAGTTGGTACTGGACCCGCTAAATATATAGATGATAACAAAAATGTTCATGACAAAGAAACAAGAGTTTTAGAAGAATTATTACAAATTGGTAATTTTGGTGGTTATCCTTCAATTACAATTCCAAATGGGTTTGTTAATAATTTACCAGTAGGTGTGAATATAACAGGTAAAGTTAAAGATGATGTTAGTGTTTTAAATATTGCATATGCTCTTGAAAGTACTATGAATTATAAAAATCAATTGGCAAGGGAGGAAAATTAATATGTATAAAGCAGTTATTGGTTTAGAATTCCATTGCGAAATGAAATCACATACGAAAGTATTTTCAAATGCTATAAATGGTTTTTCTAAATTATCAAATCAATTAGTTGCTCCTTTGGATATGGGCTTTCCAGGTACATTACCTGTTGTTAACAAAACTTGTGTTAAAAAAGCAATTGAAATGGCTATGATACTTAATTGTAAAATTCCTGAATATATGGAATTCGATAGAAAGAATTATTTCTATCCTGATTTACCTAAAGGTTATCAACTTACTCAATTTTTTAATCCAGTAGGTGTGGATGGCAAAGTTGTAATTGAAGTAAATGGAAAAGAAAAAGAAGTATTAATACATGATATACATTTAGAAGAGGATTCTGCATCTCTTGATCATTATTATGATACTTCTAATATAGATTATAATAGATCTGGAGTTCCATTATTAGAACTTGTAACTGAACCATGTTTAAATTCAGCTGATGAAGCAATTGAATTTTTAGAATATATTAAGAGAATATATGAATATACTGATATATCTGATTGTGACACTAAAAAGGGACAAATTAG
Source organism: uncultured Erysipelotrichaceae bacterium (assembly GCA_902778125.1). GTDB lineage: Bacteria > Bacillota_I > Bacilli_A > RF39 > UBA660 > CAG-1000. The sequence continues at coordinate 28,859 of CACYWH010000015.1, read as the reverse complement.
AGCTGATGTAAATGTATCTATTATGGATAATGATTCTAAAGAATTGGGTACTAAAGTTGAAGTTAAAAATGTTAATAGTTTTGATTCTATTAGAAAAACTATTGAATATGAAATAGAAAGACAAAGTAAACTTAAGAGTGAAGGTAGATATGACGAGGTAGTTCAGGAAACAAGAAGATTTGATGATGAAACTGGAACAACTATTCATATGAGAAGTAAAGCAGATGCTATAGACTATAAATATTTTACTGATCCAAATATTCCTAAATATAAAATTACTAATGAATTACTTGAAGAGATTAAGAAAAATATTCCTATGCTTGCTCATGAAAGAAAAAATAAATATATTAGTGAATATAACTTATCAGAATATGATGCAAAAGTATTAGTTAAAAATAAAAAAGTTTCTGATTACTTTGAAGAATGTGTACGTCTAGGTGCTGATGCTAAAAGTGCTTGTAACTGGATTACTACAAAAGTTTTAGCCGAAGTTAATAAAAGTGATGAAATCACTATTGATGATGTGTTTATAAGACCATCCATGATTGCAGAATTAATTAAATTGATTGCTGATAAAAAAATAACTAATAATCAAGGAAAAGAAGTATTTACTAAAATGTTAGAAGAACATCTAACACCTGTAGAAATAGTTAAAAAATATAATATGGAAATATTAGAAGATGATAATTTAGTTAATTCTTTAGTAGATGAAGTTTTAAGTGAAAATGAAAAAGCAATAGAGGATTATAAAAATGGTAGAACTAACATGCTTGATTATTTAGTTGGTCAAGTAATGAAGAAATCTAGAGGTAAAGCAAATCCTGTAGATGCTAAAAACAAATTGTTAGAGAAGATAAAATAGTTCATTGTGAACTATTTTATTTTGACAATGTGTATCAAATATGATATAATATCCATCATTAGAAAAAGGGGGATTCTAATTATGGTATATGATGAATTTAGAATGAGAAGTTTTTTAAAGAAGCTTACTAACGAGGAATTATATGATTCAGAGTATTTACTTGGTGTAAATTTTGATAAAGCGCCAATGGAATCAATAATTGCATCTTTAGTATCACTTTATGATAATGTTTCTTTATTAAAAGTTAAAATTGAAGGGAACAATAGTGTTAGTTCAATTGCAGTAGAAGACTTTAAAAGAAAACAAAAAGTTTTAATTAAAATTATGGATGATAACAGATTATATGCAGCTATTATGAGATATAAAATAGCTGAAAGAAAGAATAAAGAAAAAGCTATTGTTCATAAATTAGTTCAATCTCAAAATAATTAGTACTGTAAAGTATACATATTAAAGTAATATGTATGCTTTTTAATTGATATAATATTACTATGAAAAGAAGAAGATTAAAAAAAAGTATTAGAAATATTTTATACTTTATAGTTTTTGCAGGAGTAGCAAGCTTTACTTTTGGATATTTTCATTTGTGGGAAAAAATAGAAAGTATTTTTCATGAAACAACTGTGAAACTTGGAACAATATATATAGAAAAGCCAAAAGTAAAAATTATTAATGAAGAAAGTAAAACTAGGCCAATAGCTGTTTCTATTAATAATAATCATGCAGCATGGCCACATGCTGGACTTCAGGATGCATATTTATGTTATGAATTAATTGCTGAAGGAGGTATTACTAGATTACTTGCATTTTATAAAGATAAAGATACTAGTAAAATTGGATCTGTAAGAAGTGCTAGACATTATTTTTTAGATTATATATTAGAAAATGATGCTATATTTGTGCACTTTGGATATTCACCACAAGCAAAAGAAGATATAAATAGTCTTAAGATAAATAATTTAAATGGTCTTTATGATAGTAGCGTATTTTATAGAGATAAAACATTAAATAGAGCATATGAACATACAGCATTTACAACTATGGAAAAGATTCAAAAAGGAATTAAATCAAAAGGATATAGGAATACTTCTGATGTTCAGTTACTAAAATATAATCCAATAAAGGTTGATTACAGTAAAGATGAAACATTACAAAAAGCAAATAAGGTAACAATTAAATATTCAACATATCAAACAACATCATATGAGTATGATAGTGAAAATATGGTGTATAAAATGTTTATGTCAGGAAAAGAACATAGTGATTTAGATACTAAAAAGCAATACACAGTTAAAAACATTATAACTTATCAAGTTGAAAATGTCTCTTTAAATGATGAAAAAGGTAGACAAAACTTAGAAAATATAGGATCTGGAGAAGGTTATTATATTTCAAATGGTGAAGCAATTAAAATAAAATGGGCTAAAAAAAGCAGAAGTGAAAAAACCAAATATAGTTTGATGGATGGATCTGAACTTATTGTAAATGATGGTAATACTTGGATTCATATTCAACCTAAAAATCAATCATTAAAAATAGAATAAATAAAACTACTGGACATATAATTTATAAAAAAACATTGAAATATCAATCTATAAATGTTAGAATGATATTGATAGAATAAGGAGGATGCTAAATGGATAACGTTTTAAATTTTTTAGCAGATAACTATAAATGGTTTATGATTGGCGCTGGAGTATTATTACTTGCGTTAATTGGATTTATAGTAGATGGAAAAAGAAAGAAAAAAGATGATAGCAGTAATACACCAGCTTCGTTGCCTACAAATGGACAAGTTAATACTGTTCAAAACTTAAATAATCAAGCTGTAGCTCAAACACCTGCTGGTCCTGCTCAAACTAATGTTGCAGCGCCTGCACAACCTGTTGCAGTTCAAGCACCTGTTGAAGGGCCAAGCTTAGATGGGCTTGATGCACCTGCCAGTGCACCACAACAAGGTGGAGAAACATTAACTTTTGGTCCTGTTGAGGCTGCACCAGCTGAAGAGGAAAAATTAGTAATTGAAATGCCTAATGGTTCATTATCAGAAGAGGTTTTAGAAAGTGCACCAGCAGTTTCAACAGAAGCTGCACCTACAGTGCCAGAAGCTCCATTAACTATTGAACAAGCTGTTGGAGTAGAGTCAACTACACCTGCCGTTGGTGGACAAATACCTATGCAAGAAAGTGGCCCTGCACCTGTTATGGAAGCTGCACCTGCAGAACCAATGCCAGTGTCAATGACACCTGAGGCACCAACACCTGCAGCACCTGCACCAGCTCCTGAAGTAGCACAACCAGCACCTATGCCTACACCACAAGAAGTATATCAAAATACAATACAACAATAAAAAGTAGTGAAAACTACTTTTTATTTTATAACTATTGAAAAATATTATTTAATTTGATAAAATGATTGCATTGGAAGACGAGTAGAGTAAATATATTCATAGAGAGTTAGTGGTTGGTGTAAACTAATAATTATATTTATTTGAAGCTACTTTCTCTTATGAGTTAATCACTCACGTTAATAACGTTACAATTAAATAAGTTAAATAAAGGATGGTACCGTCATAATGACTCCTTAAACCATTCTTTTTTATTTGGAGGTATCTTATGAATTTAAAAGACATGTATATTAATTTTTTTGTAAGCAAAGGACACAAACAAATACCTAGTGCTCCAGTAGTACCGGAAAATGATCCGAGCGTACTATTTAATACTGCAGGTATGCAACCATTGATTCCATATCTTATGGGAGAAAGTCATCCATATGGTACAAGACTTTGTGATTATCAAAAGTGTGTTAGAACTAATGATTTAGAATCTATAGGAGACACTACACATCATACCTTTTTCGAAATGCTAGGTAACTGGAGTTTAGGTGACTATTTTAAAGATGAAAGTATTAGTTGGAGTTTTGAATTTTTAACTAAGGTATTGAATATTCCAGTTAATAAACTAGCTGTTACAGTTTTTGCTGGAGATGATAATGTACCTTTTGATGAAGTTAGTTATAATAAATGGTTAAGTTTAGGTATAAAAGAATCTAGAATAGCTAAGACAGTTAAAGACAACTTCTGGATTGCTGGTGAAAGTGGACCATGTGGACCTGATACTGAAATATTCTATTATAAAGGTGAAAATGTACCTGAAATGTTTGATACAGAAGATGATATGTGGGTTGAAATATGGAATAATGTATTTATGCAATACTATAAAGATAAAGATGGAAAAGTTACAGAATTACCTAAAAAGAATGTTGATACAGGAATGGGTGTAGAAAGAACAACTGCAATATTGGAAGGTGTAAATGATAACTATAAATCTTCTTTATGGAAAGATGTTATAGAATTAATATCTAAAATATCAAATCTTCCATATGAAGGAAATGAACTTAGTATGAGAGTTATTGCAGACCATATTAGAACTGCTGTATTTATTTCAGCAGATCCTGCTGGTATTAAACCAAGTAATACTGATCAAGGATATATTTTAAGAAGATTAATTAGAAGAGCAATAAGACATGCTAAAAAACTTAATATAGATATTAATAGCAATTTTGAAGAACAAATAGCAAAATTAATACTTGATAAATATAAATCTTATTATAAAGAACTTGAAGATAATTATAATGTAGTATTAGATGTATTAAAAAATGAAAAAATTAAATTTAATAGAACTTTAGAAAAAGGACTTCGCGAATTTGAAAAGGTTGCATCTAAAGACATAGATGGTTTAACAGCGTTTCATTTGTTTGATACATATGGCTTTCCAATTGAATTGACAATAGAACTTGCTAATGAAAGAAATTTAAAAGTTGATACTGAAGGATTTAAAGCAAAATTTAAAGAACATCAAGAATTATCTAGAACAGCATCAGCAGGTAAATTTAAAGGTGGGCTTGCTGGTAATGGAGAAATTGAAACAAGATATCATACTGCTACACATTTATTAAATGCTGCACTTAAAGTTGTGGTTTCAAAAGATGTACATCAAAAAGGAAGCAATATTACTAGTGAGAGAATGAGATTCGATTTTAGCTGCGATCATAAATTAACTGAAGAAGAAAAACAGAAAACAGAAGAGTTAGTAAATAAGTGGATAAGTGAAGGACTTGATGTTAGATGTGATGAGATGAAGAAAGAAGATGCTATTAAAAGTGGTGCTGAATGTATGTTTATTGAAAAATATCCAGATATAGTAACTGTTTATAGTATTGGAGATGTATCTAAGGAATTATGTGGAGGCCCACACGTTAAAAATACTAGTGAATTAGGACATTTTAAAATAACTAAGGAAGAAGCATCAAGTGCAGGGGTAAGAAGAATTAAAGCAGTATTGGAGTAGTTTATGGAAGATTTATTGTTAACAAGAGAAAAATTAGATGAAATTGAAAATAACCCAATATTTACATTGTGGTTATTTGGCAATATAGATGAATCTAAACTAACAGAAGATGAAAAGAAAATAATATATGCCCGTCAACTATATGTAGATTTATCTATTAAAGATGAAGATATTCGCTTATTATTAAATAAACTTGGTTGTTATAGTATAGATGATATATTAAGTGATAATAAGAATATTGAAGCATCTATTAAACTATTAAATAAAAGAAGCGATTTGGTTATTACTAAATTAAGTATTATGAAAAAAAGAAAAGAAAAGGCAAAAGAATTAACATTAACTATGGAAAATTTATAATTATATAAATTTTCCTTTAATTTTGTTATAATTGATATAGGTGGATTTATGAATATATATGATTTTACTTTAGATGAATTAGAAAAATATTTAATAGAAAATGGATTTAAAAAGTATAATGCTACACAAATAATAGAATGGATTTATGAACATAAAGTATATGATTTTAATAATATGACAAATTTAAGTAAAAAACTTATTTCTTTTTGTGTAGAGAATTTACAAATAAAAGATTTAAATATTGTTAAAGTAGAAAAAAGTCCACTTGCTAATAAATATTTATTAGAACTTAATGATCATAATAAAATAGAATGTGTTCTTATGAACCATGATTATGGATATTCCCTATGTGTTTCAAGTCAAGTTGGATGTAATATGGGTTGCTCATTTTGTGAAAGTGGTAGACTTAAAAAAGTAAGAGATTTAACTTTAGGAGAACTTGTTGGCCAAGTAATATGCGTAAGTAAGTATGAAAACATTAGAATAGACTCGATAGTTGTTATGGGAATTGGAGAACCTTTTGATAACTTTAATAATATTAAAAGATTCATAAGTGTTGTTACAAATAATAAAATGATTAATATAGGGCAAAGACACTTAACAATTTCTACTTGTGGACTTGTTCCTAAAATATATGAATTTGCCGATATGGAAACCGGTGTAAACTTGGCAATTAGTTTACACGCTCCAAATAACGAAATAAGAGATAGGATAATGAAAGTAAATCATGCTTATAAAATAGAAGAAGTTATGAAAGCACTTGATTACTATATATCTAAGACAAATAGGCGTGTAACCATTGAATATATTATGCTTGCAGGTATTAATGATAGTGATGAGTGTGCTTATGAATTATCTAAATTAATTAATGGAAAACTTATGTATGTAAATTTAATACCTTATAATGAAACATCAAATTTCAATATGAAAAGAAGTAATGACTTTAAAATAAAGAGTTTTTATGATATACTTAAATCGAATAACATTAATGTGACAATAAGGAAAGAAATGGGCGGTAATTTATCTGCTGCTTGTGGTCAACTTAGAGCGTCAGAAGAGGGAAGTGGAAAATGTTAACGTATTATCAAACAGATCCTGGAAAGGTAAGAAGTCATAATGAAGATTCTGTTACAATAGTAAAAAATCTAAATTCTGAATATTTACTTGTAGTAGCAGATGGAATGGGTGGTCACAGAGCTGGAGAAGTGGCTAGTTCTTTGGCTGTAAATGAACTTAGTAAAAGATTTTCAGAACTTTCCAGTATAGGAACAAAAGAAGAAGCGGTTGTATGGCTTAAAGAAATAATAGATGAAATAAATGTTAAAATATTAAGATATGCTGAAGAACATATTGATGCTAGTGGACTTGGTACTACTTGTGTATGTTCTATATTAACAAAAGATTTCTTATTATTTGGTAATATTGGAGATTCATCTGGATATGTGTTTAAAAAAGGTAAACTTTATAAAGTTACTAAAGATCATACTCTTGTAAATATATTACTTGAAAGTGGCGAAATCACTGAAAATGATGCTAAAACACATCCTCAGAAAAATGTGTTAATGAAAGCATTAGGCGCTGCAGAAGTAATAGATATGGATATTTTTGAGGTTATTATTAATAACGAGTCAGATAAAATAGATGGAATATTCTTATGTAGTGATGGTCTTACTAATATGTTAACAGTTGAACAAATGGAAAAAGTCTTAAATGATAAAGATTTAGATATAGAAGAACAAGTTGGAAAAATGATAATGAAAGCTAATATGCGTGGGGGTACGGATAATATAACAATAGCTTATGCTAGATTGAGTGGTGAGTAGTGTGATAGTTAAGGGATCTAAAATAAATGATAGATACCAAATTATTAAAACTTTAGGTGAAGGTGGAATGGCTAATGTTTATTTAGCCCACGATAATATATTAGATAGAAATGTAGCTGTAAAAGTTTTAAGAGGGGATCTTGCAAGTGATGAAAAATTCGTAAGAAGATTTCAAAGAGAAGCATTGTCTGCATCAAGTTTATCACATCCTAATATTGTAGAAATGTATGATGTTGGTGAAGATGATGGTCAATACTATATAGTAATGGAATATGTTGATGGTAAGACATTAAAGCAAGTTCTAAAACAAAGAGGTCATTTATCTGTAACAGAAGTCGTTGATATTATGTTACAAGTAACTGATGGTATGGCACATGCACATGATGCTTATATTATTCATAGAGACATAAAACCTCAAAATATAATGATGCTTTCTAATGGAATGATTAAAATAACTGATTTTGGAGTTGCAACAGCACTTAATTCAACACAATTAACACAAACAAATTCAGTTATGGGTACAGTACATTATTTACCTCCAGAGCAAGCAAATGGTAAGGGATCAACTATTCGTAGTGACATATATTCAATGGGAATCATGATGTATGAATTACTTACTGGACTTGTTCCATATAAAGGAGAGAGTGCAGTTGAGATAGCTTTAAAGCACTTAAAAGAACCATTACCAAGTGTTAGAAAAGCAAATCCTTCAATTCCTCAATCTATTGAAAATGTAATTATTAAAGCAACAGCTAAAAATCCTAAAAATAGATATAATGATGCAAGACAAATGCATGAAGATTTAAAAACTGCTTTAGATGATTCTAGAAAAGACGAAAAAAGATATGTATATCCATATCCTGAAAATGATTTAGATGAAACTAAAGTTTTAGATAAAGAGGTTGCTGCTGTTAAGAAAGTTGAAGAATCTAAAGAAGCACCTAAAGTAGAAGAAATAAAAGATGAAGATAGAAAAACTAATATAACTTTAATAGTTTTAGTAAGTATTTTTATAACAATAGCAATAGCAGTTGCAGTAGGACTTTACTTATATGAGAAAAAAACAGAAGTTAAAGAAATAGCAATACCAGAATCTATTATCGGAATGGATCCAGTTGAAGCATCAAATAAACTTACAGATTTAGGATTCAATGTAAAAACAGAATACGAATACACATCAAGTGATACTGTAGAAGAAGGAAAAGTTGCCAAAACAAATCCTGATGTTAATAGAAAAGTAAAAAGCACTGTAGAAGTAACATTATATTTATCTACTGGAGAAGGAAAGTATATAGTGGAAGACTTTACTGGTGAAAACTATTTAGTTGCTAAAGGTAAAATAGAAGCTCAATGTGAATGTAATGTAACAGTTGAAACTGAAACAGTAAGTGAAGATAAAAAACCAAAAGAAGATACAGTATTAAGAACAGAACCTGCTGCAGGAGAAGCAAGTAAACTTGGAAGTCAAATTAAAATAATTATTCCTAATGTAGAATATAAATATCCTGATTTTACTAGTGGTTACACAATTGCTAAAATAGAAGAATTTGCTAAAAAGCATGAATTAAAATTAGAAATTAAATATCAAGAAACTTCTTCTTCAAAAGAAGGAACAATTTTAAAACAAAGTAGGGCTGCCAAATCAGTAGTGACACCCGGAGCAACACTAGTTATAACTGTTGCTAAAGCACCTGCTGTAATAGAAGAAAATCCTGTAGGAGAAGAAGACACTGGAGAATAAGTATGAATGGTAAAATTATATGTATTAACAAGTATATCCACAAAGTACTTCTTTCAAATAATACAATAATAGATACTAGAACTAGGGGGAAACTTAGAAATAATAATGTAACTCCTGTTGTAGGTGACAATGTAGAAGTAGATGTAAAAAATAAAACAATAGAAAAAGTATTACCTAGAAAAAATTATCTGGAAAGACCTCTCATAGCAAATATAGATAAACTGTTAATTGTTATGAGCACTTCAATTCCAGTTTTTTCTAGTTACCTAATTGATAAATTTCTTTTAATAGCTTATTCAAACCATATTGAACCAATCATTATAATAACAAAAACTGATATGATAAGTGTTAAAGAAAAAATGGATATTAAAAAATATATTAATTATTATAGAAAATTAGGTATTAAAGTTTATGTAAATACTAGTGTTAAAAAAATAAGACAAGAATTCAAGGACTCAACAGTTGCATTATGTGGACAAACCGGAAGTGGAAAATCTAGTTTACTAAATAAAGTAGATGCCTCACTAAAACTAAAAACCGGTGAAGTATCATTGTCTTTAGGAAGAGGTAAACATACTACTAGATTAGTAGAATTATTAGAAGTTAATGATGGATTAATTGCAGATACTCCAGGATTTAGTTCACTTGAAATTAATATGGATAAAAAAGACTTAAAGAAATATTATCCTGATTTTAATAAACCATGCAAGTATAGGAGTTGTACTCATGTTAAGGAAGACGGATGCAGTATAATTGAACTAGTTCTAAAAGGTAAAATACCTTCATGGAGATATGAAAATTATATAAAATTTATGGAAGAAGTGAGTAAATGAAAGTAAGTGTTTCAATATTATCTAGTAGTATTAAACCCCAAGATATAGTTAAAAAACTAGACAAAACAAATGCTAATTATATTCATATAGATATTATGGATGGAAAATTTGTAGAAAATAAGACTTGGACAATTTCTGAAATAAAGAAAATAACAAGTTATTCACAATTACCATTAGATGTACATTTAATGGTAGATAATCCTAAAAAATATATTGAGGATTATGCATTGTTAAATACAAATGATATTATATTTCATTATGAAGCAGTAAAAGATGTTAATGAAATGATAAATTACATAAAAGGCTATGGCTTAAAAGTTGGAATTGCTATAAATCCTGATACAGATGTGAGTGTAGTTTATCCATATTTAAAAGATATTGATATTGTATTAGTTATGAGTGTTTTTCCTGGATCAAGCGGACAACCATTTATAGATAATACTCCTGATAGAATTAAAATGTTAAAAGATGAAATAATAAAGCAAGATGTAAAAACTATAATATCTGTAGATGGTGGTATAAATGATGAAACTGGTCTTTTATGTAAAGAAGCTGGAGTTGATATGTTAGTATCAGCATCATATATTCATAAAGATATTACTAATAATATAAATGTTTTAAAAAATATATAAAGAGGTAATATGGAAGATAATGAAAGAAAATTACATGCAGAATACTTATTAAAAGATCTATATAAGAATAAAAATAGAGATGTTTTATTAGTTATATGCGATAAAGGTAATAGAGAAGAATATTATGGAATACTTGATAATGTAACAGATAATAGTGTCTCAATTAGTGGAAAAGAGTATTACTATATAACTAAAGAAAGTGCTATTATAGGAATAAGACTTCAAGATGGAGATGTTTTATATTATAATCCTTATATTGATGCAACATATGGAAGTAAAAGTGAAGAAGAAAACTATAATAATTATGTAGAAATTGCTAAATTAATGTTTGGCGAAGAAAAAGCTAGTGAATTAACAGGTACAAATAATGATGTTGTTATGAAATAATCTTAAATGTTTTTTTATTAAAAAAGTAGTGTTTTGACTATTTAACTCTAATTATAATAATAGGAGGGTTAAATGAGTAATAAATACTATGTTAGACAAAACGGTTTTAAAGATTGTGGTCCTTCATGTTTATTATCTATAATGAAGTATTATGGATGTGAGGCCTCACATGAAGAAATTACATATGCTTTAAAAACTGATAGAGATGGAACTAATGCATTTAACATAATTAATGGTTCTAGATTATATGGATTTGATGGATATGGAATGCATTTATCTGTAAATGATATTTTTAATAAAAAAATTTCTTTCCCAATAATTTGTCATGTATTGAAAGATAATATGTTTCATTTTATCGTTGTATATAAAGTTATTAAAGACAAAATATATATTATGGATCCATCTTCATATAGGAAAAACATTTCAAAAGAAGAATTCGAAAAAATATATCTAGGTACATCAATATTTATTTATCCAGTTAAATGTGTATATAATGATTTATCAAACGAGAACATTTATAATTACTTATTTCCAATAATAAAAGAAGAAAAAACTAATATTATTAAATTAGTTATTTTTTCATTAATTATTCTTATAATTGGTATAAGTATTAATTATTTTTCTATGATAGTAATTGATTATATAATTCCCAATTTTAACATTAGTTATTTATTGATTGTTAGTTGTTTGTTTTTAACATCAACATTTATAAAAAATATTTTAACTTTGATAAGAGGAAAAAATCTTATTAGAATTATGAATGATGTTTCTATTAAATTTATAAATGTAGTTACTAGAAAACTATTTAATCTTCCATATCAATTTTTCAAGAGTAAATCAACTTCTGAAGTATTAAATCGTATAAATGATTTAAAATCTTTCAAAGAAATAGTTTCAAATTTAATTGTTAATATTTCTACTGATATAATTCTAGTTATTTTAAGTATAATTATTCTGTTATTTATAAATACTAAATTATTTCTTCTTTATTTTTTTGAAATGGTCTTATACTTTTTTGTTGTATTATTGTATAAGAAAAAATATATGATTCAAAGTGAAGAAATGTTAGTTAGTGATGCTAAATACAATAAGTGTTTAAGTGAAAGTATATATTCATATGAAAGCAATATGAATATAAATGTTACTAAGGAAGTATTAAGAGAATTAGATGTTAAAAATATTAGTAATTCTTTTAATATTAGTAATTATTCAACTTCTTTAAATAATCAAAGTTTTATTAAAGAAATAATTGTCAATACTACTTATATTATCTCAATTTTTATTAGTGCTATCTTTATACATAATAATTTAATTACTATTGGTGAATTTATTTTATTTAATTCAATAGTTTACTATTTTACTGAGCCTCTTAAAGATATTTTAGATTTTGAACCTAAATATAATCATCTTAAAAACATTTATAGAAGAATAAATGATTTATTAATATATAAATGTAAAACATATGATGAGACAGATAAAACAATAAAAGGAGATATTAAAATCGAAGATTTATCTTATAGTTATAATGGTATTGATAAATTATTTAATAATATAAATATAGATATTAAATATGGGAGTAAGTTTTTAATATATGGTGGAAGTGGTTTTGGTAAGAGTACAATTTTAAAAATACTTTTAAAATATTATGAAGAATATGATGGAGATATATTTATAAATAATATTAATTTAAAAGACATAAATAAAAATATCATATTAAATAGTTTTACTTATGTTTCACAAAATAGCTATATTAATAATGATACATTGAAAAACAATATAATTTATTTCAGAAACATAAGAGATGATGATTATGAAAGAATAATACACTTATGCAATTTAGATAAACTTAGAAACAATAGTAAATTTAGAGATAATTTTATTATTGAGGATAATGGATTTAATATATCAGGTGGTGAAAGACAAAAAATAATGCTTGCAAGAAGTTTGCTCAAAAAGAGTAATTATATTATTCTTGATGAAGCATTATCAGAAGTATATAAAACAATCATATATATTTCTCATAAAAAAGAAATTATTGATTTGTTTAATGAAAAATATGAAATAAGAAAGGAGAATATATGTTAGAGAAACAAGAATTATTGAGCGTGAAAGGAGGTGTTAACTGGATTGCTGTTGGAATAGGTGGCGCAATAGCGGCTTTTCTAATAGGTATATTTGATGGATATACTAATCCAGTTAAATGTAGATAATATGACAGATATAGAACTTTGTGAAGTAAAAGGTGGAGGAATTTCTGGAACAGTAATAAATGGTATCGTAAGAGCAATAGGATTTGCACTAGAAATAGGTAGGTCTTTAGGAAGTGCTCTTAGAAGACATACTGATGGAAGTTATTGTTAATATAAAATAGTTAGCATTCATTGCTAACTATTTTATTAGTATAAATAATTCATTTTTTGAATATATTAATATGAATTATAATTATTGACAATAAAAAAAATGAGTGATATCATAACAACTCGTAAACATTTATAGGGGGCATTTAAATGAAAAAGAGCATTAAATTTTTGATTTTTATTGTTTTAAGTTTTATGTTTCTAAATATTTGTGAAATATATGCAGAAGAAAATGAAAATCAAAATAATATTGAAATGGTAGATACACTACCTACAAAAGATGAATTAATAAAAGAAGAAGATTCAGATGTCTTTGAAAAAGAAAATGAAAATGTATTAGAAACTAATGATGAAAATACATTTGAAACTTCTAAAGAACAAACTGATGCTAATAGTGAAGAAAATAACAACAATAATACTACATCAGATATAGTTTCAGGAAATGGAGAAAGTATTACACCTGATAATAATGATGATCCTAAAGATAATACATTAGATATAGTTCCTGAAGGTGGAAAAGAAACTACACCTGATAATAATGACAATTCTAATGATAATACACTAGGTGCAAATTCAAAGGACGAAGACAAAACTGTACCTGACAATAAAGAAGTTCCTGATACAACAAATAATAATGATAATGTACAAAATAAAGTACAAAAAGTTGAAGTTATAACAAAGAAAACTGACACTGATGGTAATATGTTATCAGGAGCTAAGCTTCAAATATTAGATTCAGATAATAATATCGTAGATGAATGGATTTCAGATGAAAACCCAAGAAAAACTTTATTACCTGAGGGAAATTATACTTTACATGAAGTAGAAGCGCCAGAGGGATATGATTTAGCTGAGGATATAGAATTTACTATTACAGTAGAAATTGAAGTTGGTTATGCAGCGAATACATTAAATCCAAATATACCTTGTGAGACAGCAACAACTTATTATGTTGAAATTAAAGGTGAAAAACATGAAGTATATTGTATAAATCAATTCTTAACTGAACCAGGACCGGATGCAAACTATAATGGAAGTATATTGACACCGGAAACAATAAGAAATTATACACAACAAATAGTTTATAAGGATCCAGAATATAATCCTGGGGGAGAAGGAGCTATTTATAATCATGGTCATTTAACAGATGAACCAATAGATGTATCTGATACGTCATTATCTAATCAAGAACTATATGACACTTTATTAAATATAATTTATCGTCGTACTCTTGCAAGAAGTCAAGACAAATTTTCTGATACAGAAGCTCTTCCTGATGAAGCTATAAGTTTTATAACTGAAATGGCATTAAAAACATATACAAATGCTGGAGTAACACAAATTCAAAGATGGGATAGTATACAAAGTGGAGATGAAGCTATATACGTTAAAGAAGGAAACTATTATTGGTATCTAATGCACATGTATAAAGATTATAAATATGATCCTGAAAGTCCAAATGGATTTAGAACTATTATTGGTCAAGGTGATGCTTTTGGAAACTTTGCAAGACACTGGACACAAAAAAATTCATTGCATGGAACTAATAATTTATCTGTAGATCATCCTATTTATGCAGATTTCTTCTACTTCTTACTAGGAGATGAAGTTTCTAATAGTTTAGTCCATCCAGATGATATGCACATTTATATATATAATGCTTTAAATACTGCTGAAGATGGTGAAAAATATCAAAACTTATTAGGAATTACAGGATATTTAGAAGATGTTACACCTAAAGCTAAAGAAATTACAATGAAGAATGATTATAGTACAGAAAAGAGAGATATTCCAGTAGTAAAAATATGGGAAGATAAAGAAGACTATAATGAATTAAGACCAAATAGCGTTACAGTTAATTTATATGCTGATGGAGAATTATATGAAACTGTAGAATTAAATGAAGAAAACAATTGGAATCACAAATTCGAAAATTTAGATGTATATAATAAAGGTAAAAAAATAGAATATACTATTAATGAGATTGAAGTTTCAGAATATGATACTCAAATCACTGGAGATATGGAAATCGGATTTACTGTAATTAATACACATTTTGGACAAGGTGGAAACGATGAACCACCAACTGATAATCCTCAAACTGTAGATAATGTTATGAGTTATATAATGTTATTAATCATATGCTTGTTAGGACTTATTAAATCTTCTTATTCATTAATAAAAAATAATAACTTATAGTTTATAACTATAAGCTTTTTCTGTATATAAAAGGATTAGGGGAAAAGTATGAACAATAAATTAAAAATAATAATTATTTTTATATTCTTATTTGGTATTGTTTTTTCGTTATTTAAAATTATTACTTGGAAAATTGACAATGATGAAAATGAAATGATTCAAGAAAAAGCAAAAAAGTTAATAATAGATGAAAATAAAGATAAAGTCAAAGAAGAAAATAAAAATGAATCATTAGAAGAAAAATATAATATAGATTTTAAAAAACTAAAAGAGCAAAATTCTGATACAATTGCATATTTAAAGGTTAATGGTACTGATATAGATTATATAGTAGTTAAGGGGAAAGATAATGACTATTATCTACATCATAATTTTGAAAAAAAATATAATATTGCTGGATGGGTATTTGCTGATTATCATAATAAATATGATAATCAAGATAAGAATCTAGTAATATATGGTCACAATATGCAAAATGGTAGTATGTTTGGAACTTTAAAAAATATATTAAATGAGGAATGGTACTCAAATGAAGATAATCATAAAATAGTATTAGTTACTGAATCTGGAACATACATTTACAAAGTGTTTTCTACATACTCAATAAAACCAGAAAACTATTATATTAAAACTGATTTCAATAGTGATGATGAATATAATGAATTTATAAGTATACTTAAGTCAAGATCAATTTATAATTATGATACAGATTTAAATGATACTGCTCAGATATTAACACTATCTTCTTGTACAGCTAGAGGTACTAAAAGAGTAGTATTACATGCCAAATTAATTAGTAAAATATAAATAAAATAGTTAGCAAATAAATGCTAACTATTTTATTAGTATAAAGAAGCGTTTTAACTAATAAAATTAAATATGATAAACAAAGATGATTACGAGATAATAATTAATAAAAATAATACTTATATAAGAAATTATAAGCAAATAATTAGTATATCTTCATGCAATATATTAATTAAAATGTTAAAAGTTATAATTTGTATTAAGGGAAATGATTTGATTATTAGTAAAATGGATAAATATGATTTGTTAATTAAAGGCATAGTAAAGGAAATAGAAATTAAAGATGAATAATGTAAGAATATATGTTGATAGTGAAGGAATTAATTTAATCAATTATTTAATATATAACAATATTTATTATGAAGATCTAATATGTAATAAAAGCAGTTATATTTTAACTGTTAATATTGATGATTATAAAAAAATTTCTAGAAGATATAAGTGTGAAATAATAAGATATTATGGTAAAAATTATTTTATTAATTTTTTAACTGTTAATAAATACTTATTAATATCATTTATAATAGGTTTATTTCTTTTACACTTATTAACATCTACTATATTTAAGATTAATATTAATACTAGTGATGTATCTTTAAAAAAGGTAATAAATGAAGCTTTAATTGACAATGGTATAGAAATGTATAAAAAGAAGAAATCCTTTGATGAACTTTTAAATATTAAAGAGAAAATATTAAATGAAAATAGAGATGTTTTAGAATGGATTGAAATTAGTGAAAAGGGATGTACTTATAATATAGACGTAACTAAAAGGGTTAAAAAAGAAAGAAACGATGAAGAAAAAATTTTAAATGATGTAATTGCTAGTAAGGATGGTAAAATTCTTTCTATAGTGGTTGAAAATGGGGTTAAAGCAAAGGATATAAATGATTATGTTAAAAAGGGAGATATATTAATAAGCGGTAATGTAGTTAAGAACGAAGATACAGTTTATCTTACTAATGCAAAAGGCAAAGTGTATGCTGAAGTATGGAATACTGTTAATATAACTATACCTTTTAATTATATTGAATATGTTAATACTGGAAGAAAAGTAAATCACTATTATTTAGATATGTTTAATCACGAATTTACTTTAATCGGTAAATACAATAATCCTAATGTTATTAAGACTAAATCAATTATTCTCGATAAACCATATTTACCATTTAAATTATATAAAGAAGAAATGAAAATATATAAATATAAAGAATTTAATATATCAGTAGATGAAGCATATAACGAGGCAATTAAAAGAAGTGAAGAAAAAATTAAACAGACACTTAATGATGATGAATATATTATTTCTAAAAAAGTTTTGAAAAAAGAGGTATTTAGTAGTAAAATTAAATTAGAAATATTTTTTAAAATATATCAAAATATTGGAATGAATAAAGAAATAGAAGAAAAGGAATAAAATAATGGAACACGAAATTAAAAATGTAATTAATCTTACTTGGCCAACATTAGTTATAGTATTATCTATTATAATCATTTTAAGATTGACTTATATTTTTAAAAGTGAAAGAAAAAGTATGGTGTTGCATGAAGAATTATTTAATTTATTATTCTTAGCATATTTAATTGTTTTATTCGAACTTGTTACTAGTCAAGATTTACCTGGCGGTGGGACTAATTTTATGCCTTTTAGAGAAATACTTAGGTATGATTATGGTACCAGATCTTTTTATAAACAAGTTTTTGGTAATATATTAATGTTTGTTCCTTTAGGATATTACGCAACTAGTTATTGTAAAATCAAAAATTTGGGAACAATTACACTTGTGTCTTTATTAGCTAGTTCTGTTATAGAAACAGTTCAACACTTTATTGGTAGAACTTTTGATATAGATGATATAATATTAAATGTGGTAGGTGGGATTGTAGGTTTCTTGTTGTATACAGGACTTTCTGCTATAAAGAATCATTTACCAAAATTTATGCAAAAAGACTGGATTTATAATGTTATTAGTATTTTAATAATAGCATTAATAGTTATATATATAATTAAGGTTGTTTAGGAGGTAAAATGGAAGATTATATTTTTAATACAACTGATGAAATAGTTGAAACTGAAGATATTGATAAAGTGATAAAATTTGCTTGTAAAAAATTAAATGTAGTAAATCCACTTTTAAATATAGTAATTGTTGATAATAAAAAGATACAAGAAATAAATAAAGTATATAGAAATAAAGATTCTGTTACAGATGTAATATCTTTTGCATTTGAAGAAAGCGATAATTTAGAATATGATAATATGAGATTTTTAGGTGAAATATATATTTCATATGATAAATGTGTAGAGCAAGCTAAAGAATATGGTCATAGTTTTAAAAGAGAATTTTGCTATTTAGCAGTTCATGGACTTTTACATTTACTTGGATATGATCATATAAAAGAGGAAGATAAAAAAGTAATGAGAGCTCTTGAGGAGGAAATATTAGATGAATATGATATCAAGAGATGAAAGAAAACGTCAAAAGGGTATTAAAAAATTTCTATTGAGTTTTACTTATCCAGTTAAAGGATTAAAGTATGCATATAGAAATGAACAAAACCTTGCAGTTGATGTTGGAATTTCATTATTAGTTTTAATAGCTGGATTTATATTTCAATTGGAAACATATGAATGGGTAATTATTGCTATGACAATAGGAGTTGTAATAGCTGGAGAATTAATAAATACTGCGATTGAAGCAGTAGTTGATTTAGTTACAGAAGAGTATCATCCATTAGCTAAAGTTGCAAAAGATACTTCTGCAGCTGCAGTATTTATCCTTGCAATAATGGCAGTAGTAGTTGGAATTATAATCTTTTTACCTAAACTTATCGGTTTATTTTAAAGGAGTAGTATGAAAGAAAAATTAGAAAAATTATTAGAAAATAGTTATGCACCATATTCAAATATGCATTTTGCTTGTATAGTAGAAACAAAAGATGGAGAATTCTACGAAGGTGTTAATATTGAAAATGCTTCTTATGGAGCAACAATATGTGCAGAAAGAAATGCAATTAATAATGCTGTAAGTCATGGGAAACGAGAATTCAAGGCATTGTATTTAATGACAAGTAGTCCTGAAATATGTTATCCATGTAATTTATGTAAACAAACATTTTTAGAATTTTTTGATAAAGATGTAATATTTAATATTATGACTAAAAGTGGAAAAATGGAAGTAATGTCTTTTGAAAAAATAATGAATACAACATTTACTAAGGAGGACTTAGTATGAAAAGTGGCTTTGTAAGCTTGATAGGTAGACCTAATACTGGTAAAAGTACACTATTAAATCAAATTTTAAAAGAACATATTGCAATTATTTCACCAAAGCCTCAAACAACTAGAAATCTAATCGAAGGAATATATAATGAAGAAGATACTCAAATTGTATTTGTAGATACTCCTGGTATACATAAACCAATAGATAAACTAGGACATGCACTTAATAATCAAGCATATTATTCTATTAATGATGTAGACATCTTATTACTAGTAGTTGATGCATCTGTTCCATATGGTAAAGGTGATCAATTTATTATTGATAAATTATCTGGTGTAAATAAACCTGTTTTTCTTATATTAAATAAGATTGACAAATTAACTGAAGAACAGATTTTACTTAAGATAAATGAATATAAAGATTTATATGAATTTGCTGAAATAATACCTGTATCTGCTTTAAATAATGATAATGTAGATAGAATAATAAAAGTATTAAAGGATTATTTACCTGATAGTGTAAAATATTTTTATGATAATGAAGTAACAACTGCTGAACTTGATTTTAGATTATCTGAAATAGTACGTGAAAAAATATTTATACATACTAATGATGAAGTGCCTCATTCAATATCTTGCAAATTAATTGGTTATGAAGAAAAGAATGATATAGCATATGTATATGTAGATATTATTGTTGATAGAGACTCCCTAAGAAAGATAATAGTTGGAGCATCAGGTAGCATGATTAAAACTATTGGATATGAAGCAAGACTCGATATGGAAAAATTACTTGGTAAAAAAGTTTATCTTGAATTATATTGTAAAACAATTAAAAAATGGAGAGAAAAAGAAAAGTATATCAAAGATTTAGGTTATTTATTAAAAGATGAATAAATATTTTAAATTTCCTACAATATAATATTGTAAGGAGATAAAAATGAATAAAACTGAAGCTTGGAATAAATTTAAAGAAACAGGAAAGATTGAATATTATTTAAAATATAAGAAAGGAAAATAAGCATAAAGATAATTCTTTGTGCTTTTAGTTAACAAGATGGAAGTAATTAGTGTAGATGGAATTGTTGTAAGCAGTATGCCTTTTAAAGAAAATAGTAAAATAATAAATATTTTAACTAAAGATAAAGGTATTATTGGATGTGTTTCAAAGGGATGTAAAAAACTAAAAAGTCCATTACGACTTGTTAGCGAAAACTTTGCTTATGGAACATTTCATTTATACTACAAAGAAGATAAATTATCTACATTAATTGATGGTGATATTAAAAATTACTTAATAAATTCTAAAAGTGATATTAATAGAATAAGTTATTTATCATACTTATGCGAACTTTCTACTAATGTGTTTAAAGAAAGTGAAAGTGATGATATATATCCATTATTGGAGTCTGCAATATTGAAAATAGAGGAAGGGTATGATCCTAAAGTAATTACTAATATTGTTGAACTTCAATACTTAAAATATATAGGTATTGATCTTAATTTAGATGAATGTGTTAAATGCGGATCATCTAAAATAGTTACTTTATCTATGGATAAAGGTGGGTACATATGTGGAAATTGTAGAACAAATGAACCTTTAATTGACGAAAAAGTATTAAAATTATTAAGACTATATAGTTATGTTGATATATCTAAAATTTCAAATCTTGATATAGATAAAAATATAAGAGATCATATAAATATGATTATTAGTGAATACTATGATACTTATTCTGGAATAACTAGTAAAAGTAAGAAATTTTTAAAAGACTTAGATTAATTTCTAAGTTTTATTTTGCATCAAAAAAAATTTAGCACTCATATCTTGACATTGCTAACATATAATATTATAATGGTATTAGCACTAAAAAGAAAAGAGTGCTAAAGGAGGTATATTGTGCTTGGAAGTAGACAAAAAGAGTTACTTAAAGAAATAGTTCTAGAATATGTTAAAAGTGCTAGACCAGTCGGAAGTAAATCTTTGTGTAAAAAATTTAAATGTTCTAGTGCAACTATTAGAAATGATATGGCTTTACTTGAAGATTTGGGTTACTTAGAAAAAACACATATATCTTCGGGAAGAGTTCCATCTGAAAGTGGTTACAGATATTATGTTGATAACTTAATGGAGCCTAAAAAGATAAGTGGAGAAGACATGCTTAAATTGCAGACAATATTTAACAATAATGAACTTGAGTTAAATGATGCAATTAGTAAAAGTTTGGAAATAATTAGTGATATGACTAATTATACTTCAGTTATTTTAGGTAAAGAATCTAGTGATAACAAATTGCAAAAAGTAGAAGTTGTTCCAATAAGTGAAAGACAACTTATTGCGATTGTTATTACAGATACTGGTCATGTTGAAAATAAGAACATAGTTCTTGAAGAAAATATACCAGCATCTGAGATTTCCAAAACTACTGAGTTACTTAACAAAATGTTAGTTGGGACGCCTATAGATGATGTTCCTAGTAAATTAGAGTTTGAAATAAAGCCTATAATTAGAAACTATATTCAAAATTATGAAGTTGTTTACAATGCATTTTACAGTGCACTTTCAAACTTTACAACTGATAGGGATGTTAAATTTACAGGTAAAACTAATATATTAAAACAACCAGAATTCAATACGGTTGATGATGTTAAGAACATTATAAGTAAATTTGAAAGCAAAGATATGGTGAGTAAAATTGAAGAAACTGATGATGAGGTTAAAGTATATATTGGTAGCGAATCTGACATAGATGATAATGTAACAATAGTTAAGACAAAATATAAAGCAAATGGACGTGAGGGTTCTATTGCTGTAATTGGACCAAAAAGAATGGAATATGAAAGAGTGGTTAATATGCTTGAGTATTTAAAAGAAAATATTGAAAGTAAATTAAACAACGATAAATGATGGAAATACCATTTTGAAAGGATGAAATAAATGGCAAAAGAAAAACATGAAAAAGTAAAAGAAGAAGTTAAGAATGAAGAAGTAAATTCAGAATCAGGTTGTGCTGGTTCTTGTGAAGGATGCGCTGGATGTGAACCAACGTTAGATCCCGAAACAGTTATTCAAATTCTTGACTCAAGAAATAAAGAACTTGAAGAAAAATATATTCGTTTACAAGCAGAATATTTGAACTTCAAAACTAGAACTCAAGGTGAAGTAAGTAGAATGCTTATGTATGAAGGAGAATCATTCATTAAAGAAATGCTAGTTATTAAAGATAATTTAGAAAGAGCAGTAATGATGGATGATAATGATTTATCAGATGAAGTTAGTAAATACTTAAGTGGATTTAAAATGATACTTGGTGCATTAACTGGATTGTTTGATAAATATGAAGTCCGTGAAGTTGATTGCTTAGGTAAAGAGTTTGATCCTCATTTTGAAGAAGCAGTTCTTACTGAACATGATGAAAATAAACCTGAAAATGTTGTCCTTGAAATATTAACTAAAGGATATACATACAAAGATAAATTAATTAGACCAGCAATGGTTAAGGTAAATAAATAATGTTAACTTTTTATTTAGATGCTTTAGCAAGAGCAGTTGGAAATGGTTATTATCCAGATGGATATGAAGATTTATCTGAGGAAGAAAAAAAATTACTAAAGTATGTTGACAAGTGTCTTTATGAAGAAGATGAAAAAATAAGTGATGCTTGCTCACATTACATGTTATTAATATTAGAATTGGCGTCTAAAATAGATACTGATGAAGAATTAACAACAGAAGAAGTTAATATTAGAAAAGAAAAAATACTTGATGGTTTTAATCAGGATGATAAAGAAAAAATTGAATTCTTTGGATATGCATGTATAAATACTATGGGTATTTATTCAGAAGAAAGGGTTCAAGAAAGAAAATTAAGAAAGAAAGGAAATGATAAATAATGTCAAAAGTAAATAAAGTTATAGGAATAGATTTAGGTACAACAAACAGTTGTGTTGCAGTACTTGAAGGTGGTGAACCTAAAGTTATTCCAAATGCTGAAGGAAATAGAACAACTCCTTCAGTAGTAAGTTTTAAAAATGGAGAAGTTAGAGTAGGAGATGTTGCTAAAAGAGAAGCACAAACATCTACTAATGTAATTAGTTCAATTAAGAGATTAATGGGAACTAAGGAAAAAGTTGAAGCAGAAGGAAAGAAATATACACCAGAGGAAATAAGTGCTAAAATTTTAATGAATTTAAAAGAAACAGCTGAAAGTTATCTTGGTGGAGAAGTTACTAAAGCAGTTATAACTGTTCCAGCATACTTCAATGATGCTCAAAGACAAGCTACTAAAAATGCTGGTAAAATTGCTGGTTTAGAAGTTGAAAGAATTATTAATGAACCAACAGCTGCAGCACTTGCATATGGACTTGATAAACAAGAAAATGCTCATACAGTTTTAGTATATGATTTAGGTGGTGGAACATTTGATGTTTCAATTTTAGAACTTGGTGACGGAGTATTCGAAGTTAAATCTACTAGTGGAAATAATCACTTAGGTGGAGATGACTTTGATAATAGAATTATTGATTATATCGTAAAAGAATTTAAGAAAGAAAATGGAGTAGATTTATCTAAAGATAAACTTGCTATGCAAAGACTTAAAGAAGGTGCTGAAAAAGCTAAAAAAGACTTATCAGGTGTTAAGACTACTCAAATTAGTTTACCTTTCATAACTCAAGGTGAAAATGGACCACTTCATGTTGATATGAATTTAACTCGTGCTAAATTTGAAGAATTAATTAGTGATTTAGTTGAATCAACTAGAAAACCAGTTAGAGATGCATTAAAAGAAGCTAAATTAAAAGCAAGTGATATCGATAAAGTATTACTTGTTGGTGGATCTACAAGAATACCTTGTGTTCAAGAATTGGTTAAAGAAGAACTTGGAAAAGAACCAAGCAAGGAAGTTAACCCAGATGAAGTAGTTGCAATGGGTGCATCTATTCAAGGTGGAGTTTTAACTGGAGAAGTTAACGATCTTGTATTATTAGATGTAACACCACTTTCTCTTGGTATTGAAACATTAGGAAATGTAATGACTGTATTAATCCCAAGAAATACAACTATACCAACTACAAAATCACAAATATTTAGTACAGCTGCTGATAATCAACCTGCTGTAGATATTCACATTTTACAAGGTGAAAGACCAATGGCTGCTGATAATAAAACTTTAGGTCACTTCCAACTTACTAATATTCCACCAGCTCCAAGAGGTGTACCACAAATTGAAGTTTCATTTGATATAGATGCTAATGGTATTGTTAATGTTAAAGCAAAAGATTTAGGAACTAACAAAGAGCAAGCTATTACAATTACATCTTCAACTAACTTAAGTGATGAAGAAATAGATAGAATGATGAAAGAAGCTGAAGCTAACAAAGAAGCAGATAATAAACGTAAAGAAGAAGCAGAAATTAAGAATGATGCTGAACAAATGGTATTTGCTGCTGAAAAGACTTTAAAAGACTTCGGAGATAAAGTTAAAGAAGATGAAAAAGAAGAAGTTGAAAAGTTAGTTAAAGAAACTAAAGATGCTTTAGAAAAAGATGATACAGATGATATAAAGAAAGCTAGTGAAGAACTTTCTAAGAAAGTAATGGATTTATCTAGTAGAATATATCAAGAACAAGCAGCTGAAGCTCAAAAGAATAGTGAAAACAATAAAGAAGAAACTAAAGAAGATAAAAAAGATAATGTTCAAGATGCAGATTTTGAAGAAAAATAATTAAATAAGTAGTGGGACTCAATACTTTGAGTCCCTCACTTATAATAAGGAGATAAAATGGATAAATATACATGGGATTTGACTAGAATATTTAAAACTGAAGCTGAATTTAAGAAGAGCATAAAAGAAGCAGAAGATTTATCAAATGAAATTGTTAAATATAAAGGAAATATTCTTAAAGATAGTAATAACTTATATCAATTACTAGAATTAGATAATAAAATTGAATTATTAACTGAAAGAATATATATTTATGCTCATCTTGGATATTATAGTGATATGTCATCTTCAAAATTCCAAGAATATAAAGAAGAAAGTTTAAGACTTATTGATAAGATAAGTAATATGACTAGTTTTGTGACTCCAGAACTTTTATCTTCTGATTATAAGTTAATAGAGAAGTATATTAGAGAAAATAATAAATTAAAAAAATATGAATTATCACTTAAAAGAACATTTAAATATAAAAAACATGTTCTAAGTGAAAAAGAAGAAAAATTATTAAGTGATATGTCTGAAATAATTAGAATATCTAAAAGTACATATGATGCATTAAATAATATAGATGTAAAATTTGGTAAAATAAAAGATGAAAATGGTAAAATGGTACCACTTACAAATTCTAATTATGGAACATTTTTAATGTCTAAAAATAGAAGGGTAAGAAAGAGTGCTTTTAATAAATTATATAAATATTATATAGATCATATAAATACTATAAGTTCATTATATATTGGAAAAGTTAAGAGTAATTCTTTTATTGCTAAAACAAGAAATTATGATAGTACTTTAGATATGAAATTATTTCCGGATGATGTTGATACATCTTTATACAATAGTGTAATTGATGCAACAAATAAAAATATAAAATATTTAAAGGAATACTATTCATTTAAAAGTAAATCCTTGGGATATAAACTACACATGTATGATTTATATGTAAATTCTAGTTCCATGGTAGATAAAAAAATAAATTATGAAGATGCAATAAAACTTGTTAATGAAGCATTATCTCCACTCGGAAAAGAATATTTAGATAAATTTAATATGTTACTTTCTAATAGATGTGTTGATGTTTATCCTAAAGACAAAAAAAGAAGTGGTGCATATGAATGGGGTACATATAGAGTACTTCCATATGTATCATTAAATTATGAAAATAATATTGATTCTGTTAGTACACTAGCACATGAAATGGGACATGCTATGCATAGTTATTATAGTGATTCAACACAAGATTATTTATATGCAGGATATCCAATATTTTTAGCTGAAATAGCATCAACAGTGAATGAAATATTATTAAGTGAATATTTAATTAACACTAGTAATAACAAAAATGAGAAAGAGTATTATCTAATAGAATTCTTAGATAAATTTAAATCTACTGTTTATAGACAAGCAATGTTTGCTGAATTTGAAAGAAATATACATGCTTTTTATGAAAGTGGCAAATCATTAACAAAAGATTTATTATGCGAAGAATATTTAAAATTAAATAAAAAACATTTTGATAAAGTTGTTTGTGTTGATGATACTATCAAATATGAATGGGCAAGAATTCCTCATTTTTATGATTCATTTTATGTTTATAAATATGCTACTGGATTTATATGTGCATTAGTAATTGTTAACAAGTTATTAACAGAAAAAGATTTTAAAGATAAATATATTAAATTTTTAAGTAGTGGTAGTATTAAGGATCCACTTCTACTATTACTTGATATTGGAATAGACTTGAAAGATGAAAATACATTAGATAAAGCATTTGAAATGTTTAAAAATAAACTAGATATGTTAAAAGAACTATAGAAAAGGAAGAGTAGTGATATATGGCAAAAAGAGATTATTATGAAGTTTTAGGTGTTTCTAAAGATGCATCTGAAGCAGAAATTAAAAGTGCATTTAGAAAAAAAGCTAAAGAATTTCACCCAGATGTAAATAAAAGTCCTGATGCTGCTGAAAAATTTAAAGAAGCACAAGAAGCATATGCTTGTCTTTCTGATAAAGATAATAGAGCTAAATATGATCAATTTGGTCATGCTGCTTTTGAAAATCAATATGGAAATGCAGGCGGTGGTGCTGGAGGATTTCAGGGTAATCCATTTGGTGGATTTGATTTCAGTGATATATTTGAAGATTTGTTTTCAGGTGGTTTAGGAGGATTTTCATCTTTTGGTGGAAACTCTAGATCATCATCAAGAGCTCGTAAAGGAAATGACAATCTTTACGGAATGCAAATTGATTTTATGGAAGCGGTTTATGGATGTAAAAAAGATATAGATTTAGAATACTACGATGATTGCGATGAATGTGATGGTAAAGGTGGGCATGGTGAATCTACATGTTCTGAGTGTGGTGGTAGAGGTGTTGTTATTAAACAAACTAATACTATACTTGGAACAATTCAAACTAAGACAACTTGTCCAGAATGTAATGGAACTGGAAAATCATTTAAATCAAAATGTTCTAAATGTAAAGGTAAGGGAAAAGTTAGAGTAAGTAAAACTGTTACTGTAACTATACCTGCTGGAATCGATAATGGAGAGCAATTAAGACTTGCTGGAAAAGGAGAAGCAGGAATTAATGGTGGACCTAATGGAGACTTATATATTGAAATTAGAATTAAACCGCATGAATTCTATGAAAGAAAAGGAAACGATATTTATTTAGAAGTTCCTGTTACAATAACTGATTTATGTTTAGGAACTAAGAAAACCATTAAAACAATGGACGGAACAGTAGATTTAAAAATTCCATCAGGAAGTCAACCAGGCGAAATACTTAGAATCAAAGGAAAAGGTATAGATAATAGAGATTCTTGGAAAAAAGGTGATTTCTATTGTATATTAAAATTAATAATACCAACAAGTTTATCAAGAAAACAAAAGAATATTTTAGAAGAACTTGAAGAAACTGATTTGGAAGATAGTTCAGAATTTGATAAATTCTATAAATTAAATAAATAACTTGAGCAATCAAGTTTTTTATTTTTTACGATACAAACATTTACACAACAAAACGCACAGCAAAACGAAAAGTTCTCTACAAAAATATTGATATTAGAAAGTAAAACAATTATAATTGATAATAGGTGAAAAAATAAAAAAGGATTTACATTAGTAGAACTTTTAGCTGTAATAGCTATTCTTGCTATATTAGTTATTATGGCATTACCAGCAGTACTTAGAATGTTTAACCAAGCAAGAATTGATACATTTAGTAATGAAGTAAATACTATAATTAGAACAACTAGACAACAATATCTACTTGATGGAGGAATACCTCAATCATTTAATAGTAGTTCAAATAAATTACCACTTACAGGGAATTCAAGTTTAGAATATTGTGTAAGTATAGATGGGAATGGAAAGATAACAGAATTAAAAGCAACAAATGGAAACTATAAATATGAAAGTAGTGGAATAGTAGAAGAGGTACATAGTACAGAAGTTTCAACAGCAGAAAGTAATTATGAACTTAGCTGTGCAGGAGGAAGCGGTAGTTCATCAATAACATATGTAAATAGACAAAATGAAGGAAGTATAACAGTAGGAGATGAA
>CACYWH010000014.1 GCA_902778125.1 uncultured Erysipelotrichaceae bacterium | reverse complement strand
ACTTTACTGATATTTTTATAAAAATATTGTTTTTTCTTCAAAAATTATTCCAAACAAAAACCTCAGTTTTTAAAAACTGGGGTTTGTCTACAGTCTGAAGTACTTTTAAAAGTACTTTTTATTTAGTAATTAATTATTACAGCCGCAACTATTATTTCCATTATTTACAAATCCTACACCAAAAATAATTACAAGTAAGATGAATAATACAAGGATTATAGCAGGTCCATAACCATATCCAGTTGTATAATATCCAGGATATGTATAACTCATACCAGTTCCAGGAGTATATCCACCATTATATCCATAATAATACATATTATTACCTCCTATATCTATATTATTTTATGGAAGTAGTTATTAATTGACACAACTATATAACGATATAATAGACAATTAATAAGTTTTTATGTATAATAAATATGATAGATAATGAAGAAAAATAGTGAACTTAAAAATTTAAATAAACCATTGTTAATACTAACATTAATATATGCTATAGGAGGAGCATTTCTTATTTTAGATGCATCTTCTATTTCGTCTGTATTAGTCTATGGAACCGATACACCATATTATTTTTTTGAAAGACAATTATTAATAATTGGTCTTTCTTTAGCATTATCATATATTATAATTAAGATTCCCACAGGATATTATAAAGCATTATCTTTACTTGCAACATTAACGTTTTTCTTTTTATTAATTACCGCTTATGGAAGTAGTTTAATTAGGTCTGGTGTACAAGAAGTTAAACTTTCATTATTTGGTGGTAGCCTGCAGCCTGCGGAATTCTTGAAAGTATTTTTAGTTATGTATATGGGAGCTTTTTATGGAACATGGGCAAATATAAAACATAGAAAAGGTTCATTTATGATTCCTCTTGTTCTATGTATGATAGCGGTTTTAATAATAGCATTAGGTGGTGACTTTGGTTCTGCCGCAATCATGATTGCTTTGTTTGCTCTAATATTTATCGCAGTCCCATCAAATAAAGAAGAAAAAGTGGTTAATATACTAAAAATAATAGCTGTAGTTGGCTTGTTATTTTCAATATTATTTTTAAAAATGGGTTATAAGATATTACCTGATAAAATGTTAGAATCTGGAAGATTTAATAGATTTGTATATAAAAGTCCATGTGATAGATATGAAGAAAGCTCTGGGTATCAGGTATGTAATGGGTATATTGCTATAAATAATGGCGGTGTTTTTGGATCAGGAATAGGGGCTTCTGTTCAGAAATATTTATATTTGCCTGCTAGTCATACAGATTTTATATTCCCTATAATAGTTGAAGAATTAGGACTATTATTTGGTGTACTAATAATTGGTGGTTATATTTATATTTTATATTTAATATTTAAAGTCGCGACTAATACATATAAGCTTCAAAATTCATTAATATGCTATGGAATTGGAATATATTTATTATTACATATATTTGTAAATCTATGTGGTGTTCTTGGAATTATTCCATTAACCGGGGTACCACTTCCATTCTTAAGTTATGGAGGTAGTTTCTGTATGACATTAATATGTTCTCTTGCGGTAGTACAAAGAATACATATAGAAAATGTTAGAGAAAAAAATAATAGAGAAATCAAAAATATTGTTAATAATCAAAAAATATAAAAATAACTAGACAATAATTTCTTTTTGTGTTATTATTAATACGCTTAATCCGCTGCATTTATGCATGATTAAATATGCGCAAAAAGGAGGAATATAGTATGAATTTAATCGATATGATTAATAAGAAACAAATCAATCCTAATGTTCCTAATTTTCAAGTAGGAGATACAGTTAGAGTTGATGTTAAGATTAGAGAAGGTAAAAGAGAAAGAATTCAAGCATTTGAAGGTGTTGTTACAGCTCGTAAGGGTGGAAGTGTATCTGAAACTTTTACAGTTAGAAAGAAAAGTGGAAATGTAGCTGTTAACAGAATTTTCCCAGTTAATAGTCCAATAATTGATAAGATTACTGTTGTTAAAAAAGGTAAAGTTCGTAGAGCAAAACTTACTTTCTTAAAAAATCTTAGTGGAAGTTTTAAAATCAAAGAAAGAAATTAGGTTGTATAAACCTAATTTTTTATTAAAGGAGCTAAAATATGAAAAAAGTTTGGGATTTTTTATATAGTATTAAAGATTATATTATTATTTTAATAATAGTTGTTTTAGTAAGAACATTTATAATTACTCCTGCAAGAGTAAATGGTGCAAGTATGGATAAAACACTAGAAGATGGTCAAATAGTTCTTTTGAATAAAATAGATTTAACTATAAACAAACCATCTAGATTTCAAATAGTAGTTCTAAAAAATGATATAGATCATGATAGAATTATTAAAAGAATAATTGGATTACCTGGAGAAAAGGTCGAATATAAAGATAATAAGTTATATATAAATGATGAACTAGTGGAAGAAAATTATAATCATGGATATACAAGTGATTTTAATTATGCTCTTAAAGATAATGAATATTATGTTTTAGGAGATAATAGGGAAGTTTCCAAAGACAGTAGATATTTTGGCCCATTTAATAGAAAAGATATTTTAGGGAGCGTAAATATTAGATTATATCCATTTGATGAAATAGGTAAAATAGAATAATGTATGGATATAAATGTTTTAATCAAGGATTAATTAATAGATATGGACATAAATTTGAAATAGGTAAAACATATCATGCAGAAAGTGAAATAAAGTTTGGCAATAATGGAAATGGATTTCATATATGTACAAATCTAGAAGATACATTAAGATATTTTGATGCATTTAATAATGAAGTAGATATTTGTTTAGTTTGTTGTTATGGAGATAATTCTTTATACAATGATGAATATTATGGATATTATGATATGTATGCATTTGAATATATGAAAATTATAAAAAAACTTAGTAGAGAAGAGATATTCGAGTATGCAAAAAGATTAAGTGATTATAGATTAAAAAGATTCATATCACTCATGAAACTTACTCAAAATGAACTTGAAGAAATCAAAAACTTATTTAAAGATAATGAAGATATATTGAAATGTATTTTATATTATCAAGAAAATAAAACAGATGTTTATGCATTAAAAAAGTAGGATTTAAAAATTTAAAAATCCTACTTTTTATTATTCAATATATCTCTTGCAGCAATAAGTCCAGTAGCTGCTGCTGTAACAATATTACCAGCTTTGCCAGCTCCGTCTCCCACAAAATAAATATTATCATTATTTAATTTAAAATTATTATCTGTTTCTATTTCATTTGAGAAAAATTTAATTTCTGGCCCATAAAGTAAAGTATCATCGTTGTTAACACCAGGTATAATTTTATCTAATGTTTCTAAGCCTTCTAATATATTAGTTATAATTCTATGTGGCATTACAAGTGCTAAATCTCCTGCAACACAATCTTTTAGTGTTGGTTCTATAAAACCTTTATTTAATCTATGCCATTCACTTCTTCTACCACTTTTTAAATCTTTAAGAGATTGTATTATTGGCTTTGAATCACCTAAAACATTAGCAATTTTTGCAATACTTTCACCATATAATCTCGTATTAGTAACTGGTTCAGTTAGATTAACTTTTGATATAAATGCAAAGTTAGTATTATTAGATTTAATTTCTTTTAAAGCATGTCCATTAACACAAATATATCCATAGTAATTTTCTTTTGCTACAAATCCTCCTGGATTAGTACAGAATGTTCTAATTTCATCTCCATATGTTTTTGTTTTTATAAATATAGTTGGATCATAAATAACATTTGTTATGTCTTCCATAATATCTTTTCTAACTTCAACTCTAACACCAATTTCAATGCTTTGTGAAAAATAAGGAATATCATATTTATCAGCAAGTTCTTGTACCCACTTGGCACCAGTTCTACCAGGAGCAACAATAACATATTTAGAACTTAAAGTTTTACATTCATTATTATATTCATATGTTATTTCATGTTTATTTTCATTTAAAGTTTTAATATCTATAACATTTGCTCTTGATATTAATTCAACACCTTGTTGTTTTAAATAATCGCATATTCCATCAATATATTCAGGTAAATGGTCACTACCTAAATGTTTTTGTTTAATAATAAGTAATTTAGCACCTGCAACTGCCACTTTCTTCTTAATTTCTTCTGCTTCTTTCATATTTGAGGGATATACTTCAGCATCCATTTTAAAACTATTAAATATTTTTTCTGTATCATCAATTAATTTTATTGCTTCAGATTCACTCATATATTTAGTTAAATCACTTTTTCCTAATTTATGAATATAGTTAAGCTTTCCATCAGAAAATGTTCCAGCTCCACCATATCCAGATAATATAGCACAAGGATTACAATTTTTACAAGGGACACCAAATTTGTTCATTGGACAAACTCTGTTTTTTACATCGTTTCCTCTGTCTAGAATAGCTACTTTTAATTTCTTATTATTAGAAATTAGTTCATAGGCCGCAAATAATCCAGCAGGACCAGCTCCTACTATAATAACATCATACATAAAATCACCTATATAATTATAAAATATAAAATTCTAAAAATCTACAATTGTAATAAGATATTATCTATGATAAAATTAATATAATATAGTGATATTTCAAGTAGGGAATAATATGAAAAAAAGAGGATTAATTGAAACTACATTATCTTTTAATATTATTAATAAGGAGCAAAAATGAAAGATAAAATTATAAATAATAGAAATTATGGAATAGACATATTAAGGGTTATTTCTATGCTTTTTGTTATAGTGTTACATTCGCTAGGACATGGTGGTATATTAAAAACAGCAATTGTTAATAGTCCTCAATATAAAGTTGCTTGGATAATGGAAATAATTGCTTATTGTGCTGTAGATATATTTGCAATAATAAGTGGATATGTTGCATACACTGATAAAGAAAAAGATGTTAAATATTCTAATTATATTAAATTATGGCTTGAAGTTGTATTTTATGGATTATTAATCAATATAATATTTAACTTGATTAATATAAACTTCGTTCATATAACTGACTATATAAAAGTTTTATTTCCAGTTTCTTATGAACTTTATTGGTATTTTACTGCATATACTGGATTGTTTATTTTAATGCCAATAATAAATAAAGGAATTCGTAACTTAGATAATAATATGTTAAAAAAAGTTTTTGTCATAATATTTGTTTTCTTCTCATTGCTTGGTGTTGTTTTTGAAAATTTTGAATTATATAGAGGATATTCATTTATATGGATAACACTATTATATATTTTAGGTATGATAATGAAAAAATGTAATATTGGATCTAACCTTAGTAAAAGTAAGATAATAATTGGAATTGTTCTGTTATATTTAACAACTTATTTATATAGAATATATGGATTTGATTATAAAGTTTTAAATATAGAAATTACAAAAAGTTTATTCGTTTCTTATATATCTCCTACAATGGTAGGTGTATCTATATTATATGTCCTTTTGTTTTCTAAATTTAAATTCAATGAAAAGATAAATAAAGTTATTGCTTTTTTAGCTTCTTCATCATTTGCAATTTATATAATTAATGAACATAAACTTGTCAAAAAATTAATTATGACAAATCTATTTGTAGGTATAGCAAATGATTCAATATTTAAAATAATTTTTTATGTAATTGGATTTTCAATAATATTTGTTATTTTATCAATACTTATAGATAAATTTAGAATATTTATTTTTAAAATTTGTAAGATAAATGAATTATCAGAAAAGATAGTTAATTATATAAATAAGTGTTTAAATAAGGTGGTAGGTGAAGATTAGTATGGAAGAAGAAATAGCAATTTTTTCAGATATACATGGAAATAAAGAGGCACTGATTTCAATACTTAATGATATTAAAAAAAGAAATATTAAAAAGGTATATTGTTTAGGTGATACTATAGGAATAGGACCCAATCCTAAGGAATGTTTGGATTTAATAATTAAAAATAATGTAAATATGATTCTTGGTAATCATGAATTATATTATTTAAGAGGAACTGTAATAGATAAAAAAGCAGATTCAGAACAAAAAGAGCATAATAATTGGGTTTATAATACTCTTAATGAAAAATATAAAGAGTTTTTAAATAATTGTCCCTTAAAAATAGAATTTAAACTTTCTAATTATAAGATAACTATGCAGCACTTTTTATTTAAAAAAGAAAGTCTTGCATATCCATATGAACCAATAAAAGTGTTATATGAACGTGATATTAACGAAAAAATAGATAATATAGATTCTAACATTATCTTTATAGGTCATGAACATAAAGCTATGAAAATAATAAGAAATGAAAATAAAATGCTTATTGATGTTGGAAGTAGTGGATGTACTAAAAATGAACATACATTTTATACAATATTATCTTTAAAAGATAATAAATTAAAAATTAGAAAAGTTAGTTTGTTCTATGATAGAGAAAAATTTGAAAGATTATTTCAAGATGCTAATTATCCAGAAAAGAAAACAGTAGGAAAAATATTTTTTGGTATAGATATAAAATAATGTTATAATTAATTTAGAGGTAAGTATATGATATTAAGTATATGTGATTCACCAAAAGTAATAGAAGTGATGAATATAGTAAATAGAATTATAAATATTATTAAAATAGTTGTTCCTTCTATTTTATTGTTTTCACTTGTATTTAAATTTATACAGGCAAGCACTAAAAATGATAATGATGCACTTGCTACAATAAAGAAGAAAGCAGTGCCAAATATCATTGCTTCAGTACTAATTTATATAATACCAACAGTTGTAGCACTCATTGTACAAATGTCATTTCCAAATAGTGTTTATTCAAAATGTTTAGTTGAAGTGTCAAGCGGAGAAATCGCCATTATGTACAACAATAAAGCAGAAAGCTTAGTAA
The DNA here is from genome assembly GCA_902778125.1 of uncultured Erysipelotrichaceae bacterium. GTDB lineage: Bacteria > Bacillota_I > Bacilli_A > RF39 > UBA660 > CAG-1000. The sequence goes on along the minus strand of CACYWH010000014.1, from coordinate 34,822 downwards.
GTAAAGTAGAAGAAACATTAAACATATCTGATTATATAAGTGCTAAAAATTATTTAGTAAATGTTAAAAGTAAAGTAAAAAGAGAAGAATTTGAAAAAAGACTTGCCGATGTTAAAGAAAAAATAGATGGTTCACGCGAGCCAGAAATACCATATCAAGGATCAAGTGAAATAGTTGAAACTGCAAGATCATATGTCTCTAAAGATTGTGGAACTGATTGTAGCGGTTTTGTTAAAAAGAAAGTATTACAGCCACTTGGATATTTAGAAGATGGAATTGGTTCGACCTCTGGATATTGTGATGGTAAATCAAGAGGTTCTTATGGAATGTATAAAAAATATGTATCTATGGGAAGAATTATGTGGGAAAGACCATCAAATGCTACTACGCCAACAAATTCTATAACAACATTTCCTGGTAATTGTATGCCAGGTGACTTAATATTCTACTCATATGGTGCTAATGATTGTGTAAAACATGTAGTTATATATGCAGGTTATGAAAATGGTGCACATATGATAATTGATTCTAATCAACAAGATCATATTGTAAGATATAGAGCAATTGATAAAATATATCGTACGGCTATGCCACTTGCATGTGCAAGGCCAATGAAAGTTGGTGAATAATTATGAAATATAAAATTATTACTTTATTAATACTAATATTATTTACTTGCGGATGTTCTGCCACATATGATTTAGAAATAAAAAAAGATAATAGTGCAAATGAAAAAATAACTATTAAAGATGTTGACTATTATTATCAAACTGATTCAATAGATGATATAATTTCAGAAACATTTGTAAATAAAGAAAATATTGACTATGAAATCAACATGTCTGATTTAATAATAAATAGAAAAACTGATAATTATTATGATTTAAACGATAATTATGAGATTAAAAATAGTTTTGGTGTAATATCTATTTCTAAAAATAGAATTTCATTTAAGCCTGATTATGATAAATGTATATTTATGTTTTCTGATGGAGGAGAATATACAACTAACGATGAAATAATTATTAATGTTGATATTCCATATAATGTTTCTAAAACAAATGCAATATCTACAGAAAATAATAAGTATACATGGAAATATAATATTCAAAAATGTAGTGATGAAGCATATATTGAAATTGAATATTCAAGAGTATCTATAGTGCTAAAAATAATTATTGTTATACTTATTATTTCAATTGCATGGGTAGTTATATATTTTTTAAAGAGAAGTGAATAAAAAGTCACTTCTTTTATGTTATAATAATTTTGGTATTAGAGAGGTGTAAAATGATAAATACTAATTTAACTAGAAAAGCTATGATTATTGCTTATAATGCTCATCATAATCAATTTGATAAATCTAATGTTCCATATATTTATCATCCAATTCATTTAGCTGAGCAAATGGATAGTGAAGAAGAATGTATTGTTGCATTATTACATGATGTTGTTGAAGATACCACTGTCACTATGGAAGAACTAGAAAAAGAGTTTCCAAAGAAAATAATTGATGCTTTAAAGCTATTAACGCATAATAAAGATATTGATTATATGGAATACATAAAAACAATAAAAAATAATAATATAGCTAGAAAAGTTAAACTTGCAGATTTGAATCATAATTCAGATATAACACGTTTAGAAAAAGTAACACCCGAAGATATAGAAAGAAAAGGAAAATATTCTAAAGCGATAGAATATTTGGAAAAGGAGTAATATATGAAAAGAAAAGATTATTTAACATGGGATGAATATTTTATGGGACTTGCGATAATGTCTGCACAAAGAAGTAAGGATCCTAATAGTCAAGTAGGAGCTTGTATAGTTGATAATAGCAATAAAATAATTTCAGTAGGATATAATGGAGCACCAATTGGTTACGATGATGATAAAGATATGACTTGGGAAAGAGAAGGAGACTTTTTAGATACCAAATATGCATATGTCTGTCATTCAGAATTAAATGCAATATTAAATTCAAGAACTCCAGTAAGAGATTGTAAAATATTTGTTACATTATTTCCATGCAATGAATGTGCTAAAGCAATAATTCAATCTGGTATAAAAGAACTTGTATATTTAAGTGATAAATATGATGGTACTCCAAGTAATATTGCATCTAAAAAAATGCTTGATAAGTGTGGGGTAAAATATACTAAATATGAATTAAAAGGAAGAAAAATTAATATAGAATTATAATTAGTGAATTTTAATATTGTCAGAAATATATTTACTCATTAAGCTAAGTAGTAAGTTGTGAAGGGGAGAAAAGTATGAAAAAAGTAATAATAATATGTATAACAATATTTACAGTTTTTATTGGCACTTTATTTTCTGTTTGGTATTTCAATCGTGTAAAACTATTAAATCAAGTTAAAAGATATGAAGAAATTAGAGAAAGTGTTAAAAAGGAAGCAATAGAATATCTAACTTTAACAGAAAGTTTAGATCGTAAAGAAGAATACTTATATGATGATGATATTACCAATCCTTTATATAGAGGTGCTGATAAAAACATTTTACTAGATATTGATAACAAAAGTTATTGTAAAGCAGCAATATATGGATATGTTAAAGATGATAAATGGAATGCAGATGTTTATATAAAGTGTAAAAATTATAGTGATGAAGAATATGAAAACACTATTGAATGGTTAAAATGTAAAAGAGTAATTAAAACAGAATATTACAAAACAAATTTTGAAGATTTTGTATGTCCTGAATATAAAAGAAAATATTTAAATAATAATTAATCAAATGTATTAAAGGAGAAATAGTATGAATTATAACGATTTATTAAATTCTCATTTAAAATATGGCACTAAAAGTTCAGATATTATTTCAAGAAATGGGTATGATAGAATTCTTGAAAATGTTGTAATTGCTCCATGGTGGAGTCATGACATATTCGAAGGTGAAGACTTCAAGGTTGAACAAATAAATGAAAAAATATTTAATTTTTATGGTGATAAAACATCATTTTCTTATATTGAGTTAAAAGGTGTTGGAGCTCCTACAATAATGGATAACGTTTTACCATTGGGAATTACTAAATGTAAAAATTTAATATTTATAGGTTCCTGTGGATCATTAAATAAAAACATTAAAATTGGTGATATTATTGTTCCAAAATGTTCTATTTGCGGTGATGGAGCATCAAGATATTTGAATAAAAATTTAGAAGATGAGTTTTTAAAAAAAGAATACCCTTCAAAAGAAATTACTGATTCTATGATTAAAGTATTAAATGAAGAAAGAATTAAATATCATTATGTACTTAATTTTAGCGTGGATACTATATTTGCTCAATTTTATCATATAGATAAAATATTAGAGTCTGGATCTAAAACAATTGAGATGGAAACAGCCTGTTTATTTAAGTGTGGCAATTTATTAGATATTAATATAACTAGTTTACTTTGTGTATCTGATAATACTATACTTAATAAATCATTATATAGTGGAAGGGATAAAAATGATTCCGAAAACAAACGTAAATCAAAATATAAAATAATTCCTAAAATTATTATTAAATTGTTTGAAAATTTAATTTGATAACTATAGTAGATAATCTAGTCTGTTCAATTGACAACTATACTTATAGTTAAAAAAATGTTAAAATTATAATTGAGGTGAAACATATGATATTAGGAATATGTGATACTCCACAATCAATGATTGTAATGAATATAATTGTAAAAATTATTAATATATTAAGAATAGTGGTACCAATAATACTACTTTTTTCACTTGTGTTTAAATTTATACAGGCAAGTACAAAGGGAAATGAAGATGCAATAGCATCTATAAAAAAGAAAGCAGTGCCAAGTATAATAGCAGCTGCATTAATATTTGTAGTACCCCCAGTAATAAATATTTTGGTTTCACTAGCGTTTCCTAATAATGATTATAGTACTTGTTTAGAATATATTTCAGAAAATCAAATACAAGAATTATATGATGAAAAAATTGAGAAATTAGTTCTTAAAACTGAAGAAACATTAGATATAAATGATTATATTGCAGCTAAAAAATATTTAACGCATGTAAAAGATAGTGAAAAAAGAGAATCATTTGCAAAAAGGTTGGAAGAAATGAAAGGCCTAATAGATGAATTTAGAAAAAATGATGAAGGATCAACAACTGGATTAGGCATGGATATAGTTCCTCAAGAAGACTTGATTGAGGCATGTAAATGGGTTTTAAATCAAGAAGAAGTTAAAATCAGATTACAAACATGTCTAAATGAAGAACATAGATACCCAAATCCTGAAGTTGAACTACCAGGCGGAGCTGTTGAATTATCTGCTGGTAATGCAAAAGCGCGTGAAACCATTTCTTTGTTTGAATATCAAAAAGGTGTGTTTTTTGGAGAGGAAAAGATTGAAGTTGCGCCAGAATCTAGGTATGCATTTATGATAATATACAAAACTGTTATTCTTCATAATACTGTACATTATGCATTAAGAGCTCTCAAAGATCCTCTTACTGGTGCTGAAATAACATATTCAGCAGGATCATGTGCACAAAATTATAGAAGTTCGCAAAGAAGGTCTAAATATGATAGTGGTAAATATAAGTCAGAAATTGATGATGCTGTTGATGTTACAAAGTATCTTGTTTTAGCTAATGAAGATACTGGTGAAACAACAGATGCCCGTTATCATAGTTATACTGGAATAGAACAAGCAATTGAAAAAGCTGGTAAAGAGGGAATGGATTATCAAACAATATTAGAAGATGTAATTAAGAGTGGAAATGATGATTCACGTTTTTATAAAACTGCTAGAGTTTATGACTGTAGAAATTTAGAAACTGGTAATATTGGAATACAAAATTCAGATGTTTTAAATCCTACTATATATATGGGAGATGGTAGAACATTTGCATATAAAGTCTTAAGTAAAAAAATAAATTTAAACAAAGATAAGGAAAATGTCATAGCAAGATATAAAACTACACATGATATGTACTTTAATGATCAAATAAATAAAGCTGTAGATACAATGTCTAAAAATGAAAAAAATACAATAGTACTAAATTATGGAATTAATGATATTAATAATTATTCAGAATATTGTGATGGATATTTAAAGCTAGCCAACAATATGAAAAATGATGATGATATATATATTGTTTCAGTCAATCCAGTTGATGATAATAAAAGTAAAAATGTAAAAAACAGTGATATATTAGAGTTTAATAATTACATGCAAAATACATGTATGAATAGACTTCAAAGCATTAGAAGTAACATTCATTATTGCGATGTATATAATGCATTACCACTTGAAAGATGGGATAAATATAATTATATTCAAGAAGATGGAATTCATTATACTAACTCAGGTTATAAATATATTTATAACAAAGTTAAAAATTGTATTTTGACTAATAAATAATTATTAAATTTTTAAAAGATAAAATTGAATAATAAAAGGAAAGGGTATATATGGATAGTAAAAATTTTAAATATAATGCTTTTATAAGTTATCGTCATAGTGATTTGGATAAATATGTTGCAGAGAACTTGCATCGATTAATTGAAACATATAAAATGCCTGCATCTGTTGTAGAAAAATATAAAATTACAGATAATAATTTTCGTAGAGTATTTCGTGATCAAGAAGAGTTGCCATTGTCATCCAATCTTGAAAATCCAATTATTGAAGCATTAAAAGAATCAAAGTATTTAATTGTAATTTGTTCACCTAGATTAAAAGAATCTAAATGGTGTAAAAAAGAAATTGAAAGTTATATTAAAATGCATGGGAGAAATAGTATTCTTTGTGTTTTAGTTGAAGGGGAGCCAGATGAGTCATTTCCGGAAATATTAAGATATCACGAAGAAAATATTATTACCAAAACTGGTAAAAAGCGAATTAAGAAAATTCCTTGTGAACCACTTGCTATGGATGTAAGAGGTAAAGATAAAAAAGAAATACGAGCTAATTTAAAGAAAGAATTAATAAGGGCTATCGCCCCAATGTATAACTTAGATTACGATGATATTAAAAGAAGACATGAAGAACGTGAATTAAAAAGAAAAGCAAATATTTTTAAAATAATTGCTATTGCTAGTTGTATTTTTGCAATATATAGTTTTATGTTGTTTTCAAAAATTTATTCATCAAATAAGCAATTAAAATATGATCAATCAATGAATTTGGCAAGTGAAGCATCATCACTATATAACAACGATAATCGTGATGGTGCAATAGAAAAAGCATATCAATCAGTAACCAGTTATAATGGTAATTCTCTTCCAGTTACAGCTAAAGGCATTTATACCTTAACTCAAAGCTTAGGCGTTTATAATGTTCAGCCTAGTACTTATAGTGCTATATCACAATTAGAAACTAAAGGAGTAATCGATAGCATTAGAAAAGATATAGAGGGCAAATATTTATTATCAACGGATAATTCTGGAGAATTGGTTTTATGGAATTTAGAAAATGAAAAAAGAATTAAAACAATAAAAAAAGATTCTTATGTTGATTTAGAAGAGCAATCAACATTTATTGGTAAAAAAGGTTTTGCATATATAGTTGATAATGGTGTTTTTGATAAGAAAATAGTAGTTGATAATCTTGAAGGAAAAACTATTAAAGAAATAAAAATTAAAGAATATGGATGTTCATTAAATGCTAGTGATAATGGTAAATATCTAGAAGTATATGATTATGAAAAAATAGATATTTATGAAACTGAGAATTACACAGTAGTAGATACTTATAATGTCCCTAAAGGAATGAAAATTATTACAAATAATCATTATTTCGATGAAAAGGAAGAAAATTTAATATTTGCGATAAAAAGCATCTGATAATAATACTTATACCAATGAAATCACATTAATGACATATAATATTAAAAAGAATAAGGTTATTAATAGTATAAAAATTAATGCTTATAATATTAAAAAAATGTCTATAGTTGGTGATAGTGTTATAGTATTAGCAACTGAATATGTTAGTAATTTAGTATCTAATACAGTATTAACAAATTATAATTTTAAAATAGGTAAAATAAACTATCAAAAAGTATACAGAGGATTATCTAATGATATGGAAACAACTGTTTCAAATGGTAAAGATGATCGAACAATATTGATTGCTAAAGGAGAACATGTCTTCACAATAGATTTTAAAACTGGTAAAACCATATTAGAAGAAATAGCAGTTGGAAACGTAGTATATATAAGACCATATTCTGGTACCTATTTAATCTTTACTTATGATGGAGATGTTATATGGGTAAAGAATTCTGATACTATTTATTCATGGATCCTTAATTTGAAAAATTCAGGATACTTTAACTTACATTTAAATCGCTATTCAGGATTTTTATTTACAAGTATTGGATATTTAGGATATTCATCTACTGATAATAGGATTATAGTATATAATAAGTTAATAAATAATGATTATCAAAAAATAGATTTTACTGAAAGAAAATTAACTACTCTAGAAAGTAAAGAAAAGGATTCATTAATAGAAGAATACAATATTACTAATAAAGGGTTAGTAACAAATATGTTCTATTCCGATGATCAAAAATTACTCTTTATCGTTTATAAAAATAATGTATTAGAAATATATAATACTAAAAATAAAGATTTAATTAAAACAGTTAAGAATATTAATAGTTCTACCAATCACTTTGTTACCATGACTAATGATGATGAGTATATTATTAAATCACATAGTAATTTTGGCTATGTATTAAATAAAGATTTTGAAATAATTGCTTATGTAAATGGATTGTGTGACTATAAAGATGGTAAATTCATTGTTCTTTTAGGAAAAGAATACTATGAAGTACCAAAATATAATGAAAAAGAAATAATAAAAAAAGGAAAGGATTATTTGGAATTAAAAAAAATCAACTGATTAATAATTTATTTAAAAGAATGGAGGTTTTTAAAATTCCAAACTATTTTGTAATAGGCTACTGATAGGAAAAAAGATATTGTGATTATTAAATAGATAGGAAATTTATTTTTTCATGATATAATTGATTGGCAAAGTTTATTATAAAAAGGAGTTATTTTAATTGGTGATTCAACAAAAAATATAAATTAATAAATTACGCCACCTAATAATAAGAAATAATTTGAGTATGGAAGTGATAATATGTATGGAACTATAGTTGGAGATTTAGCGGGTAGTATATATGAATTTGATCAATTAAAAAAAATTCATAGTGTCCAAATGAGTAATTTAATTGAGGATAATGCTTTCTATAGTGATGATACAATTTTAACTATTGCTATACTGGATGCGATACTTAATAACAAAGATTATGATTATTATTTACGAAAATATATTCAAGAATATAGTGACTATAAACCTGATTTTAATCCATATTTTAAATCATCATTTTCACCTAACTTGATAAAATGGAGCAAATCAAATGTAGTTGGTACTAGTCATGGCAATGGTGCTATGATGAGAATATCTCCTGTAGGATACATGTTTGATAGCAAAAAAGAAGTGATAGAAAATGTAAGACTTGCAACTATACCTTCACATAATTCAAATGAAGCAATTGATTCAGCTACCATGGTGGCATTAATAATATATTATTCTAGAAAAGGCTATACAAAAGATGAAATATTTAAAATGATGAATATTGATATAAAATATATTCCATTTACTAAATTTAATACGACTTGTGAAGAAACTATAGGGAATTGTTTATATGCACTGTATAATTCAAATGGTTTTGAAGATGCTATTAGAAAAACATTATTGATGGGTGGAGATACAGATACAAACTGTGCTATAGTTGGAAGTATGGCTGAAGCTATGTATGGAATTAATAGTGAATTAATTGAAAAAGTTAATGAAAAAATTCCTCAAAAATTTGTTAAAATATTAAGTAGAACAAGGATGTAATCCAAATGAACGAAAATAAAACTAATATAAACTGGTTGATAACAATTTAGTTAAGACATGTCTTTGCAAGAAATACTATTAACAGATGATATAGTTAAATCTATAAATGATAATATGGATGATTTATTATTAATTATTCCAGAAATTAAAAATATGATTGGCTTTGAGCATAATCATCCCCATCATCATTTAGATGTATGGAATCACACTCTATTGGCATTAAGCTTATCTGAAAATGATTTTGATATAAGGTTATGTTTATTACTTCATGATATTGGTAAACCATTTTCTTATCAAGATGAAGAAGTAAGACATTTTAGAAATCACGCAGTAGTATCAGCTAATATGTCAAAGATAATATTAAAAAGGTTAGGATTTGATGATGACTATATAAAATATATCTGTTATCTAATTGAACATCATGATACTCCAATTAGTAATGAACAAATTGTAAATGACTATTATTTATGTTTAAAGTTATTAAAAATACAAAAGTGCGATGCATTAGCACATCATCCAGATAAATTAGAAAAGAGAAAAAAATATATTGATGAAATGCATAAAAAACTAGTATTAAAAAAAGGAGTTGAGTGGGATGAATGAAAATAAAACTAATATCAACTGCCTGTCTTGTATTTATGGCGACAATCACTTAAAGCCTTATAAAATGGTAGTTTGTGAGAAATGATATCTTGCAAGTTTTAATAAAAAAAAGAAATAATTACAAAAATGAGGTAAAAATTACTCATTTTTGAGAGGAATTAGGGTACTGGCTTGTAATATGCCGACACATTTTAATATTTATAAAAAGAAGTGAAAATATGAAAGATTGGACAAACTATCAAACTAAAACTTATGGTGATGATGTGTGTAAATTACTTATTGATTTTTTAGATAAATGTAAAGTAGATAATGCAATTGATTTAGGATGCGGTAGTGGTAATGAAACTGTTTATATGGTTAAAAGTGGAATTGAAGTTTTAGCTATAGATAGACAATTAAATAAAGATTTCATTTTAAATAGATTATCAGATGATGAAAAAAAACTAATCTCATTTAAAGAAGGTAGTTTTGAAAATATAGAATTACCTAAGACTCAATTACTTACAGCATTTTTTAGTATCCCATTTTGTAATCCTAACAATTTTGATGAACTATGGAATAAAATTTATAATTCAATTGAAAACAATGGCTATTTTGTAGGGCAATTATTTGGTGATAGAGACGCTTGGAATGTTGTCGAATCAATTAATACATTTTCAATAGATAAAGTAAAAGAGTATTTAAAAAATTATAATATAATCAAATTAGAAGAAATTGAATATGTTAGAGAAAGTGATAATAAAAAGTGGCACTTTTATGATATAATAGCACAGAAAAAAGTAGGTGATAAGCATGAATAATGAAAATAAAACTAATATAAACTGTTTGATTACGATTTATAGAAACTCCTTTGGAAAAGCCCATAAATAAAGGGATTGAAGAGAATTTGATCTTGCATGATTTTAATAAAAAATCATCAAAAATCACAAAAAAATGATAAAAATGGCAAAAATTACTACTTTTTTGACTAGGAATTAGACAACTGATTACGACAGGTGAAACTACATAAAATATAATTAAATTACACATCTTTTTAGGTGTGTTTTTTTGTGTCTAAAAATAGGAGGAAAAAGTATGAAAGAAGAAGTTATAGAAATAGATATAAAAGATATTTCGGATTTTAAAAATCATCCTTTTAAAATTAATAATGATTTAAATTATGAAGAACTAAAAAATAGTATTATTGATAATGGAGTTTTAGTTCCTACAATCGTTAGACAAAAAGATGATGGAAAATATGAAATGTTATCTGGTCATAGAAGAAAAAGAATATGTGAAGAACAAGGAATACAAAAAATACCTTGTATTGTAAAAAATATGACTGATGATGAAGCAATAATTTTAATGGTTGATTCAAATCTTCAAAGAGAAAAAATATTACCTAGTGAAAAAGCACTAGCTTATAAAATGAAATACGATGCAATAAAACATCAAGGTAAAACTTCTGACCCATTGGGTCCAAAGTTAAGCATAGAAGAAGTTGGAAAAGATACAGGAGATAGTGCTACTCAAATAAAAAGATATATTAGATTAAATTATCTTATTCCAGAATTATTACAATTAGTAGATGATACAGTTTTAAAGGATAAGAGATCTATTTTAACAATGGGATTAAGATCTGCTGTAGAATTATCATTCTTACCAAAAAAAGAACAAGAAATGGTTTATGAAGAAATTAGTTACGAAGATTTAACTCCATCACATTTTCAAGCAAAAAAAATTAGAGAGTTAAGTGAACAAGGAAAATTGGACTCTGATACATTAGAGTCTATTTTTTCAGAACAGAAACCGAATCAAGAAAAAAGAATAAGCTTTAATGAAAATAAAATTAGAAGTGTTTTACCTAAGAATATTAAAGACTATAAGATTGAAGAATTTGTCATTAAAGCTATTGAAAATTACTCTAAGACCTTAGCATTAGAGAGGGGTGATCAAAATGATTTAGAAATTTAGCACCCTACAATAACTGCTTTACTATTTATATAATTAATGTAAGAGGTGAAATAGTATGAAAAAATTTATTTTATTCTTGTTTTTAACATCTTTTATGGCAGGAGGATTTTTATACTATTATAGAATAGAAGATAAAGAACAAAAAATAGATAATAAAGTGATTGAATCAGAAATGAGTGATGATTTTGAAGCTAAGGAGGATATAGAAAATGAACCTATTACAGAAATTATTGAAGATGATATTAAATCTAATGAAAATATCTCTAATGTTAATGATAATGCTAATAAAAACAATATGGAGAGCAATAATGTTAGTAACTCTAATGTCGTAAATAATAAAGCAAAAATAGAAGTAAAAGAGGAACAAAAGAAAGAAGAATCTACACCAGTAGTAAATAATACAACTGAACCACCAAAAAAAGAACAGACAGCATGGGAGAGTTTAGGGATAAGTGAATACGATTATTATAATTCCCCAATGTGGAGTTGGGCTAGAGTAGATTATTCTGTTAAAAATTATGGAAACTTTGAGCAAACACATCAAGCTTGTATTGATGCTGGAAATAATATGGAAGATATTATAAGTTTTTCTTGTACTAATATTAATAGTTATTCGGGTGATTATTTAGGAGATATGCTCAGAGTAAAATATTAATGAAAGGAAAAATAATATGAAAAACAAATTATTTAAGTGTGCTATGATGAGCATACTTTTTTTATTGACTATTTTTGGTATAACCGAAGTACATGCTGAAAAATACACAGGTCAAGCAATTTGGCCAAGTGAATATATCAGCAACATTTACATAAAAAAGGTAAAACCAGATGGTTATACAAAATATCAACAAGCAAGATTTATTAGAAGAAGTGAAGATAATAAATTTGTTTATTGTTTACAACCTTATACTGATATAGATAATAATTTACCTTATTATGATGTCATAAGAGATGATTATGCTAGAGTATTAGGGTTTAGTGAAGCACAATGGGAAAGAATATCCTTACTTGCATATTATGGTTATCAATATAATGATAATGGATATGATCATAGTGCTCAAAAATGGTATGTAATTACACAAGTAATGATTTGGAGAACAACTAATCCAGAATCAGATATTTACTTTACTGATACTTTAAATGGAAGTAGAATTTCTAAATTTGATAGTGAAATTGCTGAATTAGAAAGATTAGTATCAAATCATTATAAAACACCACAATTCCAAAGTGGATTAACAGTACCAATTGGAAGTACAACAGAATTAAGTGATTCAAATGGTGTTCTAAGTAATTATAAAATAAGTGGAACAAATAATGTTACAGCTTCAATCAATGGAAATACTTTATCTGTTACAGCAAATGCAGTAGGAGAAGGAAGTATAACTTTTGAAAAGAAAGCAACTAAATATGAGATACCACCAATTGTATATTTTAGTGATCATTCACAAAATGTAATGAGAGTTGGAAATTATGATCCAGTTCGTTCTAAATTTACATTAAAAATTGTAGGTGGTAAAGTTACACCTGAGAAAAAAGATATGGAGAGCAGAACAAATACTCCTCAAGGTGAAGCTACTTTAGGAGGAGCTGTTTATGGTATTTACAAAGAAGATGGAACAAGAATGGGTTCTGTTACAACTAAAGAAGATGGAACAAATACATCTGATTATCTTCCAGAATTAGGAAGATTTTATTTACTTGAAGAAAAAGCTTCCGAAGGATATTTATTAGATAGTACAAAATATTATTTTGAAATTACTGAAGATAATTTAAATCCAACAGTACAAGTTTTTGAACAAGTAATAAAATTAGATTTTGAATTCACTAAAGTATATGCTAGTGATGAAACAAAAATCATGGAACCAGAAGTTGGAATTAAATTTGGAGTATATAATAACAAAGGAGAATTAGTTGAGGAATTAACTACTGATTCACAAGGAGTATTTAGATTTACTGTACCTTATGGAACATATACTGTTAAACAATTAACCACAACTAAAGGACATGAAAAAATAGCAGATTTTACTGTTGAAGTAAAAGATGTTGGAGAAGTTGTTAAAAAGGTTATTTCAAATGCACCAATTACAGCTAAATTAAGAGTAGTTAAAATTGATGCAGAAACAAAAGAAGTAATTAAAAGAGCAAATATTAAATTTAAAATATTTGATGTTAAAAACAATGAATATGTATGTCAAACAATAACATATCCAAATAAAACAACAATCTGTGAATGGGAAACTGATTCAGAAGGAGAATTTACTACAGCTTATCCATTGATGACAGGAACTTATAGACTTGAAGAAGTAGATCAAGTAATTGATGGTTATTTATGGAATAATCAATCTCATGAATTCTCAATTGATGAAGATTCTAAATTAAGAACAGATTCAGAATATGGAATAATATTTGATACAGCTTTTGAAAACACTAGAGTAAAAGGTGAAATTAGAATTGAAAAAACTGGTGAAGTTGCAGAGCTAACTGAAAATGGTTTTGAATTTAAAAATGAACCTCTAGAAGGAGTAAAATTTGGATTATATGCTTTGGAAGATATAGTTTGGAATGGTAAAACAATTTATTCCAAAGATTCTCTAGTTGCTGAAAAGCTTACTGATTCAGAAGGTAAAATTGTATTTAATGAATTATATCTTGGAAAATATTATGTAAAAGAAATTGAAACTTTAGAAAATTATGTATTAGATGAAAAAACATACAAAGCTGAATTAGTTTATAAAGATCAATATACACCAACAATCTTCTATTCAGAAGCTATACAAAATGTTTTGAAAACTGGTAAATTGGAATTTACAAAGACTGATATTTCTGAGTCAAAAACTCTTCCTAATACTTTAATTGAAATTTATACTGAAGATGATGAATTAGTATTCTCTGGAAGAACTGACTCAGAAGGAAAAATTGTAATTGAAAGACTTCCTCAAGGTAAATATTATATTCTTGAAAAGGAAGCACCAGAGGGATATAAGTTAAATGAAGAGAAGATGCCTTTTGAGATTAAAGAAAATGGTGAAGTAATAAAAGCAACAATGAAGGATGAAGATATTACAGGTACACTAGAATTTACAAAAGTAGATTTTTCTACCGATCAACCACTACCAAATACCTTAATTGAAATCTATAATGCAGAGACTGATGAATTAATATTCTCTGGCAAAACTGATGATAAAGGTATGATTGTAATAGAAAAAATAAAATATGGTAAATACTATATTTTAGAAAAAGAAGCTCCAGAAGGTTATCAATTAAATACTGAAAAAATGTATTTTGAAATAACTGAAGATGGAGAAATTGTTAAGTCAGTTATGAAGGATGAACAAATTATAGAAGTTCCTAATACTGATAAAACAGATACAAAAGAGCTTATCGTTGGTGGTGTAATTCTAATTTTACTTGGAGCTGGAGCTATAGTTTATGGCAATAAAAAAAGAAAAAAATAAAAGCTGGTTAATAATAATCGGCTTTTTAATTTTGTTCTTAGGTATAAGTGTTATTACTTATTACATTGCATCTAATAAACATCTTGATAATTTAGAAGATAATGCATTAAAAGAATTTTATATTCAAGAACAAGAGCCAAATAATAATGTTGAATCAAATAAAGAACCAGAAAAAGAAGAAGTGAAAGAGCAAAAAAAGATAGAATATATTGCTGTACTTAAAATCCCTAAAATCAATTTAGAAAGAGGTCTTGTTGATCCAAATAGTTATTTAAATAATGTAAATTATAATTTAGAGTTTATAAAAGGTTCATCAATGCCCGATCAAGAAAATGGAAATGTAATTATTGCAGGACATTCTGGAAGTGCAAGAATATCTTATTTTAGAAAATTAGATCAACTTGTAATAGGAGATAAAGCTTCATTAAATTATAGGGGAAAAGTATATAATTATAAAATTGTAGATATTTATGATATAGATAAAACTGGAACAGCAGAAATAATAAGAGAAAAAAATAAAAGTACATTAACACTTGTGACTTGTAGGCATAATACAAATAGACAAATAGTTGTAATATGCGAATTACAATACACCAATTGATATAGATATATTGAAAGAGTGGTGAGTATGAATACTGAAAAAATAATTAGAGAAAGATTTAAAGTTTTTGAAAAACTTGCAAAAATAAGGATAAACAGGTGTCCTAAATAAATTTACTTTTCCTAAAAATATATTATCTTTATACATATCAGATAAATAAGATAAAGTATCTCCAGAAAATGTATAAGTTTCATATTTACTATAAACTGCATACTGTACAAAAAAAGATAACAATAAAATATAAGTCAAAGGACTTTTAAATACACTTTTTATAAAAGAAATAAACTTATTCTTAGTACTCATAAGAATCCCCCTAGAATTAAGATACAAATTAAATATAACATATTTTTTTTAATGTATACAAGTTTTTAAACAAATTAATAAAAAAAAGACTAATAATTTAGTCTTTTATTCATCATATTTATAGAATCCTTCTCCTACTGATTTACCTTTTTTACCAGCATCTATATATTCATTAAGTATTCTTAACATACCATCATAATTATATGGTAACATCATCTTCTTAAGTAATGGATCAAATACATCAGGTACTTTTTGATATTGTAAAACTATATTCTTTGCAGTTTCTAGTCCTACAGTATCTATTATTTGGAATGGTCCTTTAGGAGCTCCTGTACCATATGTCCATGCTTTATCAATAGTTTCTGGATCACTAATTCCATTAGCAAGTAAATCCATTCCTGATAATAAGAAAGGTACTAACATAGAATTTAATAAGTATCCTGATTTTTCTCCTTTAGCAGCAAGTGGAATCATATTAATAGCTTCTGCAAAAGCAATTAATTCATTAAAATATTTATCTTCTGTACCACTGTGTTTCATAACTTCTGCAATATTATTTTTCCAAATAGAATTCGCAAAATGTAATGATAAATATTTATTAGGTCTACCAGTAGACTTAGATAACTTAGATGGTAATAAAGTTGATGAGTTAGTAACAACAACTGTTTTCTCTGGAAGTAATGGTGCTATTTGCTTATAAAAAGCTGTCTTAACATCAAAATTCTCAGTAATTGATTCAATTACTAAATCAGAATCTCCTAAAGCTACTTGTTGATCTGTTTCTATCTTTATAGTATTACGAGCATTATCTACTCTATTTAAACACTCTTCTTTATTAAAGTTATCTTTATTAGAAATACCTCTAGCCCAATTAGGACTATCTACTCCTTCATTAGCCATTACTTCAATTGTTTCTTTATATGTATTAACTAACTTATCTAATTTAGATTCAACATCACTCTTAGAATCTTCTTGTCTAATTAAGATAGTTACATTAAAACCACAATAAGCACTTTGGAAAGCAATTTGACTACCTAAAATACCTCCACCTGAAATAACAATATTCTTATAATTCATTTTATCATCCTCCTATTATATTTTAACATATAATAATAAAAAGTATATATAAATATACTCTTCATTGTAATTATCTTCTTATAATCCCCTTTTTAGTTCTTCCCTTAACTGCATTTGTATTTTTCTTATAAAATGAATTATATAATTCTATAAATAAATAAGGAATTAATATAATAACCATAGGTATAGAAGTAACAACTAATCTTTGACATTCATAAGGAGCAAAAAATATTGATAAGAATAAATTACCAACAATTATAGAAAATAATGCTGCAACTATCCATTCTATTTCCTTTTTCTTAAATAACTTTATTAATAAATAAATAAAAGAAATAATTAATAAATAAAAAACAAATGTAAAAGTTACTGGAAAGAAATTAAAAACAAAACTATTAATAATTAAATCTTTATTTAAATCATAATAATTAAATGCATATATAACACCAATACTATCTTTACTTAGAAGAATAATCTTATTTATAAAATATTCAGAATAATCTTTAAATCCATTCTTCTTTGCACTATTTAAGAATTTTTTCTTCTCAGTAATAGAATAATTATATCTAACATGATCAGCCGCAATCCATAAAGGAACTTCTATATCTGAATTAAGAACCTCATCTATATCTTTAATAATTATTTTATTATTACTCTTAGAATAAACTCCAGAATCTATAACTAAAACAATACTATTTATATCAGAAATACGAGATATAGAAAACATTCCAAATTGATTTTTAAATTGATACATATATGCAAGTATTAAAATAATAGTAATTGATAATGAAACTAATCCATATTTAATAAACTTAATAAATAATTTACTCTTCTCTGTAAGTAATTTTAAAATCCAAAAAACTAAATAAGCACCATATAGATAAATACCTGCAGGTCTAGTCATAACCATTATAAATAAATGAATACTTATCAATATTGGTAATTTATTATTAGGACTTTTAATATAAGAAATAGGAAAATAAAAAAAATAACAAAAGAAGTATTAGATGAATTAATCAAAATAATTTATGTTAATAGCGATGGAAATATAAGAATTATTTTTAGATATCAAGATGAATTTACTGAACTATTACACTATTTAGAAGAAGGGAAGAGTGCTTTATGTCAAAATGGAGAGTTGGTATCTATGTAAGATTATCATCTGAAGATAAAATTAAAGATGGTGATGAGTCAAATAGTATTACTAATCAAAAAGAATTAATTGAATATTATTTAAAAAAGGAAAAGAATATAAAAATATATGATGTATATGCCGATGATGGTTATACAGGAACAGATTTTAATAGACCAGGTTTTCAAAGACTAAAAGAAGATGTATATAATGGAAAAGTTAATACAATAATTGTTAAAGACTTGTCTAGATTAGGAAGAGATTATTTAGGAGTAGGAGAATTGATAGAAACATTAATACCTAAATACAATATAAGATTCATATCAATAAATGAAAGAATAGATTCATATTTAAGACCAGATTCTATCAAGTCAATAGAAATACCAATAAAGAACTTAATGAACGAAGGTTATTCTAAAGATATTTCATATAAAATTAGAAGTTCTTTAAGAATAAGTAAAGAAAGTGGTAATTATATTGGAAATTTACCTCCATATGGATATATTAAAGATATTAATGATTGCCATAAACTTTTAATAGATCCAGAAGCATCTAAAATAGTAAAAAAAAATATTTGATATGGCTTTAAATGGATATAGTAAGAAAGAAATAATAAATGATTTAAATGATAATCATATATTAACACCAACACAATATTTTAAAACAAAATTAAAACTTAAAGTAGGAAGACTGAGTGAAAAATGGAATACTCGAACTATAGATATTATTTTAAAAAATGAAACATATATTGGTAACTTAGTTCAAGGTAAAACAAGAAGAATTAGTTATAAAGTCCATAATATTGTAAGAAATGCAGAAGAAGATTGGATATATATAAATGATCATCATGAAGGAATTATTGAAAGAAAAATATTTAAGCAAGTTCAAAACATTCTATATAATAGAAATATTAAAATAAATAGTAGTGGTTCTTATAATACATATTCTGGTTATATTAAATGTGCTGATTGTAATTGTAATCTATATAGAAGATTTAAAAGAGATACTGGAAGAGCATTTTATTATTGTGGTACATATATAAAATCTGGTACTTGTTCTAAGCATTATATTACTGAAGAGGAATTAAATAAAACAGTTTTAATTATGTTGAATAAGTATCTTGAATTATTAATAGATTTAAAAGCAAAAATTAATGATATTATTTCTTTTTCAAGTATTGAATATAATAGTGAAGTTAGAAACATGAAAATAATTGAATATGAAAAAGATATAGAAAAGTACGAAAAGTTAATTTCTGATTTAAAAAAAGATTATCAATTAGATATTATTAATAAAGAAGATTTTGAAGATTTTTATAATGAATATTTGTATGAACTCAATAATTTAAAACTTGCTAAAGAAGAAATTGAAAATCAAAATGAAAAAACTTTTAATTTAGATTGGTTAAACAATTTAAAGAAGTTAGAAAAGTTAGATTCTATTAATAAATTAATAGTAGATGAGTTTATTGAGAATATTTATATATATGAAGATAGGAGGATAAAAATAGATTTTAAATACATTGATCAATATAATGAAGCTATCAGGTATCTGAAATCTGGCAAAAGTATGGTATAATAGATTAGTAGTTTGACTTCAAAAAAGGAAGTGATTTTATGTCAAATATAAATGAAAATGAAAAGTTTCAAAAAACCGTAATCAATTGGTATCCAGGACATATGACTAAAACTAAGAGGGATATAGGTAATATAATATCTAGTGTTGATGTTGTAATAGAAGTGGTAGATTCTCGAATTCCATTTTCATCAAGAATACCTGATCTAAAAAAATTTACTAGAGATAAGAAAAGTATTATAGTTTTTAATAAATATGACTTATGTGATAAAACTATTACAGAAAAATGGATAAAAAAATATGAAGATGAAGGATCTATTGTAATAACATGTGATTCTAAAAATACTAATGATTATAAAAAAATAATAGTTGAAGTAAATAATTTAATGAAAGATCTAAATTCTAAAAGAATTCAAAAAGGTCTTCTTTCAAAGAAAGCTAGATGCTTAGTTGTTGGTGTACCTAACGTTGGTAAAAGCACACTTATAAATAAATTTGCCGGTAGAAATATAGCTGGTATTGGTAATAAACCAGGTGTCACTAAAAATATGAGTGTTATCAAAATTAATGAAAATATGGATTTACTCGATACACCAGGAATCTTATGGCCAAAATTTGATAATAATGAAATAGCAAATAATTTAGCATCAATGACTATCATTAAAGAAGAAATATTAACTATTGAAGAAATTGCAATACATATATTGAAAAAACTAAACGATTATTATCCAGAAATACTAAAAAAAGAATTTGGAATAGAAGAATATAATAATGATGAAGTAGAAGAATACTTTGAAAAAATTTCTAAATATAAAAATATTCCTGTTAATGGTGAAGTTGATTATGAAAGAGTATCTCTTGTAATTGTTAATTCAATAAAACAAGAAAAAATAAAGGGAATTACTTTTGATAGATTATAGTGTGTATCAATAATGATACTACAAATTTGACTTTTATGCTTAATTATGATATAATCCTTCTTGTACTAAGAGTACTAAGGGGGTTTTATTTTATGGTAAATCATGTTAAGGAAAAAGAATATAGAAGAAATATTAGATTATTAAATGAACGTTCTATGTATAAGATGAGAATTGCTGCTTGGGAACAAGTGCTTGGAAAAGGGGAAGCATCAAGAACCGTAGTAGCAGCTATAGAATTTGGTAATGCAATTCCTGATAAAATAATGGAAACTATCAATTTAATTAAAAAAATATTTGTATCTAGAGGATTTAATGAAGACGAAGCAATTAAATATTTGAATGAAAATAAACATATTGTTTTATTAGATAAGAATCAATTATTAGAAAACTTATCTATACTAAGTATAGTATCTAAAGATGATGAGGCATTATTTGAAAAACCAAGTTTTTTATTAAATAGATACTCAAAAGAAAACCTTTATGATTCAGTTAAAAATGCATCTAATGCTAACGATACTAGTCTTGAAAATATTAATTCTATAGCGCGTAATATTAATAGAAAAATTGAATTTTTTATGCGTCCAATTGGATATAAAATGTTAGTTGATAATTATAAAAATGGTTTAGAAAAAAGTTATAAAAAAGTTTTATAACTTTTTTTGTGAAAAATTGATTTTTAATGTTTACATTTAATTAAATTACTTTTATAATAATGACTCATACAGGAGGGAAACATGATTAAAAGTAATTTACCAGTTATAATATTAAAAAATCTTGTTTTGTTTCCCTATCAAGAAGTTAGAGTGGAAATAAAGAGCGAGATAAGTAAAAAAGTAACTGAGATTTCTAAACTTTATCATGATAGTGAAGTATTAATCGTGTGTCCTTTAAACGTTTTAGAAGAAAAACCTGATACATCTGATTTACCTAAAATAGGTGTTGTTGGAAAAATTAAAAGTGTAATAGAATTACCTAATGGTAATATGAGAGTTATTATATCAGGATTATATAGAGTAAAAGTAATTAGTTATGTAAATTATTCATCTGAAAAAGAAATATTAGATAGTATTATAACTTCGCTAGATATAACTGATAGTGAAATAGAAAGTTCTGCTTATCAAAGAAAATTAATTAGTGAAATTGAAAGTTATGTTAATAAAAATCCATTTGTAACTAATGCTATTATGTCTCAAATTAAAGGCGATATTTCACTTGATAAATTAACTGATTTGGTTGCTAATTTTTTACAATTATCATTTGAGAAAAAATTAAATTTAATGCTTGATGCTTCACCTGTTAGTAGAGGAAAAGCATTAATACGTGAACTTGCTATAGAAAGTGCAGTTATTGATTTAGAAGGACATATCGAAACAGAAATAAAAAAGGGACTTGATGAAACTCAAAGAGAGTTTATTCTAAAAGAAAAATTAAAAGTAATAAAAGAAGAATTAGGCTCTGTTAATACAAGAGATGAAGATGTAGAAGGATTAAGAAAAAGAATAGAAAATAATTCCTTTCCTGATAGAATCAAAACAAAATTATTAAGTGAACTTGAAAGATATGCATCATCTTCAGAAATGAGTGCTGACTCAGGAATAATTAGAAATTATATAGAATATTTATTATCTATTCCTTGGAATATAGAAACTAAAGATGAAAAAGATTTAATAAAAATAGAAAAGAAATTAAATTCATATCATTATGGAATGGAAACTGCTAAAAACAGAATTATTGAATATATTGCTGTTAAAAGCATTACTAATGATAGTCCTAGCCCTATAATATGTTTAGTAGGCCCTCCTGGAGTTGGAAAAACAACTTTTGCATATTCAATAGCTAATGCTCTTAATAGAAATTTTGTTAAAATATCTTTGGGAGGTATGAGTGATTCTGCTGAACTTGTTGGACACAGAAGAGCATATATTGGGTCAAACCCAGGTAAAATTATTTCATCATTAATAAAATGTGGTAGCAATAATCCAGTGTTCTTACTTGATGAAGTAGATAAATTAAAAAAAGATTATAAGGGTGATCCTGCTTCTACATTGCTTGATATACTTGACGTTACTCAAAATAAAAGATTTGTAGATAATTATATTGATGAGGAAGTAGATTTAAGCAAAATATTATTTATATTAACTGCTAATGATATATCATCTATACCAGCACCTTTACTTGATAGGATGGAAGTAATTAATTTATCTGGTTATTCAGATAGTGAAAAGCTTTTAATTGCTGAAAACTATGTTATTCCATCTATATTGAAGAAACATAATTTGAAAAATAATATTATTAAATTTGAAACTTCTGCTGTTAAAAAAATGATAAAAGATTATACTAATGAAGCCGGCGTTCGTGAACTTGAAAGATGTGTTAATAAGATAATAAGAAAAGTAATTACTGAACATATAAAAGCATCTAGAAAGATAGTCAGTGTAAGAATTCATGATAATGATTTACCACATTATTTAGAAAAAGAACTTAATACAAATAAAAAATTACATGAAATAAAAGTTCCAGGAGTAGTACGAGCAGTTGCTTGTAATAGTTCTGGTGGTACAAGTATAGATATTGAGGTTTCATCATTCAAAGGAAATGGTAAATTTACATTTACTGGTTCACTTGGTGATGTAACAAAAGAAAGTATAGAAGTAGCAATCAGTTATATAAAGAGTAATGCTAAATATTTTAAAATTAGTGATTCATTTTTTTTGGAAAATGATATTCATGTACATTTTACAGAAAATGCATATTTTAAAGATGGCCCTTCAGCAGGTATTGCAATTACAACTGCAATACTTTCACTATTAAAAAAGAAAGTTGTAAGTGATGAAATATCAATGACAGGAGAGATAACATTAAAAGGTGATATTCTACCTGTTGGTGGTATCAAAGAAAAAGCTATTGCTTGTTTGAGAAATAATATTAAAACACTTTATATTCCTGAAGATAATGCAAAAGATGTAACATGGCTTGATAATGAATTATCTTTAAAATTAGAATTTCAAACCATTAGTAATTATAAAGAATTATATAAAAAAATATTCTAAAAAAAGAATATTTTTTTTATGTTGAAATATATATTATTGAAAGGAGATAAGAAATGAAAGAAATTATTCCATTAAAAAAAGATATAGTTTTTAAAACTAAAATAGGTGTACTTAGTAATTTAAATCTTGACCATGATTATAAAATACAGGATGATTTAATTACTGGTACAGTAGCATTAAGTGGTACATACAAAATGACTGAAGCTAGTGTAGTAGAGGATGATTTTTTTTATACAATACCATTTTCTATTTCAATATCTAAAAGAATTAATAAAGACACTATTAAAATTGAAATAGATGACTTTAAATATGAAATAATTAAAGATACTCTAAAAGTTAATATAGACCTTGAACTTACATGTGAGGAATTAGAAAGTGAAGGTGAAATAGATAATAAAGCTACTGATGATTTAGATAATTATATTGATAATTATTTTCAAAGTGATGAGCAAGTAGAAGAAAATAAGGTAGAAATATCTAATGTTACTAATGATATTAATGTTGAATCAAATATAAATAATATTGCAAATAATATATTAAATGAAGATAATAAATATTTTACCTATAAAGTTTATATTGTAAGAGCGGGTGATACATATGAAAGTATATGTTCAAAATATAATATTTCTTTTGAAGATTTGAAAGCATATAATAATCTTAGTGAAATAAATGTTCATGATAAACTAATTATACCTAGTTTAAATGAATAATAAAATTCGAAATAGTGTAATAATAAAAGAAGATGGTGTATCTAAAAAAAAGACTAATAATGTTAGTGAATTATTTGATTATTTAAAATATAGAAATTTTGATAATTATCCAAGTATAATTTCTGAAGATGAAGAAACATATACCATGGAATATATTAAAGGTGAAAATTATTATGAAATTAGTAAAGGAGTAGAATTAATTAAAACTGTAAGCTCTCTTCATAATAAAACAATATTTTATAAAGATGTTAGTAAAAATAAATATAGAACAATATATAATAAAATACTTGGTAATATTAGGTATTTAAAACAATATTACTTAGAATTAATATCTAAAATAGAAGAGGAAGAATATATGTCTCCAAGTAACTACTTATTTGCTAGGAATTATTCTTCTATAGATAGTAGTTTAGAATATGCAGAAAGAGAATTAAAGAAATGGTTTAATATAGTATCAAATAAAACTAAAGAGAGAGTGTGTATTGTACATAATAATTTATCATTAGATCATTTTGTATCAAAGGGGAAAAATTATCTTTTAAGTTGGGATAAACATGTGGTTGATACTCCAATATTAGATATATATAACTTTTATAAAAAAGATGGATATAGATTAGATTTTAATTATTTATTAGACATTTATAATGAAAATTTAGAGCTTTCAAAAGAAGAAAAAATGTTATTAAATATTTTAATATCAATTCCACCTAAAATAGATAAAATTAATAATGAATATGAAAATACTTTAAATATTAAAAATACTATTAATTATATTTATTCCGGAATTAATGTTGTAAGTAAAAATAAATAATCTACAATTGTAGATTTTTATTTTTATTTGTTATATAATTATCTATATAATAGGTGATAATATGAAAAAACAAGGTTTTGTTTCAATGACATTAGTTTATACATTTTTAGTATTATTTTTATTTTTGATGTTAGCTGTTTTAAATGCTTATACACAACAAAATAAATTTTTGCAAGCAATAGATGAACATATTAATGTGTCTGTAACAACACCTAATAAATATGATTATTGTCCATATGCTGGTGGTCAAGAATGGGTGTTTGATTATACTGGAAAAGAACAAACTTTTGTTACAGGATGTACAGGTAATTATAAGATAGAACTATGGGGAGCTCAAGGCGGTAAAGGAACTAGTATAAATATTGGTGGTAAGGGAGCCTATACATCAGGTGAAATAAAATTAGAAAAAGATACTAGATTACATGTGTATGTTGGTCAATATCCAACAGTTGCTGCATCTAATTGCGTGGCTAGTAACAATAATGCTGCATTTAACGGAAATATTTCTGGTACTTGCTCAGGTGGTGGAGGCGCCACTGATGTAAGACTTGAAGGTGGACAATGGAGTAATCCAAATAGTTTAAGATCTAGAATTATGGTTGCTGCCGGAGGTGGTGGAGCTTATTATAGCGGGACAAATTACACTGGTGGCGCTGGTGGTGGATTATATGGTTACTCTGGAGTTGGTGGCTCAAATACTGGTGTAGGTGGACATCAAACTTCTTCTTCGTATGGTATGGGAGCAATAGCTACATCTGCAGGCGGAGGCGGATATTATGGCGGAGAAGGCGGTAACGCTTCTAATGCTGGTGGTGGTTCATCATTTATATCTGGTCATAAAGGTTGTGTAGCATCTGCTTCTGAATTAACTACAACACCTAGACTCGATTCAAATGGTGTACAATGTCTTGAAAACACTAATGATATTGTTTGCTCTTATCATTATTCAGGATTAAGATTTATAAATACTGTTATGATTGATGGTAATGGATATAAATGGACAACTTCTAAGAGTGCATCTGTGGTTAATATGCCAACTCATGATGGAAGTAGTACTATGGTTGGAAACTCTGGTAATGGATATGCTAAAATAACATTCTTATCAGAATAGAAAGGATAATTATGAAAAAAAATGGTTTCATGTTTGTTGAAAGTGTAACTGTGTTAGTTGTTGTAATTTTATCATTAACACTTCTTTTGTCTAGTTATTCTTTAGTAGTAAGAAAATCAAAAGAAAAAAACTATTATGATTTACCATCTGATAAATATTTACTTTATAATATTGGAAATCTAGGAGATACTTCTGCAGAATATTCTGCAAGTGGTATATTTGTGGCTAATGTAAATAATTGCTCAACATATCTATCTGATAGAATGAGTGATTGTACTCAAGTATTTAAAGATAATAATATGATATATTTTATATTTACTCCAAACTTATATAATGATTTAAGAACTGGAGCATCTACAAGATATAGTAGTGGAACAATAGAATATTTAAAGACATTAAAAAGATGTAATGATGCTACACCTGGTACATGTAATAATCCAATTGGATATATAGTTGGAGTATTTTATAGAAGTGGTAAGTATTATTATGCATCATTGAAATTATAAGGAGGAATTATGAAGAAAGGTTTTACTTTAGTAGAATTAATTATAAGTATTACTTTGGTTGGAATAATTTTAATTTCAATGATTGGAACTTTAATAAGACTAAAAGCTTCATATAATATAATTAATGAAGATGTAGAAGCAAGAACATATAGTGCATTAGTTTCCAAAGTAATAAATGAGCATTTTATGAAAAACAATGGAGTTAAAAGTGTAACTTGTAGTAGAACACTTTGTAACATTACTCTTGGAAATAATAAGAAAATGAAATTAGAATTGTTAACTATGGATAAAACATATGAATATGTTAGAAATTCTAATGGACAACCAACTGCTCAAAGAACAGCACAAATTACAACATTAAGGTATTCTGAAGTTGCTGGTACATATTCATATTTAAAAACAATATCTCAAATAGTGACAGATTATTTAGATCCTGAAACTGGAGAAGCTACTGGCGGTAAATCTACACAAGGCTATAAATTTATAAGTTTATCTAAAAGTTCATTTGAATATCCTAGTGTTGTTGATAGTTCATTAAAAGATTTATTTTTTAGAATTACAGTTGAAATGAGTGATGCTAAATATAACATAAATTTATATTCAACATCTTCAGTTGATGCTGATACTTCTGCAACGCTTTATACATTAACTTATGATAATAATGGTGGAAGTGGTTGTACAATTAAAAGAATTAAAGATGGAGTTGCATTAGGTACATTATGTACTCCAACACGTACAAATTGGACTTTTGACGGCTGGTGGACTAATTTATCTAATGGAACACAAGTGACAGCATCTACCATTGCTACATCTGATAAAACGATTTATGCCAAATGGAAACCAACTAATATACAAATAACTGCTGCTAATGCTTTAATAGCAAAACTAGGTAGTAGAAATTATTATAAAAAATATGCAGGAAGTGCATATGTAGGATATTATTATACTTCACTTGAAAATACAGGACCAATTTTAGTTGGAACAACTGCTGATTCAGTAGCATTTTATTCAGATGATGATACCTCAAAAATATATACATATGAACAAATAATTAATTATAATGGTACTAACTATTACGTATCATCAACTGAAGGATTTATGGATGGAAACTTAGATAATACTAGTACTACTGGTATAATAAAATTAATAGATCAAGCAACATCATTAGATAATGCTAGAGAATTATTAAACTTAGCCAATCTTTAATTAATATCATTAATATAGATAATATTAAACTAAACATTAATTTAACAATTAATGTTTTTTTAATATTTATTTTATAATTTGAAAGTATACTTAAAGATTGAAAAATTACTGATAAACTATTAAATGATAAAATAAAGAAAGTTAAAATAAATTTGTATATTAAAGAAATATTTAATTTATTTACATATGTAATTCCACTAGTTAATTCAATAAAACCACTAAATATAGAATAGAATACTTTATTGAATGTAAAATATTTATTAATAATATTTAAAATTATTGTAAATATTATTAAATTTCCTAGTATAGTTATTGATGTTTTAATTCCTTTTATAAATGATTTTTTTAATACTTCAAAAAAATTAATTTTTCTCTCATCTATAATATTAAAAGTAGTAGTATTTTCTTTCCTCATAAATATTCCAATTAATATATTATTTAATAAACAAAATAACCATAAAAATAGCCCAAATTTGAAGCTTTTATACATTAGAATACCAATTGTTCCAATTGTAAAAGAAATAGAAGGAAAGTATGTAAAATTAAGTATTTTATTTGCAGTTTCTATATCAATTTGTTTTTTATCAAGCATAGATTTAATATATATACTATTAGCAGGGGATGATGTTAATAAACTCAATATAAAAATAATAGAGCAAGAAGAATCTATATTAAATATTTTAGATAAGAATTTACCAAAAATTCTTTTTAAAAAAATATGGTAATCAAAATATATTAAAATATCACATAATATTATAAATGGAAAAATAGATATAAATATTTTATTTAAGAAGAGTAGTGTTGCTTCCTTAGTAGAATTAATAACTATATTAATATTTAGCATAAATATTAATAAAACTAATGTTAATATTACATTTTTAATAATTGATTTCATATGTGATATAATATTATTATTAGGAGAAAAATATGATTAAAAAAGTTTTTAAAGAAGTTATTAATGAATTTAAAACTAATTATAAAATATATATTGTATACTTAATATTATTATTAGCATTATTTATACCATTTGATTATTATATTTATTCAAGTGGAGGTCTTGTAGATTTATCTGATAGAATAATTGTAGAAGATAGTTATGAATCAAAAGGAAGTATTAATTTAACTTATGTAAGTGTTAGAAATGCAAATATATATACTATTCTTTTATCATATATAATTCCTGGTTGGGATTTAAAACCATCTGAAAACTTAAAAATTGATAATGAAAGTAAAAACGAAATACTAGAGCGTGATAAAATATATTTAAAAGAAACTAGTTATGATGCGATTATTTCAGCATTTAAAGAAGCTAATCTTCCATATAAAATATTAAAAAATGATGTCACAATAACATATGTATTTGATGAAGCAGATACTGATTTAGAAGTTGGAGATATTATAACAAAAATAGATGATAAATTAATAGAAAATGTTAGTGATATTGCTAGTGTACTAGCAAATCATAATGAAAATGATTCTATAAAGCTTAATGTAATTAGAAATAATAAAGAAAAATCTTGTTATGCTAAAGTAATAGTAAAAGACAATAAAAAAGTAATTGGTTTATTAATTGCAAATATGAAAGATGTAGTAAGTACACCAAGTGTAGAATATGTATTTAAAGATAGTGAAAGTGGTTCTTCTAGAGGACTTATGTGTGCACTTGATATATATAATAAAATTACTGAATATGATATTACTAAAGGAGATATTATTTCTGGTACAGGTAGTATTGATGAAAATGGTAAAGTGGGTTCAATAGATGGAGTAAAATATAAACTTTCTGGTGCAGTTAAAAATAAAGCATCTGTATTTATAGTACCAAGTGATAATTATAAAGAAGCATTAAAAGAAAAAGAAAAAAATAAATATGATATAGAAATAATAGAAGCAAGTAATTTACATGAATTAATAGAAAAACTTAAAAATAGATAATTTTGTAGTGTTTTACAAAATTATTTTTAATTATAATAATATGAAAGATATAATGATAAAAGATATAAATGAAGAAGAACGTCCAAGAGAAAGATTATTAAAATATGGTGTAAATAATCTTTCAAATGAAGAATTACTTTCTATAATTATTAAAACTGGTTCTAAAAATAGTAGTGTTAAAACCTTAGCAAGACAAGTTCTAACAGAAATAAATAATATTGCTGATTTAAAGGATATCACAATTAATAAACTTGTTAATATAAAAGGAATAGGTAAAGTTAAAGCAATTGAAATTATTGCTTCATTAGAACTTGGTAAAAGAGTATATTATGAAAATACTAGAGATTTTAGTATAAAATTAAATAATTCTTCTAAAGTATATGAATACTTTAAACATTATTTATACTATGAAAAACAAGAAAATTTTATTGCAGTTTATTTAGATTCTAAATCTAAAATAATATCTTATAAAACATTGTTTAAAGGTACACTTAATACATCATGCGTTCATCCAAGAGAAATATTCAAACATGCATTTTTAGAAAGTGCCTATTCAATAATAGTATTGCATAATCATCCAAGTGGTGATGTTAGCCCAAGTGAAGCAGATATTATTCTTACTAATTCTTTATTTGAAATAGGTAAATTAATTTCTATTCCTGTAGTAGATCATATTATAATTGGAAAAAATAACTACTATAGTTTTTATGAAAACATGCATAAAAATAATATAGTAGAATAATATTTAACATGACATATGAAGAATATAAAAATAAAAGGATTAGCAATAAAAGAAGTAGTAGTGGCATATTAAGCAATATCTTAAATAAGTTTTTTACTATTATAATTTTTACAATGCTTGTAGTAATAATTAGTAATTATTCTCCAAAATTTAAATCTTTTGTAATAGATAAAGTGTTAAACTCAACATTTGATTTTAGTTTTATTAATAAATCATTAAATAAAGTTACAAATATATTTAAAAGAGAACAAACTATTGTAAATGTTTCTAAAAATGAGAATATTAGTAGTGAAAAATATAAAGATGGAATTAAATATTTTATAAAAGAAAATGAAAATATATATTTAAAAGAAAGTGGTATTGTCACTTATATTGGAGAAAAAGAAGGTTATAATAATACTATTATTATTCAACAAAGTAATGGCTATTATGCTTGGTATGGTAATGTTAAAGAAAATGTTAAATTATATGACTATGTTGAAAGTGGAAGTATAATTGGAACTGCTAGTGATGAATATTATTATGTTTTATTAAAAGATGATAAACCTGTATTAATAGAAAATGAAGATTAAAATACATAATTATACATATATTTTTCTTCTTTTTTCTTTTTTAGCAGGTTATTTTGAATATATGTATTTATTACTTTTAGTTATATTTATCCATGAAAGTGGACATGCTATATTTGCTAAAATAATAAATTTTAAATTTGATGAAATAATTATTTATCCCTTTGGTGGTATTACTATATATAATGAAGACTTAAATATATTTTCTAATAAAGAATTATTTGTATTAATAGGGGGAATATCATTCCAAATATTATTTTATCTTTTAATATATTACTTATATGTTAATGGCTATGTAACTGAACATGTATTTTTAATTATTAAAAGGATTAATTATCTATTAATATCATTTAATTTCTTACCAATTTTACCACTTGATGGAGGTAAACTTATGAATATATTATTTGATAAAATATTTTCTTATAAATTATCTAATATTATTAGTATTATCATATCTTGTATTACAGTGACTTTTTTAATATTCTTTAAAAGGACTTTTTTTGCATGCATATTATCAATGTTTTTAATTAAATGTTTAATTATAGAAACTAATAATATTAAATATAAATATAATAAATTCATATTAGAAAGATATTTAAATGAATATAATTTTAAACACATTAAAATAATTAAAAATATTAATAAATTAAAAAGAGATAATTACCATATTATAAATAATGTATTAGAAAGAGATTTTTTACATAATATGTTTGACACAAAGTAGTAAATGTGCTAAAATATCCATGTTTGTAGAAATCTTTCTCTACAACCGCATCTTATATAGGTTATAAATAAAGTTATCTTTTACCTAATGGAGCGAGTCTTATTGAAGGAGGAATAATATGAAAGCAATATTTGTTACTGGTGGAAAACAATATATGGTTGAAGAAGGACAAGAACTATATGTTGAAAAACTAGATAATGAGGTAGATAGCGAAGTTGTTTTTGATGAAGTTTTATATGTTGATGGTAAAGTAGGAACTCCTACTGTTAAAGGAGCTAAGGTTGTTGCTAAAGTTTTAAAACATGGTAAACAAAAGAAAATTTTAGTTTTCAAATATAAACCTAAAAAGAAATATAGAAAAACTCAAGGACATAGACAACCTTACACTAAAATACTTATCAAATCTATTTCAAAATAATGATTAAAGTATCAATTAGTAAAAACAATAATATCATTGAAAGTATTCATTGTAGTGGTCATGCTAATTATGATAACTATGGAAGAGATATAGTATGTGCTTCTTTTAGTACTATGATAATTACAACAATAAATGGAATACTAGAAATTGATAAAAAAGCTATTAGTTATACTGATAATAATAATTTAGAAATTATTAATATCAAGAAAGATAATATAACAAATAGTTTACTTAATAATTTAGTTAATATGATATATGAACTAAAAGAAAATTATGATAAAAATATTAGTATTAAGGAGGAAAACCATGAATAAAATGAATTTAAATATACAATTATTCGCATCTAAAAAAGGTGTTGGTTCTACAAAAAACGGTAGAGATTCTGCTGGACGTAGATTAGGTGCTAAGCTAAGTGATGGACAAGTTGCTAAAGCTGGTGCAATTATTTATCGTCAAAGAGGAACTAAAATTTATCCAGGAACTAATACAGGAATGGGTAAAGATCATACACTATATGCTAAAGTTAGCGGCGTAGTTAAGTATGAAAGAAAAGGAAAAGATAAAAAACAAGTAAGTGTTTATGAGAACTAGTAATAGTTCTTTTTTTGTACTTAATTTTATAGTATACTAATAATAGAGGTGAAATATGAAAGTTTTAGTAACAGGAGCAACCGGTTATATTGGAAGTCATACAGTAGTAGAATTACTTGATAATAATTATGAAGTTGTTGGACTTGATAATTTTAGTAATAGTAAAAGAGAAGTAGTAGATAAAATTAAAGAAATTACTCATAAAGATTTTAAATTTTATGAATGTGATATGTTAAATAAAGAAGCATTAGAAAATATATTTAAAGAAAATGAGATAGATGCTGTTATTGACTTTGCAGCATTTAAAGCAGTAGGTGAAAGCGTATCTAAACCAGTAGAATATTATATTAATAATGTATCTTCTATTCTTACATTACTTAGTGTAATGAAAGAATTCAATGTTAAAAAAATAGTCTTTAGTAGTAGTGCAACTGTATATGGTAAACCTAAAAGTGTTCCAATTACAGAAGATGCAGAAGTGGGTGGTACTACTAATCCATATGGCACTAGTAAATTAATGGTAGAAAGAATATTAAAAGATTTATATGTATCAGATGAAACAATGGATATTTGTATACTAAGATATTTTAATCCAATTGGGGCTCATAGTTCAGGATTAATTGGAGAAGAACCAAATGGAATACCTGCAAACTTAATGCCATATATAGTTAAAGTTGCAAGTGGTAAATTAGAATGCTTAAATGTGTTTGGAAATGATTATAATACGAAAGATGGTACTGGTGTTAGAGACTATATACATGTTGTAGATTTAGCAGTCGGCCATGTAAAAGCATTAGAAAAATTAAATAAAGAAAAACAAGGATTATTTATATATAATTTAGGTACTGGAAAAGGATACAGTGTCTTAGAAATAATTAATACATTTGAAAAAGTTAATAATGTAAAAGTAAATTATAAAATTGCTCCTAGAAGACCTGGTGATATAGATGAATGTTATAGTGATCCATCTAAAGCTTTAAAAGAACTTGGATTTAAATGTGAAAAAACACTTGAAGATATGGTTAGAGATTCATGGAACTATGAGAATAAGTAATTATTCAAATAGTTTTTTTCTTTGGGTAAATAATGTAACTAAAATTAAATATAATTCATAACTTATTAATGAATAGAAATAAAGGAGTGGATTATATGTGTAATTGTAATAATAACAATAATGAAAAAAATTGTTGTAATAACTGTATAATGGAAATATTACAAGTAATAAATGTTTTACAAAATAATGCTTGCCCAGATAACTGCTTATTATCTTGTGATAGACCTGCATTAGGTGGAGGAGCATCTTGTCCAATTTGTAATACTAGACCAATCATGTTATATACTTGTTGTGGAAATGGAACACCTTGGGCAATGCCAGTAAGTAGAAGTGCTACAGAAACAACTACAAGTAATGTATTTAGAGTAGAAAAAGTTGATGGATGTTGTTGTACTTTTAGAGTATTAACTCCAAATACAGATACAACATCAATTTATCCATATGTATCAACTAACTCAATATTTACAATGGATACCAATTGCTTATGTTCAGTAAGATGTTTAGATGATACATATGTAGAATGTATATAAGACTTCAATATGAAGTCTTATTTTTTTTACACAAAAATGATTGATATTAGAAAGTAAAACAATTATAATTAATAATAGGTGATAGAATATG
The DNA here is from genome assembly GCA_902778125.1 of uncultured Erysipelotrichaceae bacterium. GTDB lineage: Bacteria > Bacillota_I > Bacilli_A > RF39 > UBA660 > CAG-1000. The sequence goes on along the minus strand of CACYWH010000014.1, from coordinate 258 downwards.
AAAAATAAAAAAGGATTTACATTAGTAGAATTATTAGCTGTAATAGCAATATTAGCAATCTTAGTAATAATGGCATTACCAGCAGTTTTAAGAATGTTTGAAAAAGCAAGAGTAGATTCATTTACAAATGAAGTAAATGTATTAGTAAGAACAACAGAGCAACAATATCTACTAGGTGGAGGAATACCTCAATCATTTAATAGTAGTTCAAATAAATTACCACTTACTGGGAACTCAAGTTTAGAATATTGTGTAAGT
>CACYWH010000013.1 GCA_902778125.1 uncultured Erysipelotrichaceae bacterium | reverse complement strand
ATATAATCATTTGAAAAATCTGGAGTATTATTATATGTTGTTTTTGCATTTACTCCACTAACAAATAAAAAACTTATAATTATTAATAGTGTTTGTAATATTTTCTTCATATTATCACCTATTATAATTATAAGTTATTTTTTATCCTTTTACAATCCTTATTTAAATTCTATTTTTTCAAGATATAGCCCTACACCAGGAGCAGTTACTCCCAAGCTGCATCTATTCTTACTTTTGAATATTTCATCTATATCATTAATACTCTTTTTATTTTCATTTATATCAATTAACAATCCTACTATATTCCTAATCATATATCTTAAAAAGCCTTCTGATTCAAAATATAAATATAATATTTTTTGTCTTTTCTTATATTTAATAAATATATTCCGAATATAATTATTGTTTTCTTTATCAGAAGCAAAACTTCTAAAATTATGTTCACCATTCATTTTGGATATAAATAATTCAATTAATTCATTATTAATATTTTTATTATATTGATAAACATAATCTTTTTCTATTGGATTATATTCACCTATATTAATTTTATATACATATCTTTTTTTTACTACATGACTTCTTATATTAAAATCATCACTTACTTTAGAAATCTTTTTAATATAAATATTTTTATCAATAATAGAGTTTAAACTATATTTTAATTTTTTTAAATTTATCTTTTTTTCTGTTTCAAATGTGCAATACTGATTTAATGCATGAACACCTTTATCTGTTCTAGAACAACCAATTGTATTTATTTTTTCATTTAATAATTTAGATAAAGACTTTTCTAATTCACCTTCTACAGTTAATTTATTATTTTGTATTTGATATCCATAAAAATCTTTTCCATTATAAGTTAAATTAATTAAATATTTCATAAATTACCTCTTATATCCTATATCTCTATATATTGCTTTAATAAGATCTAATATATTATTATAGTCATTAAATTCACTATTGTGTTTCTTATATTCTGTTATAAATTTAATTATATCTGGAATTTTTAAATTTAAATTTTTAAGTAAATTTATATCTTTTAAAATTAATTTATTTCCACTTTTTACAATATGTTTATCATCAAGTAAATATATATAATCACTTATAGTATAACAATAATCTGTATCTTTACTTACTAAAATTATCATTTTATTATATTTATTTTTTAACATTCTTAATAGTCTTGATAATTCTGCTTTATCATTATTATTTAATCCTTCTGTATAATCTTCTAATATCAAAACATTAGGATTATTTAAAAGAGCTAATGCTAAAGATATTTTTTTAAGTTCAATATAATTTAAATCATCATATTTTATTTTTAACATATCTTTATTTATATCAACTATTTTTAGAGATTCCTCTATTCTTTTATCTACATTATATTTAGTATTATTTAATATTCTTTTGAAATTATCTATTACTCTTTTTTCATTAAAATTATCATATAATGGACTTTTAACATAACCAATTTTAATTTTAGATGATTTTGTTATACTTCCATTTATATTAATACTATTATCGTATATTAATGAGGCAATTAAATGCTTTATGGATTTACTATTTCCAATAAAAGAATATATTTTATTATCACTTATTTTAAATGTTATTTTTTCATCTGTAATACCAACATCATTAAATTCTATTTCCATAATTCATTCACCAAACCAGTAGTAGTTAAATAATATTTATTAATTAATCCATAATCCATTAAGTACTTATTAAGTTCAACAATAAATGGTAACCCTAGTCCTATTCTTTTTAATAATTTTTCTTCTCTTAGTGCTATAAGAGTATAATCATTACATAAAAGTTTATCATCATAAATAATTATTAGACGATTCCCAAATATGGTTTCTTCTATATTATTAGTAATATTTATTACAATTTTTTCATTTTTATTATATTCATTTAATTTTTTTAATATTAACTTATAATCATTATCATCTAATAAAGATAATATATTATCAATAATTATGGTTTCTTCACTTAAAATTGAAATTAATATCTTTAATTTGATTCTTTCACATATATTAAGTTCAGAAATATTTTTATTACTAAGATTATATTCAGATAATAATTCATCTATGTTTTTATCATAATACATAGATATTTCTTCTTTTACTGTTTTTTTATTAAATTCATATAAACTTTTATATGTTATAACATGAATATTTTTACTTAATAAAAAAGAAACTATTTCATCATTATTAGATCCTAAAATAGAAATTGATTCACCTTTTTTAAAATATAAATTAATATCTTTATAATTAAAATAATAATTATCTTCTTGCATAAAATTACTCCTACAAAGATTATATCAAATTTTTAAAATAAATAATATTATTGTAAATAAAAAATGTGTTTTTAAACACATTTTATTGAGCATCAACAGTATCGTTTGTTATGATTTTAGCTACAAGTTTATTTCCATCATTATAAATGTTATATACACCCATAACTCTCCACATAACACCATCATATCTTAAATAATTGTTTTTTTCATCACCAGAGATAATACATGCTGTTACTGCTTCAGAACCAACTGTTAATTCATCACCATTTTTAGTTGCTTTATATATTCCAGTAGGTACTCCAGTTCCATTAAACTTGCATCCACAATAATTATTATCTCCACTTCCCCATTTACCAGTGAAAGTACCATCACTAAATCTCTTACATACTTGTTCTACTAAAGTACCTTCCAAAACTTGAGATTCATTTCCATTAAATTCAGCAGATACGCCAATACCTTTTTTCTTTAAGATTACCCACTTGTCATTCATAGAGCTTCTATCTCTAGGGTCAATTACGCATCCCATTGTTTCTGAAGAAGCACATTCAGCACTACCACTATTAACATCTGCTGTCATATAGTTAGTTTCAATTAACTCTTTAACATATATTTTTACTTCAGTTCTACCATTAAAAATATCCGGATTATTAGTTGCATATATTTCAGCTGCACTAATAATTGTTTCAACCTTATTACTATAAATTCTTCTGTTCATATTTCTATTAATTGCAATTACACTAGGAACAGCAATTAAGGTAATAATAGATATGATTGCAATTACAACCAATAACTCTGTTAGAGTAAAACCTTTCTTGTTCATAATATCACTCCTCTACTCTATAATCATTATAATAAAAAAGCAGTTTTTTTTCAACTACTTTTTATTAGAATTTTCTATTATTTCATATATTCTGTCTTTACCAATTTTTGTAATGCTAGAAAAATTAACAATTTCATCACCTAAAGCTGGAGATAATGTGGTTTTTATCAAATCATCTTGTTTATCTCTTAAAGATCTATTTACTTTATCATACTTTGTAGCAACAATAGTTACTGGTATATTATAATACTTTAAAAATTTATACATAAGGACATCATCTTCAGTAGGTTTATGTCTATAATCAACAAGTAAAAATACATGTTTTAAATATGGTCTTTGTTTTAAATATTCTTCAATCATTATTCCAAATTTTTCTATTTGTTTTTTGCTTGTTTGAGCATATCCATATCCAGGAACATCAACAATATAAAAGTCATTATTTATTAAATAGAAGTTCAATGTAGTTGTTTTTCCAGGTTTAGAACTAATTCTTGCTAAATTCTTTCTATTCATAATAGTATTAATAAAACTACTTTTACCTACATTACTTCTACCTAAACATAGAAACTCGTTTTTCTTATCATCAGGATATTGTGAGATTCTAACAGCAATAATAGGATCTTCAACACTTAATACTTCCATATTATTTTTCCTCCTCTTTATTATATTCACGAGCACATTCATTTAGATCATGTAATAAATTATCAATTACTTCTTTGGATTCAGTTCTAATTCCACTAGCATATTTATGACCTCCACCACCATATTTAGCAGCAATTTCATTAATAATTGGTCCTCTACTTCTAATATTTACTCTATATAGGTTGTTTTTATCTTTAGAAACAAATACCCATATAATTACTTCATTTATATTATTAAAATCATTAATCATATTAGATGCTGCTGCTGAATCAGAACCAAATGAATTCATAACATCTTCATCAAGTTCTACATATGCAAATCCATATTTATCAACTTTTAATGTTGATGCAATATGTCCCATTAATCTAACTTCACTTAATGGCTTACTATAAACAAGTCTATATAGATGTTCTACATCTAAATTATATTTTTTAATAAGATCAGTAACAACCGCAAATGTTCTAGCATTTGCATTAAATAAGAATCTATTTGTATCACTTACAATTCCAATAAAGAGATTACCCGCAATAGAATCATTCATCTTTAACTTAGTATTATTTAATACTTCTAATACAAGTTCACTAGCAGAACTAGCTTTATCATTTATATATTCTACTTTTCCAAATTTGTCTACCATTGGATGATGATCTATTTTTACAACATGTTTAAACATTAAGAAGTTTTCTATGTCTACTCTCTTAATATCAGGAGTATCAGTAACTATCAATAGTCCCTCTTCATAATCATAATTTAAAACTTTATCAACTTTTCCAAAATATTTAAATCTAGAAACAGATGCTCCAACTGCATATACTTCTTTTTCAGGAAAAGTAAGTTTTATTGATTCCTTTAATGCCATTTGACTTCCAAAAGCATCTGGATCAGGTCCTATATGTCTAGCAATATAAATCTTCTTATATTTCTTAATCTCATTATAAATTAATTTATATATATTATTCATTTAAATCTCTTTTCTATTCTTTATTAATTAAGTCGTATGTATCCTTAGCAATCATTAATTCTTCATTTGTAGGAAGTACTACTACTTTAATAGTAGAATCTTCTGTACTTATTTCTCCAGTAATACCTCTAGTTGAATTTTTCTCTTCATCTAATTTAACACCCATAAATTTAAATTTATCTATTAATAACTTACGTACTATATCAGAGTTTTCTCCAACTCCAGCAGTAAATACTATATATTCAGCACCTTCTAATAATGTGTTATACATTGATAAATAATTAGCTATATGCTTAATATACATGTTCATAGCACGTACACTTCTTGGATCTTTATTTAAGTATGCTTCTTCAATATCTCTCATATCACTTGATACGCCAGAAAGTGCTAACATACCACTCTTTTTATTTAGATCAGTTACGATTTCAGCGGCTGTTTTATTAGTTTTTTCCATTACGTATGGAATTATTGATGGATCAATATCACCACTACGAGTTCCCATAATAAATCCAGCAAGTGGAGTAAATCCCATTGATGTATCAACACACTTACCATCTTTAATAGCACATAATGAAGCACCATTTCCTAAGTGACAACTAATAATTTTTTTATCTTCTCCTAAAATTTCTCTCATTTTTTGAGCTATATATTTATGAGAAGTTCCATGAAAACCATATTTACGTACTGAGAACTTTTCATACCATTCCATTGGTACAGCATATAAATACTCTTCAGCATCCATAGTTTGATGGAATGCAGTATCAAATACTGCAACTTGTGGAGTATTAGGTAAAATTTCTTTAAAACTTCTAATACCTGCTAAATTAGCTGGATTATGAAGTGGTCCAAGTGGGAATAATTCTTCAATTTTATCCTCTACTTCTGGTGTAATTATAATACTATCAAAATATGTATCACCACCATGTAATACTCTATGCCCAACACCATCTAAATCATCATATGAATCTAATATTTTCATATCAATAAGTTCATTCATAAGTATTTTAACTGCATCAGTATGATTTTTAAGTTCAACTTCTTTTTTAATCTTTTCACCATTGTATTTAATTGTATAGAAACTTCCATCAATACCAATTTTTTCAAAAGTTCCACTAACAACTACTTTTTCAAAAGGAAGTTCTATTAAAGTAAATTTTAAAGATGAACTACCTGCATTAACACTTAATATTTCCATAATAATACCTCTTTCTTTCTACAAGAAATATTATAGCAAAATTAACTTAATATTAAAAGTTTTTTATTACTTAACAATAAAAAACATCTAATTATTAACAAGCTATATTAATCTATCATGTGAAGAGCATATTAATTTCTGTAATAAAAAATGACACTTAAGAATATAGATTATTATCTATAGACTTAAATGTCTAACAAAACCTTTGACAAGCATTTATAAATGTTTCAATAATTATTTATATCTTTCTACTTTATCAGTATCAATTATTTCTTCATTATAATATTCTTGATTTCTAGTATTTAAACATTTCATTTTATATAAATAATTGTTTTTTTTACTAAATTTATTATTTAAAAGCATAATATATCACCACTATATATTATGCTTTTTATTTAACAATTTATACTATAATACATCACTATAGTCTTTCTTTTCCTTTAAATCAATTATCTCTATATTATTAACCGCTTCTTTTATTAATTCATCAAAATTAACTTTGCTCTCTTCTTCTAAAATATAATTTAAATCAGGATTAATAACTGGATGACGAGGAACAAATATAGTACAACAATCTTCATATGGAAGAATAGATATATCATAAGTATCTATTTTTTTAGATATTTCAATTATATCTAATTTATCAAATGAACAAAGTGGTCTTAATATTGGATAATTTGTAACGTTATTAACCGCTAAGATACTTGATAGTGTTTGACTAGCAACTTGCCCTACACTTTCTCCATTTACTATGGCAAGACACTTATTTCTACGTGCTACTTTTTCTGCTATTCTATACATCATTCTTCTCATAATAGTTATTAAATAATCTTGATCTAGATTCTTATATATTGTTTCTTGTATTTTAGTAAAATTAACAACCATTAGTTTACCATTTGAATTATATTTTTCTAATTTACGTGCAAGTTCTATTACTTTATTACGCGCTTCAATACTAGTATGAGGTCTACTTTCAAAATATAAATAATATAATTCAACACCACGTTTTATAGTAAGATATCCAGCAACTGGTGAATCAATTCCCCCACTGAGCATAAGTAATCCACGTCCAAGTGTTGATACAGGATATCCTCCTAAACCTTTTACTCCATTAGTATAAATATATACTCCCTCATGTCTAATTTCTATATGTAACATTATATCAGGATTATGAACATCTACTTTTAAGTCAGTATTTTTTAGTATATAGGCACCAACATCTTTACTAACATCCATTGATTTAATTGGATAACTTTTATCACTTCTATTTGTTTCAACTTTAAAAGTTTTACCATCACATTCTTTTATTACATTAAGTGATAATTCTTTAATGTTATCTAAATTTATATCTTCACTCATATGGCATATATCAATTTCATGTATTCCAAAAATATTAGATAATACTTTAACTACTTCATCTATATCTTCTTCTTGTGTATAAATAAACATTCTATAATAATCATCTTTTATTTCAACAGAAAAAGAAGACAATTTTAATAATATATTTTTTCTTAATGTTTTAATAAAGAAATTTCTATTGTCTTTTTTAGTAGTTAATTCACCATATTTTATTAATATTACTTCTTTCATTTTAATAATAACTCATTCCAAACCTTATCAAATATTCTTAAAAATTCTTGTACTTCCTCCATAGTAGTAATATGACTTAAACTTACTCTTATAGAAGTTGTTGATATATTTTTATCTCCATGTGATAATTCCTTTAATACAACACTTTCTTCTAAAGAAGAACAAGCAGTTGTAGTAGATACATAAACTTCATATTTTTCAAGAGCATGTACAAATGTTTCAGATTTAATTTTAAGTAAGCTAAAATTTACTATTTGTGGTACACATAAATCATTTGAATTAATTTTAATTGGATATTTAGAAAGTCCCTTTATTAATTCACTCTTTAATTTTTCACACTTTTTAACATTAGTATCTAATTTATCATTTATAAGTCTCATTGCTTTAGAAAATGAAACAACAAGTGGTAAAGCTGGAGTTCCACCTCTAAAAGGACAATTTTCAGTAGTACCATATATTAATGTATCTATTTGTAAATTACGTCTTTTAAATAATATTCCACATCCTTTTGGAGCATATATTTTATGTGATGAAAAAGATGCTAAATCTAAATCACTTAAATAAAACTTAGTTTTACCAAGTGCTTGTGTTAAATCACTGTGAAATATAACATTTGGATTCTTTTTGTTAATAACTTGTCTAATAGTTTTAAGTGGTTGTTTAAATCCTGTTTCACTATTAACAGCACATATACTAATTAAAATAGTATCCTCTCTTATTAATTCTTCTAAATGTTTTAAATCTATTTGTCCATTTTCTAAGATATTAACAAAATCAACTTCATACCCTATATTACTTAAATATCCCATAACTTCAAGAACACTCTTATGCTCAAGTTTAGATGTTATTATGTGTTTACCACGAGATGCATATTTAAATGCAACACCTTTTATTGCTGTGGTATTACTTTCACTAGCTCCACTAGTCCATATTATTTCTTTAGGATGACAATTTAATATATCTGCAACTTGATTAGTTGCTTGCATAAATAATTCTTTTGATTTAACACCTAAATTATGTATAGAATTTGCATTTCCAATATAATCTCTTGTAACTTTACAATAAGAATCCAATACTCTTTCATCTACTGGTGTAGTAGCACTATAATCTAAATAAATCATGTCATTACTTCCTTTCTAAACTAAATTATTTCTTTCCTTTATCATTTATATTCCTCTATAATCCATTTCATTATTAATTCAACAATATAATTTACTTCATCATTAGTTAATTGTCTATTCTTTGGGATTTTGTGCCATTTATATAAACAATTTCTACAACATGTAGCTGTAGCATGCTGAGCTATAAAAACAGGATGTCCTTTCATTGGAGTTTGTTTACCATCATTAGGTATATTTGATGGTGCAATTCTTTTATTGATAAATTCATATGCATGACTTCTTATTTTATCTAACCCATTCTCATTTATATAATTAATCATATATTTTCTTAAATGAAATGAACTTCTAAATTTAGACTTTTTTAAACTATTTAATATATAATCAATTTTATTCATATTATATTTCTTGTAAAACTGTTAAGATAACTGGCTTACAAGAGGTTTCTTTATATAAATAAGCCCCAACTTGTTCACGTATTTCATTTCTTATTTGAACATAATCAGCATATTTAGCATTAAATGTATTCTTCTTTATAACTTCTAAACTTATTCTTTTAACTTCTTCTATAATATCCATATTATCTTTAGCGTATATAAATCCTCTTGTAACTACTTCGGGATCTATTATTAATCCTTTATCTTTTTTACTTAATGTGGCAGATATTAAAACAAGTCCATTACTACTTAATAGTTCCCTATCTTTAAGTACTAGTTCACCAATATCTTCTGCCATATTTCCATCAATTAATACATCATCTACAAATACTCTCTCAAAATTATCTACTAAAGTACCATTTTCAAATGTTACAATATCTCCATTTTCTTTAAGTAAAATATTTTCTTTTGGTACCCCAACATTATATGCTAAGTTTCCATTTTGAACTTGATATCTATATTCTCCTTTTATAGGCATATAATATTTTGGATTAAATAATTTTACAAGCATCATCAAGTCTTCACTTGAAGCATGGTGACGTACACTTTTATCTTTAGGTATTTGTTCAATATTAACACCTTTAATAGCAAGTTCATTCATTATTTTAACTAACACTTTTTCATATGCATCATAACTTGGTTCAGCAAAACATATAGTATCAGTTTTTAAAAGCGTTATAAATTTATCATGTCCCGCTATAATTCTATTTATATTTGAATATGGAGTTTCTCTATCATTACTAAGTAAAATTACAGTATTTTCAAGTTTTAAATCTGTAAGATTTCCAAGCATATTTTCATCTATATCCAAATAACCATTTTTGACACAAATAGAAACTATACTATGAAGTTCTTTTCCCATAATAACTACTTTTCTATTTTTACCTTTTAATGCATTAAATATCTCTTGTATAGTATATATATGTAATGGTAATAAAGTAAATATTATTCTTCCTTTATTTTTATCAATAATTTTTTTAAAGAAACTCTCAAGTTTATGGTTAGGAGAAGTATGTCCTTTTTTTTCAGCAAATACACTTTCAGCCATTAAACATAGCACTCCTTGTTTACCAATATATGCAAGTTTTCCAAGGTCCATATCATAATTTCCTCCCATAGTAGGATCTATTATGAAATCAGCCATATATATTATTGCTCCATCATGTGTATTAATAGAAAATCCTAATGTTTCAGGACTACTATGAGTCACACTAAATGGAAAAACACTAACATTATCAAAATCTATTTTTTTATGTGCTTTTATTACATGTAAATTTTTAATTTCTACATGTTCATTTTCACATTCATATTTAATAATTTCACTTGTATAATTAGATGCATATACATTAATGTTTGGAAGTACTTTTAATAAGTCAGTTAAAGCACCCATATTTTCATGATGAGGATGACTTATAAAAAGACCTACTATTTCTTTCTCATGTTCAATTAAATATGAAAATTCAGGAATAACATAATCAACACCATACATTTTATCAGGTGCATATTTCATTCCACAATCAAATATAAATAATTTATTATCTACTTTAACAGTATATAAATTTTTACCATTTTCATTTAGTCCACCTAAACTCATTATATTAATCTTACTCATATCAAATTTCATCTCCTTAAAAGTTTAAATGCTGAAAAAATTATAACACAAAATCAAAAAAAATACTAGTAGGTGTTCCTACTAGTAGATTATTAGTACTAATTTCCTTTTATTGTTATTAATCCTTTATCAATTTCCTCAAGAGCTCTTCCAATTTCTTTCTTAGAAACATATTCACTTTCATCCATTTGATAATGTTTATGCTCTTTCATTACTTTTGCTCTATCAGCTACTATATGAACTAATTTATACTTTGAATCAACTATATTTAATAGTTTATCTATTGAAGGATATATCATTACTTATCCACCTCTCTCTACAATAATAATATACCCAATTTAGAAAAACTATACAACAAATATACAATATTTTTGACAAGTTATTTACAAAGTTTTCTAAGAGATTCTAAAATTACTACCATTGCCCAAGTATCTTGTTTACAATAAACTCTTAAGGCTTTTTTTGCTTTATTTAAATCAAATTCATTCATAGTATCATAAAGTGAATACGTTACTAAAGCTTCTGTTCCATTTTTAACTTCAAGATTTGCATAACTTAAATCTGATAATACTGGTAAAGTCTTTTTTATTGAGTAACTTCCAGATTGTCTTTTATCATAAAAGTTTACTAATTTACATCTTTCTTCATCAAATCCTAAATCTTTGTATAATTCTTGATTTGTTTTAATAACATATAGCAAATCTGTAGAATGCTCTACAATTTTAAGTAAATGCGTTCTATATTCAGGAAATATTTCTGCAAGTTCTTTAAGTCTACCTCTTTCAAAAGTAACGTTTTGTGCTAACATAGTACCCTTATCAGCATCTATCCTATTTACAATTTCACGTACCATTGCTTCTCTTTCATCATCAAGTGTTTCTGCTAAAAAAACATAATTGTCTTTATCATTATCACATTTACCAGGTTCACGTTCAATATGCAGACTAAACTCAAAGCATGATTGAGTATATGGCTTCTCACCTTTAAATCTTGGCATTGGGCATGGAAAACTTTCAAAATCTAGATGATATATTGGATATTCTAAAGTATCCAAATATGCTTTTATTTTTTCTTTGTCAACATACACTTTATCGTTGTCATAACAATCTCTTTCAATTACCATATTTGGTTTATCTTTTATCCATTCAAAAGGTATATCATCAAGCTTGTAATATCCATTATTAATTAAATCAAATTTATTTAATTTATCACTTGTAAATCCGACATTATCACTAAATCCAATATAATTAAATGATGCATTGTAAGCAGGAACATTTTTAAAGCATATATCTTTAAATTTACATTGATTAGTTTTCTTATAAGCACAATATTTTCCAACTCCACAATAACTTGTATCTTCTTCATAAATATTATTTTCAAGTCTATCCATCATATCTTTAATTATTGGTTGATATTTTTCTGTTATTTCATCTACATCAAAGAAATTAACAATATCTTCACCATCAATTGTTCTATATACTCTTTTTTTACCAACTCTATATCCATCATAAACATAATTATGATTAAGAACTGCTAAAAAATAATGTACTTTTTTATTAATATTATGAGATTTTAAATCATGCTCAATAATATATCTTTGTACAGATATATCTAATATATATTTACCTTCATCAGAATATCTATCAAAGAATTTCATATATTTTTTATTAAATGCTTCTTCTAATTTTTCATCTTTAATATTCGGTTTATTTATTTTATAAATTCCATCAAAATCTCTAATAAACATAGGATATTTTTCTTTACGTGGTATTCCATATTTCATATCCTCTAAATACTTTTTGCTTGTAGTAGCTTTAACTTCAATTATATTTATTTCATCATCATTTTCATTATAGATATCAGTGTAACATAAATATCTAATTCCATTATGCACGAAGTCAAAAGATTCTTGATTATAAGTTTGTTCACTAAATGTAAAGGTTCCCTTAAAAAGCTTTTTTGCTACATTAGCTGCTTCTATTTCAACTTCTTTGTAATATCCCATCATAGCATTTAATTGAATGTCTTCTTTAAACGTCAAATCAGTATCTGTTCCATCACCATTATCTTCAAACATACATTCAACTAATTCCTTAATATCTTCACTAAGTTCTTGACGTTTGTATTCTAGAATACTCATTTTAGAATCTAATTTATCTTTTCTTAAATTCTCTAAAGCAGGAAATCTTCTACAACGAGTATACTCAATAAAATTTGTTTTTGTTATTGCCATAATTATTCACTCTCTTCAATAAAATTTTTACTCTTATGTGGCTCATCAAATAAAAGATTAGGATATCCTTGTTGTCTTAATGCTTCATATGTCATTATTGCCACAGTATTAGATAAATTTAATGCACGCACATTGTCTGTCATGGGCATTCTCATACATCTATCTATATATGGTTTTAATATTTTAGGAGGAATACCTGTACTTTCTTTTCCAAAAAAGAAATAATAATTTTTATCTTTATCACTATAATCAAAACTAGTATGTGGTTTATGACCATATCTCGTTAAAAAATAATATTCTCCTTTATTTTTTTCAAAAAATTCATTTATATTTTCATAAACAGATAAATCACACTTATCAATATAGTTAACACCTGCTCTTCTAACATATTTCTCTTCTAAGCTAAATCCTAAAGGTTTAATTAAATGTAAACGAGAGTTTGTCGCAACACAAGTTCTCATTATATTACCAGTGTTTTCTGGTATTTCTGGTTCAAATAATACTATGTTTATCATACAATTCACCCAAAATAATTTTATCAAAATTATAATATATTGCAACAAAAAAGAACTATAATGTATACTTATAATTCTTTTTAAGCATTAATGCATGTGACTTACTTATTAATTCGATGTCTCTTTTTTGTAGCACTTCATGATCATAAAAATACCACTTAATATCATTAATATAACTATCATTAATTCCAAAATCTTCTGGTTCAGTATGAGTAACAACTTTATCTAAATCTTTAATACTAAAATACATTCCAGTATCAAAATTAAAATAAACAGAATTACCAACTTTTCTAAAGGATCTTCGAGTATATACTTCTATACATCTTCTTTCATGTTTCTCAAAGTATAAATATTGATGTTCATATGCATCAGCAGAAGATAATAGTGCCATACAATATTTTACATCTCTGAACATATCTTCATTATCAAATTCATATGTTTCTTTAATTTTCTCGATAGGTATTCTAAAAATATCACCATTTTGTACTTTTACTTTTTGCATTTTTAACCACCTTCAACAATTATAGTCTAAATAATACTAATTTTCAATATATAATTATAATAATAGAAAAGCAAATAACTAGTATTTGCTTACATAAATTTACAAGGATTTTCTGTAACGTTACATATTTCGTTTTCTTCAGTACATGTATAACATGGACTATAAGTGTGTTTATATATATGATGATTTATAATTCTAGTATTAACTGGGCAAACATGAGGTACTTCATGAATTATTTGTCTATGTACACATCTTTCTTGTGGGCATTCATATACTGGAGCACATACCATTCCTTGTGTAGTTGGACATGCACATGATTCTTCAAATCCCATTGATTTATCTGGTGTTACTTTTAATTCTGCACTACCTTCAACACTATATCCTTGATACATACCATTATTCATTATAACAACTCCTTTTCATTGATATTTTATGTCTAATAATAAATAATGTTTAGGCAAAATAAAAGTGCTTATGCACTTTTAAATTTTAAATTTACCATTCATTTGTTTCATCATTTGTTTCATTTGTTCAAATTGTTTCAACAATCTATTAACATCTTCTACTTTTTGACCGCAACCTTTTGCAATTCTTATCTTTCTACTTGCTTTTATAATATCAGGATTACGTCTTTCTTCCATCGTCATAGATTGTACAATTGCTTCAGTTCTTGCCATAACTTTAGGATCTATTTGAACATTATTAAGTCCCATTTTTGATGCTCCCGGTATTAATTTTAGTAAATTCTCAAGTGGACCTAATTTTTTAATTTGATTTGTTGTTTTTAGAAAGTCATCTAAATCAAATTTACCTTTTTGCATCTTTTTAGCAGTACTCATCATTTCATCTTGATCAAGTTCTGCTTCTGTTTTCTCGATTATTGAAAGCAAATCTCCCATACCAAGTATTCTATTAGCAATTCTTTCTGGATAAAATTCACTTAAACCATCTAATTTTTCAGAATCACCTATTAACTTAATTGGAATATTTGTAAGATGTCTTAAAGAAAGAGCAACTCCTCCTTTAGTATCTCCATCCATCTTAGTTAAAACACACCCAGTTAATTTTAATTTATCATTAAATCCAGTTATTACATTTATAGCATCTTGTCCCATCATAGCATCAATTACAAGTAACTCTTCATTCGGTTTAACTTCTTTTTCTATTGCTACTAGTTCATCCATAAGTGTTTCATCTATTTGTAATCTACCTGCTGTATCTACTAAAATATAATCATATCCCTTACTTTTAGCATATTCTATACCATTTTTAGCTATTTCTACAGGATTTCCTTTACCTTCATCATATACTTCAATATTAAGTTGTTTTCCAATGCTTTTTAATTGATCTATAGCAGCAGGTCTATAAACATCACAAGCTATAAACATAGGCTTTTTGTTATGTTTCTTTCTGACCATATTACCTATTTTTCCAATAGTAGTAGTTTTACCACCACCTTGAAGACCAACAACTAATACAATAGTTGGTTTATGATTTAATTCTAAAGGAGCTGCATCACCACCAAGTAGTGCTACAAGTTCATCTTTAAGTATTTTAACAAACATATCTCCTGGTTTGATACTCTTACGAACTTCTTCTCCTAAAGCTTTTTCTTTTACAGAATCTATAAATTCACGTACAATCTTAACATTAACATCAGCTTCTAATAAACATAATCTTATTTCACGTGCAATATCACTAATGTTATCTTCATTAATAACACCTTTTGATTTTATATTACTAACAACACGTTGTAATCTTTCACTAAGTCCTTCAAACATATAATCACCTATAAAATATTATAACATATAAAAAGACTAATTAACTAGTCTTTTATACGTTTCAATTGAAGTACCTCTTGATATTCTTACTCTTGGTAATTTGTATTTATCAGCACCTTTTTTTACTTTACCATCTTTAATAGTAAATGCAAGTTGTATACCATTGTTTTTAAGTGCCTCAATTGTTCTATCATTATAATGTCCAAAAGGATAAGCAAATGCATATTTATTTTTAACTTTTTCAATTGATTTCTTAATATCTTTATAAATAGTATCATAATCTGTACACATTACTGCACCATCCCATGAACCTTTACATTTTCTTTCATGTAAATCATCTGTATGTGATTCGAATTCTAAATATTTTTGACCAACAAACTTTTTCCAATACTCTTTCCAAGTAATACAAAATGATGTAATTGGAACTTCATATTGTTGAGATAAAGGAAGTGCTATATCAAAGAATTCCTCAACACAATCATCATCGGTTAATATTACACTTCTCTTAGGTAATTCTATCTTACCATCTATATAGTCTATTAATTCTTGCCAAGTTGGAAAATAAAATTCACTATCTTTTAAATACTTTAATTGTTTTTCCCAATTTGTTTTAGAAATGAAATTATGACTATTTCTCTCACCAGGTTTTTCTCCCTTAGTATCATCGTAAAACCAATGATACATTAATACTGGAATTCCAGAAGTATTTTTTTCTTGAACGTTTATGGTAGTTACAAGTTTTTCTTCATTATTGTTAGAATCAGTAACACTATAAATAACTTTATATATACCATTTTTATTAGTGTCAACACTACCAGTTACTTTAACTTTATCAGTCAAATCACCATCAAAATTATCTGTAGCTTTATAATTGTTTAAATTTATACTAGAACCTTTTATTAAATATGAATTTATATTTCTATCTATTTCAATTTTAGGTTTTTCATTATCAACTACACTTACATATCTTGATACTTTATATTCATTATTACTACTATCAGTTACAGAATATATTATTTGATAATCTCCTAATTTAGTGTAATCAATATCATTTGTAACATTTACTTTTCTTGTTATATTACCATCATATGAATCATAAGCAGTATAGCCCTCATCTTCATATGTTTTTCCATAATTAACAACCACTGTATCTTTCCCTTTTAATGTTATTACAGGACTTTCCTCATCTACAACTTCAATTATTCTTTTTTTAGTTTCAGTTCCACTATCATATAATATTTCATATTTACCTGTAATTTTAGTATTAAGATTAGAAATAATATTATATTTGTCAGTTTTTTTACCAAGATGTCTAACTACAACACCTGCATCATTATAAACACTATTAAGTGGTATTTTTATAGTTTCATCCCCTATTAAAGTTATCTTATATTTAAATATAAAGTTATATAAAAACACCTCAAGTGTTATAACCAATATTGAACAAATAAATACTATCTTCTTCTTCATCTATCCTCACCTATTGTAATTTTAACATTTTTACAAAAAAAAGAAAATGAAATTTCTTCATTTTCTTAAATTTATTATTCTTGAGTTTCAGCCATAGCCTCAACAGTTTCTTCATTTTTATCATCTGTTAAGAACTTTTCTTCTAAAACTTCTGCAGCATCATCATCTAATAATTCATTTTTAAGTATAACTTCAATATTATTATATTGTTTAGCTCCAGTTCCTGCTGGTATCAATTTACCAAGAATAACATTTTCTTTTAATCCGTTTAACATATCTACTTTTCCACGAGTAGCAGCATCAGTTAAAATTCTTGTAGTTTCTTGGAATGATGCAGCAGATAAGAATGAATCAGTTTCTAAAGATGCTTTAGTAATACCTAACATCATAGGTTTTCCAGTTGCTGGAACTCCACCTGCTAAGATTACAGGTTTATTGATTTCAGCAAATTCTCTTAATGGAACTGTAAGTCCTTCAATTAAGTTAGTATCTCCTGGATCAACAACTTTAATCTTAGTTATCATTCTTCTAACAACTGTTTCTACATGTTTATCACTAACGTCAACACCTTGAGATTTATATACCTTTTGAATTTCTTTAAGTATATATTCTTCAACTGTAGTTGGGTCTGTAACAGCAAGTAATTCTTTTGGAGAAACACTTCCTTCAGTAAGTGCTTGACCAGCAACAACTGTATCACCCTTTTCAACTCTTAACTTAGCATTATATTGAGTTACATGTTCACGAGTTTCTAAATCATTAGTAACATAAATCTTGAATCTATTATTCTTATCATCAGTAATCTTAGTAATTTTACCATCGATTTCTGCGATAGTAGCTTTAGCTTTTGGAATTCTTGCTTCAAATAGTTCTTCAACTCTTGGAAGACCTTGAGTAATATCAGCAGCAGATGCAACACCACCAGTGTGGAATGTACGCATTGTTAACTGAGTACCTGGTTCACCAATTGATTGAGCAGCCATAATACCTGTAGCTTCACCAACTTCAACAACATT
The DNA here is from genome assembly GCA_902778125.1 of uncultured Erysipelotrichaceae bacterium. Classification (GTDB taxonomy): domain Bacteria; phylum Bacillota_I; class Bacilli_A; order RF39; family UBA660; genus CAG-1000. The sequence continues at coordinate 8,483 of CACYWH010000013.1, read as the reverse complement.
TCCAGTTGCAAGGTTAAGTCCATAACATTTTTGACATACACCATTTGAGCATTTACATGTAAGAACATTTCTGATTTCCATCTTAGTAATTCCTGCATTAACAATCTTATCAGCAATTCTTTCAGTAATTAAAGCACCCTTATCAATAAGAATTTCTTTAGTTTCTGGATGAAGTACTTTTTGATTTGAATATCTACCAACTATTCTATCTCTGAATGATTCTATAACAGCACCACTCTTTTCATCAGTAAATGCTGACACTTCAATTCCTTGAATAGTTCCACAATCTTCTTCACGTACAATTATATCTTGTACAACATCAACTAAACGTCTTGTTAAGTATCCAGCATCTGCTGTCTTTAAGGCAGTATCAGCTGTACCTTTTCTAGAACCGTGTGTTGATAAGAAGAATTCTTGAACATCAAGTCCTTCACGGAATGATGCTAAAATTGGAATTTCTACTTGACCACCATCTGGTTTTGCCATGATACCACGCATACCAGCAAGTTGTCCTAACTGGTTAGCAGAACCTCTGGCACCAGAGTTAATAATCATAGATAATGGATTTTCAACATCTTCTTTTAAGATATCACCAAGTCTACCTTGAACATTATTAGTAGCATCTGTCCACAATTTGATAACTTTATTATGTCTTTCTTCATCAGTAATAAGACCACGTTTAAATTGTTTATTGATTTTTTCTATTGTTGCATTAGTTTCAGCAATAATAGTTTCTTTTTCATGGTTGATTGGAATATCTGAAAGAGATATTGTAATACCAGATTTAGTACTATATTTAAATCCTAAATCTTTTAATTTATCTAAGAAAATTGATGTTTCAGTAGTTTTATATCTCTTAAATATTTGTGCAATTATTTTTCCTAAATCTTTCTTTACTAAAGCAGGAACAAGTGGCATTTTAGCAACTTCTTCTGGTAAATTCTTACCTTTTTCGATAAAGAATTTATCAGGAGTCATAAGTTCAATATTCTCTTTACTACCTTCACACATATATGGATATGTATCTGGGAATATTTCATTAAATATTATTTTTCCAGCAGTAGTGACTAAATATTTACCTTTTTGTTCATCTGTCCATACTTTATGTTTAAATGCATATGTAGGAATACAAATTCTTGTATGAAGAGTAATATCTCTTCTTTCATATGCCATTAATGCTTCATTAGGGTCTTTATAAGCTTTACCTTCATTTGGTTCTCCAGCAAGTTCAAGTGTTAAGTAATAGTTACCTAAAACCATATCTTGAGATGGAGTAACAATTGGTTTTCCATCTTTTGGATCCAAAATGTTATTAGCACCAAGCATTAAAATTCTTGCTTCTGCTTGAGCTTCTTCACTAATTGGAATATGGATAGCCATTTGATCACCATCGAAGTCTGCGTTGAATCCACCACAAACTAATGGGTGTAATCTTAATGCTTTTCCACTTACTAAAACTGGTTCAAATGCTTGAATAGAAAGTCTATGTAATGTTGGAGCACGGTTTAATAATACTGGATGTTCACGAATTACATCTTCTACTACATCCCATACTCTCTCATCTTGAGCATCTATAATCTTTTTAGCAGCTTTAATATTATGTGCAATTCCTCTTTCAACTAATTGTTGCATAACATATGGTTTAAATAATTCTAAAGCCATGTCTTTTGGAACACCACATTGATACATCTTTAATGATGGACCAACTACGATAACAGAACGACCAGAATAGTCAACTCTCTTACCTAATAAGTTTTGTCTAAATCTTCCTTGTTTACCTTTTAACATTGAAGATAAAGATTTAAGTGGTCTATTACCAACACCTTGTACACTACGTCCACGTCTACCATTATCAATTAAAGCATCTACTGCTTCTTGAAGCATACGTTTTTCATTTTGAACAATAATTGTTGGTGCTTCTAATTCTAATAATTTTTTAAGACGATTATTTCTATTAATAATTCTTCTATATAAATCATTTAAATCAGATGTAGCAAATCTTCCACCTGGAAGTTGAATCATAGGTCTTAGATCTGGTGGTATTACTGGAAGAACATCTAAAATCATCCATTCTGGTCTATTACCACTTTCTAAGAATGCATTTAAGCAATCCAATCTTTTAACTAATCTAATTTTCTTTTGACCTTGAGCTTTTTCAACATCTTTCTTTAATGCTTCAACTTCTTTTTCTAAATCTACTTCTTGTAATAATTGTTTAATAGCTTCAGCACCCATTCCAACTTTGAATTCATCACCATATTTTTCATAATATGCTCTGTATTCTTTATCAGATAATGTTTGCTTTTTAGCAAGAGGTGCAATTCCTGGATCAAGAACTATATAACTTACAAAGTATAATACTTCTTCTAATTCACGAGGACTAATATCTAAAACAAGTCCAATTTTAGGAGGTACACCTTTTGCATACCAAATGTGGCTAACAGGACTAGCAAGTTCAATATGTCCCATTCTTTCTCTACGTACTTTAGCACGAGTTACCTCAACTCCACATCTATCACAAATAACATTTTTATATCTTAATCTTTTATACTTTTTACAAGTACATTCAAAATCTTTAGTAGGACCGAATATCTTTTCACAGAAAAGTCCATCTCTTTCAGGGTTTAAAGTTCTATAATTGATAGTTTCTGGTTTCTTAACTTCACCATAAGACCATTCACGAATCTTTTCAGGAGAAGCTATACCAATACGAATTCCTTCGAAATCATTAACTTCCATCATTATTCTTCACCCCTTTCATAAGCATCTTCACTAAAGTCATCAAGTCCATATTCTTCTTCATATTCAAGATCTTCATCTGTTGGTTCCATATCGAAGTCTTCATCTTCAGAATCTTCTTCTTGAACATCTTCATAAGTAGATTCATCTTCTACTTCTTCACTCTTACCTATTTCTTCAATAGATACTGGTGTATCATCTTTATCTTCTTCACGTTCAAGTTCCTTAATATCTTTAAGTTCTCCATTCTTACCGATTATTTGAATATCTAATCCTAAAGCTTGGAATTCTTTAATTAATACTCTAAAGCTTTCTGGAACTCCTGCTCCTGGAATTGGTTTACCTTTAACAAGTGCTTCGTATACTCTAACTCTTCCAACTACATCATCTGATTTGATTGTAAGAACTTCTTGTAATATATGAGCAGCACCATATGCATATAATGCCCAAACTTCCATTTCTCCAAATCTTTGACCACCAAATTGAGCTTTTCCACCTAATGGTTGTTGTGTTACTAAACTATAAGGTCCAGTTGCACGAGCATGAATCTTATCATCAACCATGTGAACAAGTCTAATCATGTACATGACACCAACTGCAACTCTCTTATCGAATTTTTCACCTGTTCTACCATCATATAACCATGTTTTATAGTCGGGATCTAATCCAGCTTCTTTTGTTTGTTCTTGTACATCTTCTTCAGTAGCACTATTGAATATTGGAGTTGCATAATGAACACCTAATTTCTTACCAGCCATACCTAAGTGTAATTCTAAGATTTGTCCTAAGTTCATACGAGAAGGAACACCTAATGGGTTCAAAATTACATCTACTGGAGTTCCATCTGGTAGATATGGCATATCCTCAGATGGTAATATTAATGAACATACACCTTTGTTACCATGACGTCCTGCCATTTTATCTCCAACTTGAATCTTTCTCTTCTTAACTATATAAACTCTAACTATTTTAGATACTCCAGGTTGTAATTCATCTGAATTTTCTTTAGTAAATATTTGAACATCATGAACAATACCAGCACATCCGTGTGATACACGAAGTGATGTATCTCTTACTTCACGAGTTTTTTCACCAAATATTGCATGTAATAATTTTTCTTCGCTAGATAATTCTTGCATTCCTTTTGGAGTTACTTTTCCAACTAGAATGTCATTTTCTTTAACTTCTGTACCAATACGAACTATACCATTTTCATCTAAATTCTTACGAGCTTCTTCACTAATATTTGGAATATCTCTTGTGAATTCTTCTGGTCCAAGTTTAGTATCTCTACATTCAATTTCTTTCATTTCAATGTGTACAGATGTAAGTACATCATCACGAACAATTCTTTCATTAAGAATAACAGCATCTTCATAGTTATAACCATTATAAGTCATAAATGCTACTACTAAGTTTTTACCTAATGCAATTTCTCCTTTATCAGTAGAAGGTCCATCAGCAATAATTTCACCTTTATGAACTTGTTCACCTTTTTTAACAATTGGTCTTTGATTATAACATGTTTCAGCATTGCTTCTTTGATGATTTATAAGTTCATAAGTATGCTTTTCAGTAGCACCTTTAACTATAATCTTCTTAGCATCAACATATTCAATAACACCATCTATATCACTAACAACAGAACATCCTGAATCTCTTGCAATTGCTGCTTCAACTCCAGTTCCAACAATTGGAGCTTCTGTTACCATTAGTGGTACAGCTTGACGTTGCATGTTTGCACCCATTAGTGTTCTGTTAGCATCATCATGTTCCATAAATGGAATCATGCTTGTAGTAACAGATACAATTTGTGAAGGTGAAACATCAATATAATCTACTTTATCTTTAGAAACAATTAAGTTATCTCCATTAAATCTAACTGGAACTGTTTCATCTAAAATATTACCATTTTTATCTGCTTCTATTGTTGCTTGACTAATATAGTAATCTTCTTCTTCATCAGCAGTCATATAAACAATCTCATCAGTTATTCTAGAATCAACAACTTTTCTATATGGAGTCATAATAAATCCATATTCATTTATTCTTGCATAACTTGAAAGAGATGTAATAAGTCCAATGTTTTGTCCTTCTGGTGTTTCAATTGGACAAATTCTACCATAGTGTGATGGGTTAACATCACGAACTTCCATACCAGCTCTATCTCTTGATAAACCACCTGGACCTAAAGCACTAAGTCTACGTTTATCATTTAACTCTGCAAGTGGATTTATTTGATCCATGAATTTTGAAAGTTGACTACTTCCAAAGAATTCTTTTAATGCAGCAGTAACTGGTCTAATATTAATTAATGATTTAGGAGTAACAGCATCAATCTCTTGAGTAGACATCTTATCTCTAATTTGTCTTTCCATACGAGCAATACCAATTCTAAATTGATTTTGAATTAATTCTCCTACTTGTCTTACACGTCTATTACCTAAGTGGTCAATTTCATCAAATTTACCTACACCATATAATAGACAAATATAATATGATAATGATGCATAAACATCAGATATAGTTAATCTTCTAGTATCAATAGTTTGATCATTACCAATTACTTTAATTACTTTCTTAGAATCATCATTAGCATATACTAAAACTTCTTGAATTTTATTATATGTATCCAATTCTTCATTAATAGTAACTTCTTTAACACCATAACCAGCGGCAAAAACTGGTTTTAATGTTTCTAATATATCTTTAGTTATTAATGTACCTTTTTTAACTAAAACTTCTCCATCAACTTTAATATCTTGAGCAATTTTAACATTTAAAAGTCTATCAATAACATTTAATTTCTTATTAAATTTATATCTACCAACTTTACATAAATCATATCTAAATTTATCAAAGAATCTTACGATTAATTGGTTTTTAGCTGAATCTAATGTAGCTGGTTCTCCTGGTCTTAATTTTTCATATATTTCTATTAATGCTTCATCAGTATTCTTACAAGAATCTTTTTCCAAAGTATTAATTAAATATTCATCTTGACCAAATAATTCTAATATTTCCTCATCACTAGAAAGACCTAATGCACGTAATAATGTTGTAACTGGAACTTTACGAGTTCTATCAATTCTAACATATAATATTCCTCTTGCATCAAGTTCATATTCAAGCCATGTTCCTTTGTTAGGTCTTACTTCACTTGTAATAATGTTTCTACCAGTCTTATCTACTTCATTTTTGTAGTAACAAGATGGTCCCATTACAAGTTGAGAGTTAATAACTCTTTCAGCACCATTAATAATGAATGAAGCTGTATCTGTCATTAAAGGCATATCCCCTAAGAATACTTCTTGCTCTTTAACTTCACCAGTTTCATTAATGAAAAGTCTGGCTTTAACCTTTAAAGGAGCAGCATAAGTAACTTTTCTTTCACGGCTTTCCTTAACAGAATATTTAGGCTCATCAAAATAATAATCACCAAATTCAAGTGATAATGAACCTGAAAAACTCTCTACTGGGAAAATATCATCAAATACTTCCTTTATTCCTTCCTTTAAAAATAAATCAAATGAAGCCTTCTGGACTTCTAGTAGATTAGATAATTCTAATGTACTATACTTTGTTGAGAAACTTCTTCTTTCTCTATGGTCACCAAATTTTACTGTTTTGTATGCCACTTTTTCACCCCAATTCTAAATTTTTAAAGAACACAAATTTTAAAAATAAAACAAATGTACTGCAATATAAAATTTTATCATATATCTTTTCAATAAGTCAACAGATTTTTTTATAAAAATTATATTTTATATCAATTATTTAACTTTTAATATAAAGTATCCTTTATCTTTATTAATAATTTCAACTTTATGTTTTTCTTCTAATATTTTTTTAATTGATAAAGCGCCTTGGTCTTTACGTATTACAAAATACAAAGTACCATTTTTTTCAAGATGCTCAAAAGCGCCTTCCAATATTTCTAATAGTTTTATTTTTCCTACTCTAATGGGTGGATTAGTAATTACTACATTGTATTTATTTTTAATTTCACTATACGCATCACTTACAAATGTATTTCCTTTAAATGATTCATATTTCTTTATATTTCTTTTTGTTAAATGAACAGCTCTTTTATTAACGTCAACCATATCCACATAAGATGAAGTTATAACACTTATAACAATTCCAAGAAAGCCATAACCGCATCCAACATCTAAGACCTTAATGTTATTAATATTATCTTCTTTTAAATATGTTTCCAATAAAAGTTTACTTCCATAATCGATATTCTTTTTACTAAACACACCATTATCACTTAAGAATGTGAAAAAAGAAGAATTATATTTATAACTCAACTCACGAACATTGCTTTTTAAGTTAATATCATTTTCAAAATAATGACTCATAATTCTCCTTTTCTTTTTCTTTCTAATATACGCAAAAAAGCCTTATACAAGGCTCATTGTTACTTAAGCTAATTCAACAGTAGCTCCAGCTTCTTCTAATTTAGCTTTTAATTCTTCAGCTTCAGAAGCAGGAACACCTTCTTTAACATTTCCACCAGCATCAGCGATATCTTTAGCTTCCTTAAGTCCTAATCCAGTAGCTTCTCTAATTACTTTAATTACTTGTAATTTTTGAGCTCCAGCTTCCTTAAGAACAACTGTCTTAACACCTGAATCACTAGCAGTTTCTTCAGTAGCAACTGGTGCAGCAGCAACAGCAACAGCAGAAGGATCTACTCCGAATTCCTCTTTCATCATATCAACTAATTCTTTAACTTCAAGAATAGTTTTTTCTTTTAAAGCTTCAATAATATCTTTGTTTTCAATCTTTGCCATATTAATTTTCTCCTCCCTTTTCTAATTTTTCAGCATATAGATTTAATCCAATACTTAAATTTCTTACATGTTCAATTAAACCACCAGCAAACATTGTAAGTAATCCTTCCATACTTGGAATAGTTGCATATTCACTGATTACTTTACTATCAGCAAATTCAGAATCAATATATCCAACTCTAACTTCTAAAGCAGGATGATCTTTAGCAAACTTACTAACAACTTTGATTGGCTCAATAATTGAATCTGCAAAAAGATATGCATTTGGTCCTTCCATGTAATCACTTAATTCAATATTCTTATCTTTTAGCGCTATATTCATAAGAGTATTTTTATAAATTTTTACATCAGAATTAACCTCTCTCAAACTTCTTCTTAGCTCTGCAAATTCAGAAACTGTTAAACCTTGATAATTTAATAACAAGAATGTTTTAGCATTATCTAATTTATCAGTTATTTCTTTTACAACAGCTTGTTTTTGTTCAAGAATTCTTTTACTTGCCATATAAGTCTCCTTTCATGTATTTAAAAAGTTTCCTCATGACAAGGAAACCATTATAATCTAGTTATATATTGTTTCCTCGGTAAGATTTATTTTTGTACTTACTGTCTTTGGTCACTTCACGGGTATGATTATACAATAATATTTTAGATTTGTAAACCCCTATTTTAAAAATATGTTAAGTTTTTTAATTTAGCACATATTCTCTAGATAATACCCTATCATCAGATGAATATTCTATTATGAATTCATTATTTCTTTTAACTAAAATTATTCCTATTGTTTTATCTTGATAGATTCCTTTTATATTCTTATCTATATAATTCATATATGTCTGTATTTGTCCTATATGTTCTTTTCTTAAATCTGTTACTTTTAATTCTATAACAACATAACAATTGTATTTAATATTAAACAGTAATAAATCTATATAATTATATGTA
>CACYWH010000012.1 GCA_902778125.1 uncultured Erysipelotrichaceae bacterium | reverse complement strand
ACTTTACTGATATTTTTATAAAAATATTGTTTTTTCTTCAAAAATTATTCCAAACAAAAACCTCAGTTTTTAAAAACTGGGGTTTGTCTACAGTCTGAGGATATTTAATTATATCCTTTTTAAATTTGTATATAAAATTTTGTCGAATAATGTTGACAATTAAAAAATGATTTACTATAATGAGAATATATATGATAGTAGAGTTTTTATCATGTATAGATTACTACTTTTCATAGGAGAGTATTTATGGCAAAGAAAGATGTAGTAGTAAAAGCAAATAAGGTTAGAAATTGGCATAAGTTAGGAAAATATGCTAAATTATCTATATTTTTATTACTTCTATTATTAATAATTTTCTATATTGTTCTTAGAATACTTTTTGATGATGGTAGTTTCATCGTATCACTAGACAAAAATGAAATGCTGTATAGTGGACTTGCAATGTATGAATCATTAAATGATCCTACACCTAAGAGAAGATTAAAAGCAAAGGATTTACAATTTATGGATAACATATCTATAAAATGGCTTCCGAGTGATATAACTGAACATGAAGGATCACATAATGGTAAGAATTATATTGCTTATTCATTCTATATGGAGAATCAAGGCCAAGTGACTTTAAACTATTGGTATTCCGTAGTCATGGATGATGTTGTTAAGCATGCTGATGAAGCACTTAGAATAATGATATATGTAAATGACGAACAAACAGTTTATGCTAAAGGTAGTAGTATAAATGGCGAAGCTGAACAGGGTACTAAAAAATTTAGGGATGATGAAGACGGTACTATTATATTAGAACAAAGAAAAGACATGAAGGCGGGCGACCTTGATAAAATAACGGTAGTTGTTTGGATTGAGGGAGACGATCCTGAGTGTGTAGATGCTCTCATAGGCGGTCATGCTAGGTTGCACATGAAGCTTATTGAAGAACATAATGATGATACAATTAAAGAATTGGAGTGAGGCTAATGGCTAAGAAAAATGAAAAGAAAAACAAAAGATTAAAATCATTGGTGTTGTTACTTTTATTAACAGTATTGTTATTATCAACATCAACATATGCATGGTTTACTGCAAACAAATCTGTAAGTATTGATCCTATAGATGTACATATTGCAGCAAGCTCTGGTTTACAAATTTCTACTGATGCAACTAATTGGAAAACCATGGTAACTAATACAGACATTACTACTGGATATTCTGGACATAAAAATATGTTAACTGGAGAGTTAACACCAGTATCTACTAGTGGTAGTGTAACTAATGGATACCTAAACTTCTATAGAGGAACAGTTGAAGGTGCTACTGATTTAGATGGTGCTATGGCATTAACTGCTGTTAAAACAGCTGATGAAGCTGCATTGACTGCTCAAAATCCTACTTCTGATTTCGTTGCGTTCGACATTTTCTTAAAAGTTGACCAAAACACAGATGTTTATTTAGATAGAGGTTCAGGTGTTGTTAATCAAAGTGGTAAATCACCAAAATATTTAGAATATGCTGCTAGATATGCTTTTGTAATTGAAGGTAATACTGCATCTACTAACTCTGCAGAAACTGCTCAAGCATTACATGGCGGAACATCTTCTATTATAGTTGAACCAAATTATGACGCTCATACAAGTAGTGCAGTTACTACTGCTAGTCAATATTACAATATTACTTTAAATGAAGCTACAAGCGGTGAAAACCCTGTTGATTATGTTGGAATTAAAGCGCCAATTACTACACCAATCATCTTAAAGGATACTAACCCTGGTGGTGGAGCAACACCAAATTCTACATATTTTGAAGCAGTTCCAACTGCAAATATTAAGAAAACTAATGTTGCTTATTCTAAGACAGATGATGATACATATTCTTATTATGGAAAAGGTGCATCTGATTCTAATTTAGTTAAAATCTTCTCATTAAGTGAAGGAGTTACTAAAGTTAGAGTTTATATGTGGATTGAAGGACAAGATCACGATTGTGAAAACAACGCTTCTGGTGCATTCTTAACTTATAATTTAGGATTAACAATCCAAGACGCTGAATAGTATAAAAATAACGGGTTTTAACCCGTTTTTTATTTGGCAAAAAAGAGTGTAAAATCTTGTTAATTCGACATCTTTATGCTATAATTTTAACTAGAATGGGAAAGTAGGTAGTAAATGTTACAGAATATTTTACAAAAACTTAAAGAAAAACGTTTATTAGTAGTAAGTTTACTTCTATTTTTTGCTGTAAACATTTTTGTGATATATACTACTTTTAGTGAAAAAACTACATCTTCTGTTTGGGATGGAAGTATTGCAAGTAAGTTTGCATCAGGCAGTGGAACATCTACTGATCCATATATAATTAATAGCGGTTCTGAACTTGCTTATTTCTTTACATTGATTAATGGTGAAGAGCATGATGAGTATTTTAATAAATTTTATGAAATTAACAATAATATCAATTTAAATGGACGTAGTTTTTCATTTGCTAGTGATAAATCATTTAGTGGTAGTTTAAATGGTAATGGTTATTCAATATTCAATTTTAAAATTGATAAATATTATTTAAGCGAGGATAATTCTGAAGCTAACTATGCTTTATTTAATAATCTATTTGGAGCTGATATTAAGAATATTAATTTTTCTGATATAACATTTGAAGTAAATAAAGTAGACGATGTGGTACTTAAACTAGTAGTTGAAAAAGAACCTGAAAATATTGTAAATACAGAAGAAAATATAGAATCAAAAGATAATAGTAATCCAACTGAATCAAAAGACAATGAAGTTGATTCTACTTCTACTACTGAAAAAAGTGATAAAAGCGAGACAGAATCAGTTACAAATAATGATAAAGTTGAAACAGAATCTGTTATAGAAAATAAGAAAGTAGAAGAAAGTGAAACAGAAAAAGATGAAGTTATAGAAAAAATAGAATCTGATTCTAATATTTCAACTGATTCTGAAAAAAGTTCAAATGATGAAGATCCTAATGTATCTTCTGATGAAAAAGAAAGTATAACTAGTGAAAAAACAGTTGAAGAAGAAGTAATCGAAAAGAAAATAGTTATTGAAAAAGTAAATGTTGGATTAATTAAAGATATGCAGGAATCTAGTATTAGCAATATTAGTATTAATAATATTAAACTTGTTAATAAGCAAGATGAAAAAGAAGTTAATTCATCATTATTTGTGTTAAATGATAAAGAAAATAATACTTTTAAAAACATTGTAATAGTAGGAAATAGTGAACTTGAAAACACTACATTATTTATTAACTCATATAATGATTCTGAATTAGAAAATATTATTTGGAGTAATACTGGCTTAGAATTAATAAAAAATTATGATTATAATAATGATGAAAATATATATGAATACTATATAAATAATGGTAAGTTATATTTCTTTGGTAATTATCCAGTTAAATCTATGCTAAATTTATTAAATAGTGGTTCATCTTTAAAATGGAAACTTGAGGATAATACGTTTAGATTACAAAATAATGGAAAAAATGATGGTAGAAAACTAGTTGCTAAAAAGTCATTAAGAAGTGCTCCTTCTGCGCATGCAAGTGGTATAGAAGGCACTACCGTATATGTAAATGATTATGAAAGTGATGCTAATTATTACGAAGGATTAAATTATACATATTCTTCTAATGGAACTATTCCAACAACAGAAAATAAAAATGTATATGGTGATACAAATTTAGTTTATACTCAAATTAATTATCATGGAACGGATATTAATGGTAATTACACCGGTACTGTATCAATTAGTGAAACAGAAAATCAGTTTATTTATTATAAAGTTTATGTTGTTAACAATAATGGAACAACAGGTGATAATAGTGATGATTATATCGAAGTAGACTTAATAGATAATCCATTTGCTAGAAGACCTAATAATAAAGTATTCCAAGGATGGATTACTGATGAAGAAGATGTTGAAATAACTTTAGATACTGATGTATATGTAAGAAGAGCAAAAATTCCTGTATCATATTCTGGAAACAATCCAAGCAATATAGTAATTGATTTTTACTCAGTATGGGGAAATGGTAAAGTAACTACATATTCTTCAAGTTGGTCTAACACTTTTAGTAATTTAGATGCTTCTGGATTTCATCCGATTGCACATAGTACTGATGTACTTAATTATGAAAACGTTTATGTTTCAACTACTATTGATAGAGGAGCAGCTTATCCTAGTGGCGCAGTAGATCAATATGGTGATGCTTTAACTGGTAACTGTAGCCGATATAGTTACTATGGCTGCTCATGTTATGTTCCATTTAGTGGTACATATAATAATAGTAATTACTATTACACACTTCAAGGTGGAAGAATGACTAGAGTATATCCAACAGTAGTGGGAAATAATTATGTAAGTGAAGTTCCTATAGGAGAAACTATAAGTGGATATTATAGAAATGTTAATATACCAAGAAATGCTAGTTTGGCTGGTTATTATAATACAAATGGTGAATTATTAACATCTGGTACGTGTACTACAAGCGGAGGATGTAATAATTATTATGAACTTATCCAATATTATGATGCAAATGGAGATGCTGAAGTAGTTGTTGAAGGCGGTGGCTATTACTATAAAACTACTAGAGATACTAACATTGTTGTAATGAATAGTACAGTTACATCAACATGGGGATCTAGTCAAAATAAACCTGTAACAATAACTGCTATAAATAATGGAACAAGTTATATTAATACATATTATTGGAACTTAAGAAATAATGATTATGTTATTTGTTATGCAGATACTAGAATAGAACAAATTAGAGCAAATGGTGCAACTAGAGTAAGTGATGATACTACGCCTGCTACATACAGCGCAAGATATTCTGATCCTGAATATTCGGGTATTTATGGTAACTATTATAATTTGAAACTTGGAAGAGGAATTACTGCTTATGATAGTTCTCGTACTAGTTTTACTTATGCAGTTGGAGGAAATATTTCTAATACTGGTTCAAGTTCATCATTTACTAAACATACATTTATAGTTGAATCTGGAGTATATAATAATCTTGGATTAACATCAACAGGTGGAAATACAAACTATATTGGAACACGTAATATGTATGTTGATTCATACGGAACATTTGGTTGCGATTATGATAGAGTTAATGATGAAGATAATGATAAACTAACAGTAGTTTATTGTTTGTCAGGTTCGTGGTATGGAAATGTACATGGACAAAATATTACTACTCCTATGTTACATACTACTGTAAAAAGTGGGCAATTTGGAACTAACAAGGCAGATTATGCTGCTGGAATATATGTTGGAGGAAGAAACTCTGGTTCGCATGATGCACCTAGAGAAATTGTGGTAGAAGGTGGATACATTTATAACCTAATCGGTGGTCCATTGTCACAAACATCAATTAAGAATTATAATGATAGCTATATATATGTTAAAGGTGGATCAATTGATATTATAATTGGTGGAGCCGGACGTAGTGAAACTTATGGTAATAGAATAATTCAAGTCACTGGTGGAACTATTAATTATGCAGTATTTGGTGGTTCGAATGGAATTGAAGGAGATGATACTCAATATACAAGTACTGTTGATGGCGATACATACATTTATATTGGTGGTACAGCTACAATTGGAGATGAAGATCTAGTAAGTAATAATTCTATTGAACCAAATAGTGAAGTTGAAGCTGGTAGTGTATTTGGAATTGGAAATGGAAAATCAGGGCACGATTCGATAGGTACTGCTAATAATTCAAATATAGTAATTAATAGTAGTGCTACTATAAATAGAAATGTTTATGGTGGAGGTAATTATGGTGCAACTGGACAAAATGGCTCTAATAAGACTTATGCTACTAATATAGTTGTAAATGGTGGAGACATACAAGGCTCTGTGTATGGTGGTGGTAACAACAATGGTGCTGGTACTACTAGTAACACATGTAATGTAAATATTACAATGAAAGATGGTAATGTGCATGGCTCTGTGTATGGTGGGTCTCGTACAAAAGGAAGAATTTATGGTTCTACTAACGTAAATGTTTTAGGCGGAAAAGTATATACTGACGTTTATGGTGGCGGTGAAGGTGGTTATACAGACAGCACTAATTATGGAACGTTTGTAAATGGAAATGTTAGTGTAAATATAGGTCAATCAACTTCTGGACCAACTATAAATGGAAATGTATATGGAGGAAGCGCTTATGGTACAGTAAATGCTACATCTATTAATCCAAGTTCAAATAGAAAAACAGTAAATGTAACAGTAAATAATGGAAATGTTATAGGTTCTGTATTTGGAGGAGCAAAAGGTAGTTCATCATTTACACCTTATGTTGCTGGGCCAATAACGGTAACAGTAAATAACGGAACAATTAATAATGTATTTGGAGGATTTGATGAAGCCGGAAAACCTGCCAGTGATGCAACCGTTTATATAAATGGTGGAGTTACTACAAATGTATATGGTGGTGGTAATAAAACCTCAATTGATAATACACACGTTTACCTTCGCGGCGGTGGAGTTACAACGATGTATGGCGGCTCAAATCAACAAGGCGATGTATTAAAAACTAATATTTCTATTGAAGGTGGTCAAGTTGCGACAGTATTTGGTGGAAACAATGAGGGTGGAACTTGTAGTGAAACCAATGTTTCTGTCACTGGTGGAAGTATAACGACTGCTCTGTATGGTGGAGGAAATCTAGTAGATACAGGAACTACTAAAATTGATGTTTATAATGTTAATAATATAGTTCCAAATATCTATGGAGGAGGAAACCAAGCAGGAGCTACAACTACCACAATCAATTTGCATAAACAAAGTGGAAATAATAATATAAATGTAACAAACGTATATGGTGGATCTAATCAAGATGGACTTGTTACAACATCAAACGTAACTGTTGAACACGGTGCAATAGGAAATGTATTTGGAGGAGGAAACTCAGTAGGGGTAACTACTACAAACGTAACAGTAAGTACTGATTCTTCAATAACAGTTACAAATATTTATGGTGGATCTAATCAGACTGGAGATGTTACTACATCAAATGTAACTATTAATACAGGAACAATAGGAAATGTATATGGTTCAAATAATGCTGGTGGTTCTACTGGAACAACAAATATAACAATTAATAATGGAACAATAACTGATTCTGTTTACGGTGGTGGAAATGAAGCCGAAGCTGGAACCACTTATGTAACAATGTATAATGGAAGTGCAACAACTATCTATGGTGGTGGTAATAAAGCTGACGTTACAACTACAAATGTAACACTAAATGGTGGAACAACGACAACTATATTTGGCGGAGGAAACGAAGCTAAAGCTGACGATACACATGTAACAATTAACAATGGTACTTCAACAACTGTCTATGGTGGTGGTAATAAAGCTGATGTTGAAACAACAACTGTAATACTAAATGGTGGAACAACGACAACTATATTTGGCGGAGGAAACGAAGCTAAAGCTGATGATACAAGCGTAACAATTAACAATGGCGCTGTTTCAAATATCTATGGTGGAGGAAACCAAGCTGTTGTTAATAATGAAACAAATGTAACAATCACTGGCGTATCAAATACTATTACAAATGTATTTGGAGGCGGAAATCAAGCTGGTGCTACTGTAACAAATGTTACTGTCACTCCAACAAACGGTAACGTAAATATAACAAATGTATTTGGAGGCTCAAATCAAAGTGGTACTGTTGGAACATCAAATGTACAGGTTGACAACGGAACAATAGACGTTTTATATGGTGGTAATAATGCCGGTGGTACAACTACGAATGCTAATGTTGAAGTTAATAATGGAACAATAACTAGTGTATATGGTGGAGGAAACCAAGCTCAAACTAATACTACTGATGTAAAAGTCACAAATGGAACTATTAACATATTATATGGCGGAGGAAATGCTGCAAATGTTACTGGAAATACAAAAATAGATATGACCGGAGGAACAGTTTCAACTTATATTTATGGTGGAGGAAATCAAGGAAGCGTTCTTGGTTCTACTGACGTTAAAATAAGCAATGCAAATGCAGGTATTTCAGCATTTGGCGGAGGAAACGGATCTACTGCTAATGTTAATGGAAATACTTCATTAAAAATATATAATAGTACTACTACTGGAAACATCTACGGTGGTGGAAATAATGGTAAAGTTCTAGGAAGTACAAATGTAGTTATAAATAATGGTACAATAGGTGGAAGTGCTTATGCTGGAGGAAATGGTTCATCTGCGACTGTTATGGGAAATACGAATATACTTGTTGGTGGAACAACAAGTGTTGGATCTCCATCTTGTACAGTACTTAGTACATGTTCTGTATTTGGCGGTGGAAATGCCGCTATAACAGGTAGTGAAAGTACAAATAATTCTATCGCTAGTGTTAACATAGCAGGTGCAACAATTTACGGAAATGTATATGGTGGAGCAAACACGTCAAAAGTTTTTGGCCAAACAATGGTTAACATAGGTGATGATGTTACATTAGTTAACGATGTAACTAAAGGAAATGTTGCAATTACTGGAACTGTGTTCGGTGGTGGTGAAGCAAATGCTTCAGGATCTGATGTTTACGACTGGACATTCGTTAGTGTTACAAGAGGTACTAATGTAAGTATCAATGGAAATAATAGAGAAGTATTTACAATAGGCGGATCTATATTTGGTAGTGGAAATGCTTCTACTACTTCAGGACCTAGTTTGATTACTATAAAAAATTATGGTACATTTAGTAATCCAAAGAAAAACACCTCTATTCAAAGATGCGATAAAGTTGTAATTGATAATTCATCTATAATTCTAAAAGGTGCGACAGATAGAGAAAATGAATTCTCTGATGTATTATTTAGTTTATCAAGAATAGATGAATTAGATTTAGTTAATAATTCTACATTATATTTAGAAACTGGTGCAAACTTATTACAAGAATTTAAGAGCTTAACATCTAGCGGTGATAAAGCTGCGGTAACAATAAATAAGGATACTGGAAATGTAACAAAGAATACAGATAACAGAATATATATGTTAACTGCAAAAGTTCAAAATGTATTAAATATTGCAAAGAACCAAAACGTTACCGATTATGGTGAGGTTTCTGGTATGACATTCTTTGGAATGTATAGATATGATTCTAATAATAATATTTATAGAGGTATTTATGACAAGCATGATTATGGTGATACTCTTGATTGGGGAGGAGTATTTGATAATGTAACTGCTTATGTACTTGGATTACATAAAACAAATCATGATATTGAAGTAGATGGTTTCTATTCAAATTATATGGATGAAGAAACTAGTACAAATATGATGGATTATATTACACCTACACCTCCTACTGGACCTTTATATATGTGGACCATAGGTGAAGGAGTAATCGAATATACTGTTGAACTTTCTGCATCTAAGTATTCTACACTTGGTACAACAGAGTTATCTTTAAGAGATTTCACTGATCCAAACACAAGTTTCCAAGTTTTAGGATTTGATTATAGTGAGTTAGAGTCTGGAATTCAGTTAATAGAAAAACGAAATGTAAAGAAGATAGCTGATACTGAAAATGAAGCTAATACTATTTTTGGATTAAGTATGGAAACAAGTAATATTGGATGGTTAGTAAATGGTTCTACATCGTTTTTATCAGATTCAAATGAATCAGTAAAAGGTACTGAAGAATATATTGGTGGAAACAATGAAGGAGCACCATCACTATTATTCTATCTACATCACTCTAAGAATGTTTCTAATTCTGGATCGCTAGGTAAAGTAAGAATACAATTAATGTCAATTAGACAAATAGATGCTCTTACTAAAGAAACTAAGAGACTTATAATCACTGTAGAGATGTCAAGAACTTTAATTAGTACGGTAGATTACGAAGGTGCAATGACAGCAGGTAGAAAATATGATTTATTTACATCAACTGCTACAAATATTACTTCATCTTCCTCAATAAGTGCTTACTATTCATTATTCAATGTTGGTAGTAATACTTATAGGGAAGGATATCATAGAGCACTTGTTTCTACATACGTATTACCACTTGATACAAAGATAACTATGATTGATTTAAGTGGTAATAATCCCGAATATTATTATCATGTAATAGATAATGTAGATGTTGCACGTGCTACTGCAGATGTTGCAGCAGTTGGCGAAACGGATTATAAACTTTCATTATTTGAAGCAATGGGAGCTCTAAATAGTGGTGTTTACTATAATGACGCTACTAAAAATGTTTCATATTGTTCAACTGGTAATTATTGTAATGAAGATTTTGTATTTATAATTGACTTTGGAGATACTAACATTACTGCTGATCAATTAAGAAATAAATTATTAATTGAAATGTTAAATGCAGATGAAGACACAATTTATAGTGTTTTAGCACCTCAACATGATAATTTAACTTATAATGTTTATGTTGATAGAGATGCACTTATTGATATTAATGGAACAATTGATAAGGAAAAAATATATGCTGGAGAAGCAATGATAGCGGATTTAGAAATAGATTACACGCAATCTATGGTTGGATCTGTAGTAATTTATGATACTCATTATTTTGATTCAAAACTTGGAATAAAAGTGTCATTATTAAATGAAGATTTAAGCGTTGTTCCTGGAACCACTTTATTAGGTTTATATTATCAAATAGACGGAGTTAGATACTATCCTAATATTGATGGTACAACTAGAATTAAGGTAGCTGATAAAGTTGATAGTGCTGAAAAATGGTTAATAGTAAATACAGGTACATCTAAAATAGCATCTGGAAATTACATTTTAAGAGTAGAATCATTTGGTTCTCCAGATGGTATATACTATGGTTTAAATAGTTCTGATCATGTTGATTTTAATATTGAAATTGTAAATGAAATCTATGGATTGGATATTGAAACAACTAGTGAAGAAATGATAATTGATGCATCTACAGGCTTGAATGCTAACGAAGAAAATAGTATTATTTATAATGTAAGTTATAATTCTGGTCTTAGAAATCCAAAATTGAATTTCAAGATGTATAGAAGAAATTATGATGAAGTATATGATACTACATGGACATTAGTTGATGCTAAGGATTATTTCTCAGGTGCATTATCTAATGGATTTGTTGAAAAAGAATATGTTGCATTGCAACGACCTACAGATAATTCAAGTTTCACATTTAATTTAAAAGATAATTTAATTAGTGGTACATATAAATTGGAATTTATCTTGTACGATGATAGTTCCGCTATTGGAACTGTTGTAAAATATATTATTATAAAATAGGGAGGAATTTATGAAAGAATTAAGTTATGAGGAAATATTAGAACTTTATAAAATCTTAAAAGATTTTACTGATACTTTAAAACAAAAGTTGGAGGAAAAGAAAAATGATTGATAAAGTAAAAGAAGAAATAGAAAAAATAAATTCTAACATAGATGTCCTTCCTACTAATAATAAGAAAAATATTGAAAAATATGTTGAATATATTAGTGAGAATTTAAAGACGTATGAAGGTAAGTTAGATGAATGTGTTTCTGAAATTAAAAGAAGAAAAGAAGAAATAGTTAATAAATATAATGCGGTTTCATTTACAGTGGAAGTTGATGATATGGATTATAATACACTTAAATTATCTGATTCTAGGTGTTTATCAAAAGATAAAATGAATTTAGATTATCTATTATTCAAATTAAAGCAATCAACCGGTAGTTTAGAAAATATTAATAATATAATAATGGAAATAATCAATTTATTTAAAAATGTGGGCATTAGTTTAAGTGAAAAAGATTTTAATCATACTGAAGCAGTAAATCTATATATTAAGACATTACTTAATTCAAGTGATTCTATTATAGATGTATTTAATGATATCTTCTTTAAAAACCCAAATTTACTAGATGAAATTTCGTTGAATATATGGTATCTATTCTATAAAAATAAATCTAAAATAGATAATTATTATAAAAATAAATATGCTACATTTGATTTCCATAATTATATATCTAATTATAGAGGTGGAGTTAATAATAATGAGTATTTAAAACATAATAATAGTAAATATATTTATGATTTATTTATTAATGGTGAACTTGATATAAATGAATATACTGATGAAAGAAAAACTGGTGAATTGTTATCTTCATTATTGGTAGAAGAAACTAACGAAAGAAATTATGAAAATGTAATGAATTTTAGAAAATCATTGCTTGAATATAAAGGGTTTAAAAATTATGAATTTATTATAGTTGATTTAAAGGAATTATATTCACATAAAGAAGAATATAAAGATTTATATAATAATAAATTAAAGGAAATATCTAAGGAAGAAAGTAAATTATTTGGTCTAAATAAAAAAATTAATAAAAAAGGATTATTTAAACTTAATGCTGTTAAGCTTGCTAATGCCAAATTGGATAGAGCAAAATCTTTAGAAACATTAAATAATTTATATAATGAACTCGCTGATTTAGATATTAAAGAAATAATTAAAAATAATTTTACAAACGATACTAATTATTATGATGGATTAAAATTCGCAACGTATAATTTTAATTATTTTAAGAAACTTTTGGAAACTAATGAGATTGAGTTAACTATGGAAAACATAGATAAATATTTATTAGATTTACAAAAATACTTATATGATAAAGATGTTGATGTGATAGATAATATTGTATTATCAGAAGACAAAGATTTAATTAAAATAATATGTGAAAAGTATCAATTAAATGGAATTAAGGTTGATTCTGAAAACATTGGTGATCAAATAGATAAAATGATAAACAATAGTGAAAAAGTTTTATTCTATTATGATATTAAAAATCTAGGAATTAATCTAGATGAGATAAAATATGTTATAAATTCAAAGATAATTGACTAATAAATTTAGTAATATTATAATTGAATTAAGGTAAAGTGAGGTTTTATGAAAAAAGTAGTAAGTGTTGTGAAAGGTTTATTAATATCAATATGGGTTTTAGTTGCTATAACTACTACAATATTATTAATATCATATAACGATTATAGTGTTAGTGAAATTGGTAGCTATTCGATATTTATAGTTGATAGTGAAAGATTGGAGCCATTATATAATAAAAATGATATATTAATTGTTAAAAAGGTAGCTGAAAACAAATATTCAGTTGGAGATAATGCATTCTTTTATTTAGATAACGCTGCTGATTATATTTTCATTAATCACGGTGAAATAACTAAAATTGATGAAGTTGAACACGGTGAAGATGCATATTATTTTGGGGATGATGCGGTTTCTTATAGTAGATTATTAGGACCGGAAAAAGAAACTAAAGTATGTCGTGGATGGGGATTATTATTATCTATCCTTGAATCTAGATGGGGATTCATGTTCTTTATAATTTTCCCAACTATATTTGCTGTAGTATATGAGATATATTCAATTGTGGAAGAGATAAAATCTGAAGATGATGAAGAATAGATTAAGATTATTATTATGGTTATTAGTAATTGCATCAGTAAGTATTACTATTCTTTTACTTACTAATACATTCGCGTTATTTGAAGACAATGCAAATGCAGTTGTTAATGAAACAATTGGTAAGTGGGTAATTAAACTTAGTAACAACATAATATCTGATGGATTGAGTGAAGAATTAGAAATCGATAACTTTGTATATTCTTCTAATGAACATGTAGCAAGTGGATATATTGCTCCTGGAGGGAACGCATATTTTGATTTGGTATTTGATGCTACACTTTGTGATGTTGCAGTAAAATATGATATAGAATTTAAAGTGGATGAAATAGATTATGAAGATAATATATCTATTTCCGTTGATGAACTTTCAGCGGGTTCAACAATCAAGACTGCTGAAAATACTTATTCTGGCGTAATATCATTGGATTCAATAAGAAATGGTCAAACAGTAACGCTAAGAATATCTCTAGAATGGGATGATTTGGAAGCTTATAATGAAGCTGATACTGCACTTGGAGAAGTGGCAGGAAATGCACTAAGGGTTCCTATAAATGTGCATGCGGTTCAATATTTAGGTGAAACTATAGAGCCATATGTTCCACCAGTAGATCCTGAGGTTGAACCAGAAGTGGAACCATAAAAAGAATGAAAACGGGGTGTCAAAAATAGTAAAGAAAGTATTTAAAACTATTATTGATGTTTTAACTATGTTAGTATTTTTAATTCTAATATTAATAATATTTGCTAAAGTTAAAATGATGGTTAAGGGTGAAGAGTATTTTAATATGTTTGGTTACTCTGTTTTTGGTGTAGCCAGCGGTAGTATGGAGCCTGAAATTCATCAGAATGATATGATTATCATAAAAAAGAGTAAGGAATATGTAAAAGGTGATATTGTAACATTTAAAGAAAATAATGCCTATATAACACACAGAATAATAACGGTAAATGAAAATAATATCATTACTAAAGGAGATGCTAATAATACATCTGATGTTGCTATTACAAAGGATAGAATAATCGGAAAAGTTATTAAAGTTTTTTCTAATGCAGGAGTATGGCATAAAGTATTTAAAACACCTATTATCATAATAATGATATTTGTAACACTTATATTATTTGATATTGCATTTTCTTATAATGGAAATAAAAACAATAGGAATGTTAAGATAGTAAATAAAATTAAAGATATTCCTTTAGAGGAAATTAATAAGGAAAAAGATAGTCCAAAAATGACAAAGGAAGAAATGGCAAAATTATATGAAAAAACAGATAAAGTCATAAATGGCGAAAATGTTAAGTTTGATAAAAAGGAACAAGATTTCTTAAATTATACAGTAAGATTAGATTTAGATGAACTAATGAGTAGAATTAAGACAAATATTGATGAGGATAAGGATGCTTAAAAGTTTAATTAAAAAATTTGATAAGGATAAATTTATATTAGTAGGTAAATTAATATTTATTTTTGCTGCTTTAGTAATTATTGTTAATATTGGTTCATCTACTATGTCTAGGTATGAATCAGAAGCGGATGTTAGTGCAAATGCACAAGTTGCCTTTTTTATAATAGATCAAGGAACATATGAGGGTTCTATATCTATAACTGGATTAGAACCTAGTGATGAACCCAAATATTATAGATTTTATGTTAGAAATTTTAATGATGAAAAAAGAGCAGATGTAGATTTGGATTATACTGTTACATTTGAAACAACAACTAATTTACCGCTTCAATATGAAATAATTAAAAATGAAACTTATGATGATGATTATACTAGTATCATTAGTAGTTCTTCAATAAGACAAGATGAAAATGATGTATACTATAAAGTATTTGAAAGTGATGTTACTACTAGGTTTAGGCATTCTGCAAATGAAACAGATGAATATATATTAAAAGTTGTATTTCCAGAAAGTTATAAAGATTATCCAGACTTGTATGAAGGATTTGTTGAATTATTTTCAATAATAATTAAGGCTTCTCAAGTTGCATAATCTCTTTTTATATGCTATAATTTTTATGATTGGAGAATAGCAATGAAGAGAAGAAGATTAATAATAATTTTGATAATCTTAATACTATTACTTCCAGTTGGTATTACATTTAGTAGGTATATCACTGAAAACATAAGAAATTATATAATGGAAGCTAATCATTTCTTTTTTAATAGCGACAAATTAGTTTCTGGTGGTGTAACTTATGGAATTAATAACTGGGGTGGTGCTGGTAATATTGAAATACAATTTGAACTTAATAATCATAAGAATAATATTTTAACCAGCGATACTGATATAGAGTATACTCTAGATATTACTTGTGATAATGGACTTATTTGTTCATTAAGTTCAGATAGTGGTGTAATACAAGTTGCTGAAAAAACAGATGATTTTACTCTTACATTAACTCCAACTAGACCATTTAATGATAATGAGTCTGTTACTGTTACTGTATCAGCCACATCAAGTACACCTTATGTTAAAACATTGAGTGCTACATTTGTTGTTACTGTTGGTAGAAGAGGCATTGATTATGAAATTACCGATAGTGAAGGATCACCATATTTAATTTTTTCAATAACAAATGCACTTGATACTTACAAGGTAATAACTGCATTTGGTGATTATTCAGTAAATGATTTAATAACTACTAATGATTATTTAGCTTTAAGTGATGAAAATAAAGCCAAATGTGCTTCTGCTGTAATTACATTATCATTTAATCCGTCGGTAATAATATTAGATACGACAAGTGAAATAATGTCATCAGCTACATATCAAACTACAAATTATAACGGGGTTGATTATATTAGCAACATAACATTTCCAATGGATGTTATGATGAGTAAAGAAATAAGATTTTATAAAAGGGATAGTAGTAGAAATTGGACATATCCAATTGTAAATAATACATCGGTTGTAACCTTTTCTGCTAGTTAGGAGGAAGAATGAATTGTATTTTTGATGATTATATTAAATTTGTAGAAAACTTTCTTTCTAACTATTTTAGACTACTTCTTGAAAATAAATATGAAAGAAGATTAGTAAGACCACTTATAGATAAATATATTTCCGTAAGATATTATAATGATTCTGTAATTCTTGATAATAAGTTTACTGTTAGATTAAATAAAGAATTAAATAATGTTGCTAAAGAAATAATTAATGAAAGTAAAGATAAGACAGAGAAAGTCAAAAATATATTCGCTTTATTCAGTTATATATTATTTATTGAAAAATGTAATAGTTTTACTGAATTAAATTCAATAATCAAATCTTTATTCAGTGATAAAACTATTACACTAACATATAGTGAAAATACTAGAGAAGAGTTAAATAGTTTAGCAAGAGAATATATTAGTAAAAGAAATGAATTTTATAAATTATTTGAGTCAAAGGATTTTCACTTAGAAGAAACAACTTATGATAATAACGTTATTGTTATTGATTTATTACATGATTTTAGCGTTTCAAAATTATATAGTGAATATGCTATAGAAAGAGCATATGATTCAGAAGTTGTTATTGAAAATAAAGTATATTTAATGTTACTATTATTATCTTCTAGAGTTCTAAAAGATTCAATGGAACTAAAATATGATAATAATTATGTTATAGATTTTCCTGTATCATTGTTTGATAAGCAAAAGAAAATATTAAAATATATTAAAGCTATAGATAATGATTATTTAAAAACAAAGATACATTTAAAAATTAAATATCAAGATTATAAAAAATATAAGAAACAAATAAATAATTTAATTAATCAAGGGTTTAGTATCTCTCTTGAACTTGATGAGACATATGATATGGATTTTAGTTGTTTACTACTATTTACATATATTTTCCTTGATAAAAAGTATAGATATTATGATATTATTATGAATAGTCGAGACGATGTTAAAACAACAATGATAACATTAAGAGGTGAGTAAATGAGAACATTTTTAAAATATTTTTATGAAATATTATCTCAATTTTTCTCAGGGTTTATCTCAATATTTAAAGGACTCTTTGATGGAGTTAAAAAAATATTCGATGTTAAATCATATATAAGAATCGCTAATGATTATAAGGGAGACTTTAATATTAGTGAATGGGTATTATTTGGGGTATCAATATTACTTTTATTAATATTTGTAGGACTAGTAGTATTATTAATCGTATATATTATAAGAAAATATGTTAGATTTAGAAAAACAGTTGTTGAACAAGAATCTATGTTGGATGAAATATCTGACTTAAATGGTAGAGTTGCATCTTTACTAAAAGAAAAGGAAGATATTTTGGCAATGAAGATTTCACAGCTTGGATTGAAGCCTGATGAAAGTCCTGTTTTAAATGAAAACGGTGAAGCAGCTTCTTCAGGTGGTGAAGAAGAACTTGATAAGAATACTGCAATTAGATTTGCTAAATTGCATGATGTAGATGTTGAATATGAGAATTACAAAATTCCTAATTATGGAAATACATTTACATTACCTGAACTTGTTGAAATATTTAGAAATTTTGCAGCAAGTCAATTAAGACTATATTATAAATCTGAAATGATTAGATTATTTATATCAGCATTAGCAAGTACAAAGCTTGTAATTTTACAAGGTATATCTGGTACTGGTAAAACATCACTTGCTTATGCTTGGGGAAAATTTTTAAAACACGATTCCTGTGTTGCTTCTGTACAGCCATCATGGCGTGATAGATCAGAACTATTTGGATATTTCAACGAATTTACTAAAAAGTTCAATGAAACAGATATATTAAGAACGTTATATGAAGCTGGATATACTGATGATATTCATACAGTAATCCTAGATGAAATGAACATCTCTCGTGTAGAATACTATTTTGCAGAAATGCTATCTATATTAGAGATGCCAAATCAAGATGAATGGATTGTTGAGGTTGTTTCTTCAGGTTGGCCAAGCGACCCAGTTCATTTAAAGAATGGTAAATTAAAAATACCACCTAACTGTTGGTATATTGGAACAATCAATAACGATGACTCAACATTTATGGTAACTGATAAAGTTTACGACCGTGCTATGCCGCTTGATATCAATGATAAAGGTCAAGTTTTTGATCCAATTGATACACCTGCTCAAGATATAAATTATTCATACTTAAACAATTTATTTAAAGAGGCAATTGCAAATAATCAAATGTCTGAAAAAGTACTTGAAAAAATTGAAGAGATGGATGATTATGTTATTAAACACTTCAGAATTGCCTTTGGTAACAGAATTGTTGCTCACATGAAGAAATTTGTTCCTGTATATGTTGCCTGTGGTGGAGATGAAGTAGATGGTGTAGATTACTTTATTGCTAAGAAAATTTTACGTAAATTTGAACAATTAAATATTTCATTGATTCGTGATGAAATCGATGGATTTGTAGATTTCTTAAATAAAACATTCGGCGAAAATAAGATGAAAGAATGTATTGAATATGTATTAAGACTTAAGAAAATGGGATAATGAATAGAAAGGGTTAAAACTATGCAAAATGAATTGAAAGTTGTGCAATTATATAATGCGACTAGATCTAAAAAATTAACAAAATTTAATGCATCATTAAAATCACAATATTCACTTGCTTCTAATTATGAAAAAGTGGAAGCGGATTTTACATGGTTAGATATTATGGAAGATACTATTATGTATTTAGATAATATATTGAGAAACCCAAATAGATTCATTGTAAACGAAGAAGAAATTGTTAAAGTTGAGCAAGCAAGAAGAATTACAGTAGAAAGTATTAAACACTTAGCAAAGCATACAAATTTTATTCAAGAGATTGAGGATAATGGAGATGTTAAGCCATCAAAAATACTAAATATTAATAAAGATGAGAGCTACAATACTTATGAAAATAGACTAATTTATACTCTTATAAATAATATGAAGTTATTTATTGAAATGAAAGAAAGAAATTTAGTATCTTCTTCTAAATTAAAAGATGTTAAAACTTGTGAATATAATGGAGTAAGTAAGATAGGTGCAGAAAAAATTAATATTAATATGGTAATAACATCAAAAACTAATTATGATAAAGAAGATGGCATTAGAAATGGAATGAATCCTATGCAGAGACTTGAAAGATTAAAATTAAGAGTTTCTGATTTAACAAATATGCCGGTGTATGTTTCTCTTGCTAAAGAACATGTTGCGAGAGTAATACCTCCAATTAAGAAAACTAACTTAATATTAAAAAATGTTAACTTTCAATATGCTATGAAATTATGGGATTTTATTCAGGCAAATGCTACATATGATAATAATGTAAAGAAAGATAAAAAATTAATTGAGGACAATGTTGAAATACATCAAATGTTAGATGATACATTTTTGCTTAATTACTTAACTATAATGAGTATTAATAAAGATGAGGGTGAACTTGATGTTGATGCTAAAACAGAGATGGTTGAAGATTTAACAAATAAAATGATTGATAAAATAATTGAATTAAATGCAGATTTACCAATCGAAAAAATACAAGAAGTAATAGGAGATAAACTAGCTGTAATTAAAAATAAAAATGAGGCAACTCTTGCTGAATTAGAACGTAAGTTTAATGATAAAATCGATGCTTATGTCAATAAAATTACAGAATTTAGTTTTAGGTGATAACATGAAAAAAACAGTAAAAAATTTTAAAGAAAAATTTGAAAATAATATTTTTGTAAAAGCAATAAAAATATTGTTATTTATTGTAATGGCACTACTGTTATTGGTAGTTGGAATACAAAAATTTAGTAACAATGATATGTCTTTCTTTGGTGTGCGAGTATTTATGGTTGTATCTGGATCAATGGAAGATGAATATCATGTCGGTGATATTTTAGTA
Organism: uncultured Erysipelotrichaceae bacterium; assembly: GCA_902778125.1. GTDB lineage: Bacteria > Bacillota_I > Bacilli_A > RF39 > UBA660 > CAG-1000. Next base: position 39,736 of record CACYWH010000012.1, on the reverse strand, counting down.
TCTAAAGCTGTTAAAGAGGAAGATATTAATGTTGGCGATAATGTAACTTACAGGGGACAAAAAAGTTCTTTAAATGGCTTAATTGTTACTCATAAAGTAATACAAAAAGAAGAAAGGGATGGGGTAACATACTTTACTACTAAGGGCCTTGCTAATACTATTCCAGACCCTGAAATTACATATAATCAGATATATGGTAAGATAATATATAGAACAAAATTATTAAGCACGTTTGGTAAACTTATGAATAATAGAATATCATATTATATATTATTTATGACAATAGGAGTAGTTATTTCAATAGAAATCATTTCATCTATGTTTAATAAGGATGATGGTGATGACGGAGAATAAGAAAAAAAAGAAAGTTACTTTTGCTAAAATTTTAAAAAAAGTTAAAATAAGACATTTTGTTATATTGTTTTTATTACTAGTAGCCAATTCATATGCTTGGTTAATCTATGTTAATACGGTAAATAATACTGTTGATGTACATGTTGCATCTTGGAAAATTGACTTTAAAGATGGCGATGACCAAATTGTTGACTATGTTAATGTTGTAGTTGATAACATTTATCCTGGAATGCCAAACTTTACAAATGAATTAAAAGCATTTAACTACAGTGAAGTAATGGCTAATGTAAGTTATAGCATTTTAGAAGCGAATATAATGGGCGATGAATATGTAACTATTGAGGGAAGGGCTGAAAAAGGTGAGCAATCAGTAACAGGTGATTTGACAAGTGATCAACTTAAAACAAGATTACTTAATGAATATCCCTTTCAAATATCATTTAATATTTCTTCACAAAGTATGGAAGCAGAAACAGGACTTGCATTATTTACAACTAATGTTACGTGGGCATATGAATCAGGAAATGATGAGCTAGATACTCAATGGGGAACAAGAGCATATAATTTTAGGCAAGATAATCCAACAGATCCTTGCATAACTTTAAAAGTAAAAGTATATATAACACAATCAAACAGTTAAAAAACAGTTCAGATTAATTGGTATGAACTGTTTTTATTATTGTATTTGAATTACATTTAAATCAACTTTAATTGCTGCTACTCCAGTTTTAGTTGCTGCTGTATCATCAGCATTATCCATAGTTTCAGTTGCAGCATTATCATTCCATCTTACGTATACTCTAACTGTTTTAGTACGAGAAACATCGTTTAATAAAACTCTTTGCGTAATAGCATCATTATATGCATATTCTACATTATCTATTGAATATTTAACTATTTCTAAATCTGTTATTGTATTTGTTTCATCGGGTTCAAGAGTAAGCGTCCATTCAAATGAAACATCTGTATCTTCTCCATTTACAGTAACATCAAAGTATCCTTCAGCAGTTGGGGCTATAATACCATTTTTAATATGTGTTGTTCCTTCAAAAGTAGGAGCAATTTTATCTGAAAAGTTTGAATTTTGTAATATGTCTTGATTGTTTACAAGAACATTCCATCTTGCTACTGTTAATTCAGCACTAGCATTGGCACTTGAAATATATTTTGCATATGTCTCTTGCATTAATGAAACACAGTAGAATAATGATAATAGTGATATAAAGAATATTATTTTTCTTTTAATCTTCATATATTGTTCCTCCTTTTGCTTTTGATAATTAAATTATATGCTTTACATATAATATTTACAACATATTTTGTAAATTTGACACATAAATTTGACACATTTTATTTACAAATATATGTAAAATTTTTAAAAATAATATTAATAAAATTATGATTGAATATTATTAATTAGTGTGTTATAATACTTTCGAACGAAAGTTCCTTGCTTCATTTGAAGCCGTTAAGACCAAAAGGAGGTGTAATAATGAATAAATATGAAATAATGTTTATCGTTAGAGCTGATATCGATGAAAAGACTCAAAAAGATACAGTTAGTGCTTTTGAAAAAGTATTAACAAACATGAAATCTAAAATAGTTAACACTAAAGATATGGGTCAAAGAAAACTTGCTTATCCGATAAATAATCAAGTTAGAGGAAACTATTATGTTCTTAATGTAGAAGCTAGTGCTGCTGCTGTTAAAGAATTTGATAGAAAAGCTAAGATTGATGAAAACATCTTAAGACATATTGTCATAAGAGAAGAGGAGTAGTATGAATAAAATATTATTAGTTGGAAGACTAGTTCGTGATCCTGAAGTTAGAAGTATGAATAATGGTTCTTCTGCTGCTAATTTTACAGTAGCAGTTAGTAGAAACTTTAAGAATAAAGATGGTAACTATGATGCAGATTTCTTACCTTGTGTAGCATTTAGAGCTCAAGCTGATTTTGTTTCTAAATATTTTAAAAAAGGAAGCTTAATTGGTATTGAAGGAAGAGTTCAAACAAGAAACTATGATGCACAAGATGGCACTAAAAGATATGTTACTGAGGTTGTAGTTGAAAATATAGAGTTTGTTGGTGGAAAGAACGAGGGAAGTTCTAATCAAGCACCTAGTGCTTATGTAGATGCACCAAGTCAAGACCCAATAGATACTATGCCTGAATATGATATTCCTGCTTCAGATCCGTATGAAAATTATGATAAGGAAATATCACTAAGTGATAATGACTTACCATTCTAAAGGAGGAGAAAATGGCAGAATTTTATAGAAGAAAAAAAATATGTCAAATGTGTGCTGGTAAATCAGTAGATTACAAAGATGTAGCTATTGTTTCAAAATATATAAATGAAAAAGGTAAAATATTACCTAGACGTATGACTGGAGCATGTGCTAAACATCAAAGACATATTGCTAATCAAATTAAAATAGCTAGATATATGGCTTTATTACCATATACAAAGTAATTAATGTTAAAATAAATAGGATTTAAGGTAACTTAAATCCTATTTTATTTGTATTATTTAAATCATTAAAGCAGTTATTAATAATATCCTGTGATAATATTCTATTTTTATTATATAAGTTGTTAATTTTAGTATTAATTTCTATGACTTTTTTAAAATTATTTTCAATTAAATATTTATTCTTCTTATTTAATAATTCGTTATATTTATCATCTTTATATTTAAGTTTTAATTTAGTACATGCTATATCTAATATATCTAAACTTCTATCAGGTTCTTTTTTATTTGGTAATTTTATACTCGATAGATTTATTATATTTTTGATAGATTTATTAGTAATTCTTACATTATGAAAATCTTCATAATACTTCTTTACATTTAATAAAATTTGTTCAGTTTCTACACGATTTGGTTCATTTATGTGTATAATTTTGAATCTTCTCATAAGAGCTTTATCTTTTTTTATTGAATTATTAAATTCGTTAATAGTAGTAGCACCTATACATCTTATGTCTTCTCTTGCTAAATATGGCTTTAATATATTAGCAGCATCTATAGATCCTTCTGATGAACCAGCACCTAATATTGTGTGTATTTCATCTATGAAAAGAATATATTTGTCATTTTCGAATCTCTTTATTATTTTTTCAAGCCTATCTTCAAACTCTCCTCTATATTTAGTTCCTGCTACTATTGACGCAATATTAATAGAAATTATTTGCTTGTCTATTAATTCTTTTGGAACATCTTTCATATTAATTTTTTGCGCAAGTGATTCAACTAATGCTGTTTTACCCACTCCTGCTTCTCCAATTAAAATTACGTTATTTTTATTCTTTTTACAAAGTGATTCAATTAATTCATTTAATTCTTTTTCTCTTATCCATAATTTATCTAGTTTTTTCTTATTTAGATTAATTCCATAGCTTGTTATTTCTTCGCTTTTTATATCGTTATATAGCTCATTAATATTTATATTTTTTATTAACAATAAAGAATAGGCTACACTATTAGTTTGATCTAATATTCTTAATACTAATTCTTTTAATTTAACCTTATTGTTTTTAGAAGATGATATTATAATTCTTTTTAGTAATGGAGTATATGAAATAAGAGTGTTTTTATCGGTTCTAGGAGTGCTTTCTTTTACTATTGATAAATAATCATCGTATGTTATATTCCTTTGCAAAAAGTGTTTTTTGATGGTATTATTTGATTTTAAAACTGCTAGTATTATATGTTCTGTAGAAACATATTTACACTCCAATAATTTTGCTTCTTTTTCACTTTCCTTTAATATTTTGATTACTTCTATGTCATATTCTATCATAATATATATTATGTCATTATTAATAATTAAAATACTTTTTATGCATAAAAAAACAACATAATTTGATAATTATGTTGTTCTAAATTATATTAACATGCTTATTACAACTAGTGCTAATACAATTCCTAGTGCAATTACAATGTATTTCCACATTTTCTTAATGTATTCAGTATATGGAATACCTAAATAACTAAGACCTAATACTAATACTACACTAGTAGGAGCTACTAACATTGTAACACCATATATACCTTGAGATATAATTAGCATTGTTACAGTATTATCTGTTCCAGCGGCTAATTGAGGTATTACATAAGAAGCAATATATAACATATCTACATGTTCAAGAGAACCTAATGCCATAGAAATAGATGTAAACATGAAATTAAAGTTCTTTGTAGCACCCATAAGGAATTTAGCAATTGTTGGATATGTCATTGAATTAGCATTGAAATAGAATACTGCATAACATAGCATAACTAATAGTGCTGGCTTTAATACTTTTTTAACACCATTAACCATATTATTTCCTATTTCAGTAAATTTCATTCTATAACATTTACCAACTAATAAAGCAGATAACAATAATACTATAGTCATTTCAGCATAATACCATTTACCGAATGCAGCTATTTCACCAAATAGATTTTTGAATATTTCAAATTCTCCTATTTTGATTCCCATAACAGTATTATAGAAGTTTTCAAATATATTTACTCCAAATATATCAGACCATTTAGTGCAGCCTAATATTAGAAGTACAAATAGAACTGAAAAAACAACTATTATTGTAGCAACTGAATACTTATTAGAAGATTTTTCTCCAATGAATAAATCATTTTCAACAAGTTCTTCCACTTTGCTTTCTACTTTATTTACTAATGTATGTTTTGCTTTTACTAAATAGAATATTAATAGCCCTAAAGTTAAAACTAATAGTAATAACTTAAATACAATACCTGTTGACATTGATATTCCAATTGCATTATTAATTGAATTGCTTACTTCATAGCTTAGAGTACTTCCAATGTTACCTACTAACATAGCACCAAATGTTGCTACAAAAGCAGTCATTTTGTCATATCCCATAGCAAGAACTAAACCAACTAAGAATGGAATAAACATAAATAGTATAACTCCATAGTTAAACACTGATGTAAGACCTGCTAGTAATACGGCAATTATTACTAAAAGTACCCATTCAATTCCTTTGAATGATGCTGCTATTTTATCTACCCAAGCTCTATATTTTCCTGTTTTTTCAAGAACTCCATAAAATACACCTACTGAAAGAATAAATAAGAATATTTGTACGAAATTTTGGAATTCAAATGTTCCAAATAAGAATTGGAAAATATCAAAGAATCCTATTCTATATCTACCAATATCCATTAATTCTCCCATATAGAAGTAACTAGATGGTAATAGCCAAGATAATAAAACAACACTTAACAATACACACATAAGTATTTTAAATAATCCTGTCTTTTTCATTTTATATCCTCCTCAAAATAATTATATAATAAAAAAGCCGAGCATTACAAGATTTTGCTAGACTTTTTTATTATTTTTCACAATGATTCAATATATTTTTTAATATGATTTACTATACTTATAAATTCTTCTTCTGTTTTAGAATTGGATATTTCTAGTTTATATTCTTTGCTTCCTGGTATATGTTTTAGATATGCAAGTGCATGTGTTTTAATTTCCATAATTGCTCTTTTATCGCCATCATATTGCTTTAATAGCTCATAATGTTTTAACATCATATCAACAATTTCTTTATAACTAGGTTTTTCTATTATATTATTATTTTCTATATATTCCACGCATTCTTTTATAATAAAAGGATATCCTAGGGATGCTCTTCCTATCATAACTGCATCACATTTTGTTTCTTCAAGCATTCTTTTTGCATCATATATTGTTTTAATATCACCATTTCCAATTACGGGGATGCTAACAGCTTCTTTAACTTTTTTAATTAAACTCCAATCTGCTGTACCACTATATCCTTGCTCTCTAGTTCTTGGATGTATAGCTATTGCACTAGCACCAGCTGCTTCTATTACTTTTGCAACTTCTACACAATTGATAGTACTATTATTCCATCCAGCTCTTATTTTAACTGTAATTGGTGTTTTTACAGCATTAACTACAGCAGATACTATTTCTTTAATTTTATCAGGATTTTTAAGTAAACTTGATCCTGCTTGTGATTTTAGCGCAACTTTTGGAACAGGACATCCCATATTTATATCTATAATATCCGGATGAATGTTTTCTTCTATATATTTAGCGGCATTAACAAAAGATTCTGTGCTATTTCCAAATATTTGAATGCTAATTGGTCTTTCTTGATCACTTATTTTAAGCATATCTATGGTATTTTTACTATTATAGATTATTCCCATATTACTTATCATTTCACTATAAATAAGACCTGCTCCCATTTCTTTCAATATTTGTCTAAATGCTTGGTTAGAAACACCAGCCATAGGTGCACAAACTATTTTATTTTTAATTTCTACATTACCTATTTTCCACATTTCTTTCACCAACAATAATTTATCATTTAAATAATTATATTTCAATAAAAAAATGAAGCAGTGCTTCATTTTAATTTATTAATTTGATGGTTGTTCAGGTTCAGTAGGTGTTGTTGGCTCTGGTTCTATTCTAGTCGCTGTTACCTTACATGTTATATTATTCTTAATTGCTAAGAATGTATATTTTCTAGTAGTAGCATTAATATCTTCAGATTTTGATGGAGATACACCACCACAATCAAGTGAATGAGTATAAGAACTATCAGTTTGTAATGTAATAGTACCATCTTTACCAGATTCAATTTCTTGAGTAAGGTTACCACTTACAACAGTTACTTGTTGAGGTAATTCAAATGTTAATTTATATTTTGTAATAGGAACTGCATTAAAAGTAATTTTACATTCAGTATTATCAGTTAATTTTTGAATTGAAATTTTATTGTTTTCAAATGTAGCTGTTTGTTTATTAGTACATTCTATTTTTGGTTTTTCATATCCATCATTAGCACTTACTATAGCACTAACACTTTCACCATATTTTGCTTTTTCAGTGGTATTGCCAGTACCATTAACTACAGTTATTTTAGCAGTTAATTCTTTTATACCAAATGTTACTTTGCACATAACATCACTAGTAATAGCATTAATATTTATTGTACTATCTGAACTATCCCAAGATGCTGCCTTATCATCTGGTGAACATTGTGCTTCTTTAAATTCATAACCGGCATCTGGTATTATTTTAAATTTACCATTTTGTTCTCTTTCTACTTCTTTTGTATTATCACCATCAGTTTGCCCATTGACAACTGTTAATGTAACATTATATTTAGCATTAACAAAATATAAGCTACAAACACTATCTTTTTGTTCAGCTGGAGTAAATTCCCATGTATCTTCATTAAAAGAGCCTGTCAAATCATTAGTACATGAAAATCTTGAAAATTTATACTTAACATTAGTAGTTTCAGTACCGTCTTCTGCAGTAGTAACATCATTTTTAGGCATTTCATCTACTTTTGTCTCTTCTAAATAATATAAATATGATATTTTAGCCGTTACGGGTTCTTCCACAGGCTTTGGTTTTTCTTCAGTAACTCTGTTGCTACTATAATAAAATCCTACACCACCACAGCCAGCAGCGATGATGAATAGTATCACAAGTAAAGTTAGCATTCCTTTATTCTTCATCTTTTCCTCCATATTATAAATAAATTGTATAATATTTAATGATATATTGTCAAGAATAATGATTAAATGTTTGTGTATAATATTTATTATTAAATAGATGTAAAATGTAAAAAAATGTTTGACATTTGAATATACTTTTTATATAATATTCCCGGTACATTTTAATGGAGGTGCACTCTTCTGTGGGAAAGAAGAGACTATAGTTGCAAATATAGTAGTACTGATATTAAAGAAGGGATTTAAATATGAAAACATTTATGTTAAAAAAAGAAGACGTTGAACATAAGTGGTTTGTAATTGATGCAGAAGGAAAGAATTTAGGTAAAGTTGCTGCTTTAGCTGCTTCTGTATTAAGAGGAAAACATAAACCAACTTATACTCCTTACGTAGCATGTGGAGATAATGTTATTATTATCAATGCTGAAAAGGTAAATCTTACTGGTGATAAACTAGATAAGAAAATTTATTATAATCATAGTGGATATCCAGGTGGTTTAAGAGAGAGAACTGCTAGAACAATGGTAGAAAAGTATCCAGTAGAAATGGTAGAAAGAGCTGTTAAAGGTATGCTTCCAAAAAATAGATTAGGAAGACAAATCTATAGACAATTATTTGTATATGCTGGTAGTGAACATAAACATGAAGCTCAAAAACCAGAAAGATTGGAGGTAAAGTAGTATGGCAGAAACTAAAAAATATACTGCTTTAGGTAGAAGAAAAAGATGTGTTGCAAAAGTAACATTAGTAAAAGGAACTGGTAAAATAACTGTTAACGGTAAGGATGTAAAAGACTATATGCCTTATGAAACATTAGTTATGGATTTAGTTCAACCATTAGAACTAACTGAATCAAAAGATAAATATGATGTTTTAGTTAGTGTTAAAGGTGGAGGTTTTTCTGGTCAAACAGGAGCTATTAGATTAGGTATTGCTAGAGCATTAATGTTAGCAAAATCAAATGGTATGGTAACTCGTGATGCTAGAATTAAGGAAAGAAAGAAATATGGTCTTAAGAAAGCACGTAGAGCACCACAATTCAGTAAGAGATAGGAAATTCTTATTTCAATGTTTCGAAAAGCCTGTATTTACGGGCTTTTTTTGCATATAATAAAACTCTATTATAAAACGGAACTAGCGTCGTAGGCTACGAGTAGGCTACAGGTAGGCTACAAAATTTAGGTTTTATGATATAATTTTATATAAGAGGTGAAATAATGCAAAAATTAGAAAATAAGTTTAAAGAAGTAAACGAGAGATTAAATAATGACATAAATTTCATTATTCAAGCATTTATTAATTTTTATGGAACAGATAATAGCGAATACATTGTGGACAAAATAAAAGATTCAAGAGTTATTTGGTATGATGAATCAAGTGATATGAATGATAATATTTATAATCATATAATTTCATCGCTTCCTAAAGATGAATTAGACAGAATCCTAAAAGAAAGAAAAAAAGAAGCCTTTTTACAGAGTGTATATATAGATGAATTTGATGTACTGGTTTTACCATTATCTTATGATTTAACTAAAATAATACATGAGATTAATCATAAAATTGGTAGTCATATTGTATCTAGAAAACCGTTAATACAGATTAGTGGGATTAGTTATAGTGTTGAAAAAAATGGAATTATCCAATATGATAATGATTTAAATGAAGCAATTAATCAGAAAATGACTTTAGAGATTATAGAAGAATTAAAAAAAATCGGATTAAAGGTTGAGGTTATGCCATCTTGGCAAGAGAACTTATTTCCAGTGATTGATTCGTTTTATAGTGCATTTAAGGATAATTTAAAGGAATTAAATGTTTCAGGTAATTTATTGAAATTTAGAGAATCACTTGGTGATGAATATTTTAGCCAATTTTCCCAATTAATATTTATGTGTGGATTTAAAGCTAGGAGAACTATTTCTAAAAAAGAAAAAGTTGATTTTTCTGATGATAAAATTAATGCTATTGATAATTTAGTATTGAAAATGAAAGAATATCATGATTCACTATTGCAAAATAATGGTAAAAAATCATATAAATGATAATGGAAGAAAATTACTCAGATACTGCTTAGCACGTATATGGCTTGATAAAAATATAAATTTATGATATATTGTATATAGATGAAGGAAACTTCATACAATAAAAAAGGAACACTTAATGTCGCATGTTGAGTGTTGCCGAATAAATTCGATTCCACCTAAATCATTGCTGAGTTAGGTGGATTTCTTTTATATTAATACTATAAATAGTAAGAATAGTAAAAGGAAGATAATAATTACTAAAGATAGAATTAAAAAATCCTTCTTGTTCATATTCTCGCCTCCCTTCTGTCAAGAAGTTTGGCTCCACCCAACTTATTAAATGTTCCAAGATATATTATAGCAAACAAACGTTCTATAATCAATGGTATAATTATTAATGGGAAGTGATAAAATGGCCGAGTTAAGAGATTTGTATGATAAGAATAGTAATAAAACTAATAAAACATATAGAAAAGGTGATTTAATTCCAGAAGGATATTACCCTATTGTAGTAATGGTAGTAATTAGAAATTCCAATGGTGAATTTTTAATGCAAAAAAGAGTTGAAGCTAAGGGTGGAGATTGGGGAGTAACTGGTGGTCATCCCAAGTCAGGTGAGACTCCAATAGAAGGGATTATTACTGAAGTAAAAGAAGAACTTGGATTAGATTTTTCTAATGAAAACTTCATACTTTACGATTCTGGATGTGATGGTAAAGATTGCTATAAAATGTATTTTGTAAATAAAGATATAGATCTTAATGATATCACAGTACAAAAGGAGGAATTGACTGAGGTAAAATGGTTTTCAATGGGAGAATTAAAACACATGGTAGATACTCATGAATTAAATGAAGATCAGATATCTTGTTTTGTTAAAGTATGTGATTTTTTGAATAAAAAGAATCATAAGATGATAAATGTTAAAAATCATTGCTTGTAGCAACGGAAATAGTATAATAAAATTATCTTGTCGAAGGGAGAATTATTTAAATGCTAAAAGATAATATAAAATCTTTAAGAAAGAAAAAAGGACTTTCACAAGAAGAATTAAGTATTAAGTTAAATGTGGTGAGACAAACAGTATCAAAATGGGAGACAGGTTTATCAGTTCCTGATTCAGAGATGTTAATATCTTTATCAAAGGTATTAGATACTTCTGTAAGTACATTGCTTGGAGAAACAATTTTTGAAGATAAAACTGATAATTTAAAAGAAATATCTGAAAAACTTGAATTAATTAATTTAGAACTAGCCCAAAGAAAAGAAAGTAAGCGAAAGTTTTGGCACTATTTCTTTATAACTACGTGCATTTTATTAATCATAATATTTCTATGTTTACTAACGTTTGGAAATGAATATATGGAATGGAATTATAGTAATCCTGAATTAGCCGTGTTAGGAGTTGGAATTCATACCTTTATATGGGTGTTTATGAGAGTGTCACCACTATTATTAATTGGATCAATTATAGGAATATGTTTAACAATAAAGAGACAATAATATTAAAGACTTTATAATAAGTCTTTTTTATATTGACATTATATGTAATTCGATATACAATATCATTGTATTAATCAAGTAATACAATGAGGTGAAATTATGGAAATTTCTTTTGATAATAATATTCCAATATATATCCAACTATTGGAATATATGAAAATTTATCTTATTTCAGGGACTTTTAAAAGTGGAGAGAAATTACCATCTGTTAGAGAATTTGCTAATACTTTTAAAGTAAATCCAAATACTATGCAAAAAGCGCTTGTAGAATTAGAAGGTATGAAACTAATATATACAGAAAGAACAAATGGTAAGTATGTTACAAAGGATGAAAAATTAATTGAAAAATTAAAAGATGAATATGCTATGACACTTGCTAAAAGTTATTTTCAAGGCATGAAAAGAATTGGTTTAGGGAAAGCAGATTCAATCAAGTATTTGGAGGAAATAGATGAGTAATATAAAACTATTAGAAATTAAAAATTTAAATAAATCCTTTGATAATAAAGAAATATTAAAAGATATTAACTTAAGTGTTTCTGGTGGTAAAATAATAGGATTATTGGGTAAGAATGGTGCAGGAAAAACAACATTAATTAAATTAATCAATGATTTATTAACTCCAACAAGTGGAGAAATCTTAATAAATGGTAAAAAAGTTGGTGTTGAATCTAAAAAAATAGTTTCTTATTTACCTGAAAGAACATATTTAAATAAACAAATGAAAGTATCAGAAGTAATGAAATATTTCAAAGATTTTTATTCAGACTTTGATTATGATAAAGCAGAAAAATTATTAAAGGATTTAGACTTGGATATTAATAAACCACTTTCAAAAATGAGTAAAGGTATGCAAGAAAAAGTTCAACTTGTTTTGGTTATGTCAAGAAAAGCAAAATTATATATATTAGATGAGCCGTTAGGTGGGGTTGATCCTGCTACTAGAGACTATATTTTGGATACTATACTTTCAAATTTTAATGAGAATGCTAGCGTTATTATTTCTACACACTTAATATCTGATATTGAAAGAATTTTAGATGAGGTTGTATTTATAGATAAAGGAAAAATAGTACTACAGAGTGAAGCTGATAAACTTAGAAATAAAGAAAAATCATCAATAGATGAAATATTCAGGAGGACATTCAAATGCTAAATAAATTATTAAAGTATGATTTAAAATATATGATTAAAAATATGAGTGTATTCTATATACTATCATTATTTTTCTCTATAACTACTAGAATTTTATTTTCTTTAAATGAAACAGTAATGGTTAAGATTATTGGTCAAATTAGTGTAGGTTGTTTATTTGCTATGATTGTTAATATTTTAATTAACACTATGATGAGAAGTTGGATAAGGTTTAGAGATTCTATTTATAAAGATGAATCTTATTTAACTCACACTTTACCAGTTACTAAAAATGATATTTATAATTCTAAATTTATACAAACTTTAGTATTCTTTATATTTGGATTCCTGATAATATTGTTAAGCTTATTTATTGCATATTATACAAAAGATAGGTGGTTAGAATTAAAGGGCGTAATAAATGCAATTACTACTGGTTTAGAATTTAATACTACGCTTTTTGTTATAAGCTTTATTGCTGTTGTTTTCCTAGAAGTATTTAATGCTATCCAATGTGGCTTTTTTGGAATCATATTAGGCTATAAAAATAATAATGGAAAAATAGGATTATCTGTATTATTTGGATTTGTATCTTATATAGTATCTCAGAGTATTGTATTACTGTTATTATTTATATTTGGATTATTTGATAGTAGTATTATGAACTTATTTACAAATAATGTTTTAATAGATACTTCGTCAATGAAATTACTTATTGTATTATCTATCTTAATATATATCTTAATAATAGGATTAATGAGTATATTATGTAAAAAGGAATTAAATAAAGGAGTTAATATTGAATAAATTAAATCACTTAACTATTTTAGCTAAGTGATTTTTTAAATGTGATATAATTAGGTTGGGAGTGATAGTATGAAACCAAAAAGATTTAATAAAGGAGATAAGATAGCTATAGTAAGTTTATCAAGAGGATTACTTGGCATGCCTTTTTGTAAACATGAATTGGATCTTGGTATAAAAAGATTAAAAGATTTTGGATTAGAGCCTGTTATTATGCCAAATGCATTAAAAGATATGGATTATTTAGAAAAACATCCAGAAGAAAGAGCTGCGGATTTAAAAACAGCATTTATGAATCCTGAAATAAAGGGAATAATTTGCGCTATTGGAGGGGATGACACATATAAAACAATTCCATATTTAATGGATGATAAGGAATTTGTTGATGCAGTTAAAAATAATCCAAAAATATTTATGGGATTTTCAGATACAACTAATAATCATATAATGCTAAATAGATTGGGCTTATCAACATTTTATGGACCATGTTTACTTGTTGATTTAGCTGAACTAGATACTGAAATGCTTCCATATACTAAGAAATATTTTGAAAAGTTTTTTATGAACGAATCAAATTATGAAATAGAATCTAGTGATGTATGGTATTATGACAGAGAAAGTTATGGTGAAGAACAACTTGGTATTCCTAGAAAGTCTCATGTTGAAGAGCATGGCTATGAAACTCTTAATGGAAGTGGAAAATTAACTGGAAAACTATATGGAGGATGCATAGAAAGTTTATATGATGCTTTTACAGGATCTAGATATAGTGATGAAAAAGATATTTATAAAAAATATAATATTTTGCCTAATGAAGAAGAGTGGACTGAAAAAATATTGTTCTTAGAAACAAGTGAAGAAAAAGCAGAACCAGAAAAGCTTGAAAAAATGTTAATGGAATTCAAAGAAAGAAACATATTTAATTTGATTAAAGGTATCATAGTTGGTAAACCAATAGATGAAAAATATTATGATGAATATAAAGAGGTATATAGGAAAGTGTTTGCTGATTTAGAAACTCCAGTACTTTATAATGTTAATTTCGGACATAGTGTACCTAGATGTATAATTCCATATGACGCTACTGCTACGGTGGATTATGATAACAAAAAAATTACGATAGATACACAAATATTAGAATAATTATTAAAAATAACTCGTATGAGTTATTTTAATATGTTATAATACTTTTATAGTAGGTGATAATATGAAAACATTAAAAAAATTTATAATTAGTTTGATATCAATATATGTTATTTTTATTTGTGAAGAAGGGTTAAGATTGCAATTTATGGAAGCAGCTGATCCGATAGTTATACTTGATAAGACTTCATGTGATGTTAATGATATTAATTGTTATAATAATGATTTATACGTAGAAGAATTTAAAAGTGTTGGCTTTAATGTGATTAATACATATCATTTATCTTCTTTATCTCATGATGATATTGTTTTTTATCAATTGGTAACTAGAGAATTTAGACTATTTGATAAAGTTAAAGTATGGAAAGTTAATTATATAGAAACTAGAAAATAATGTAAAAATAAAATAAAATATTTTAAAAGAAATATAATAATGATATAATTATAATAGGGTGGAAAAGAGAGTGAAAAGTGGCAGCAAAAGTATTTAAAACTATTGATGAGCAAATCAGTATACTTAAAAGTAAAGGGCTAACTATAGGAGATTATGATAAAACAAGTGAGATACTTTTAAGAGAAAATTATTTCTTTTTAAATGGTTATCGTTCACCTTTTTTAGTTACTGGTTCTAAGAGATTTGTGCCTGGGTCTACGTTTGAAGAAATGTATGCCTTATTTACATTTGATAGATTTTTTAGAAATATTATATTTAAAAATATTTTAATAGTAGAAAATAACTATAAGTCTATTTTTAGTTATGTTTTAAGTAAAAAATATGGTTATAAAGAAAAAGATTATCTAAATGTTAATAACTTTGATAGAAGTAAAGATAAAATCAAACAAATAAATGATTTGATTAGAAAATTAAAAAGACAAATTAGAATAAATGGATACCAACATCAAGCAACTAGTCATTATATAAATAATTATGGATATATTCCTATGTGGGTAGGAGTTAAAGTATTAAGCTTTGGCCTTATGAGTGAACTTTTCTCAATAATTAAAGAAGAAGATCAAGAGGAAATAGCAAGTTATTATAATATTGATGATGATGTTTTAGAAGATTATTTATCTATATTATCTAATTATAGAAATTTATGTGCCCATGAAGATATTTTGTACAATCATGAAACACAAAAATCTATTGCTGATAGTAGATATCATGAGCTTTTAAATATACCTAAAGTTGATGATGAATATATTTATGGAAAAAGAGATATATTCGCATTAATTATAATATTAAAGCAGTTATTAACACCTGATGATTTTAAAATGATGATGAATGAAATAAATTATGAAATAGATTGGTTAGAGTCTAAATTAAAATCTATTGAAATTCAAAAGGTTTTATATAGAATGGGATTCCCAGAGAATTATAGACAAATAGTTTATCTTGATTAAGGAGGCATAATGAAAAAAACTATAATATATATTGTGACAATAATATTATCTGTTTTTGCAGGGTGTGCATTAATGTATTTTATTATTTCTCGTAATCCTAGTTCTGTAATAACAACAATAAGCAAAGAAGAAAAAAATGTTACAGTAACAGAAGAGGGATTATCATCTGGAATAAATAATATTTATAACTCTGTTGTAGTAGTTGAAAATTATCAGCGTAATACTTTAGCAGGTATTGGTTCTGGATTTATATATGATGCATCAGGCTATATTATGACTAATCATCATGTTGTAGAAAATGCTAGCGAGATTAAAGTAATATTAATGAGTGGTGAAACAATAGATGCTACTGTACTTGGAAGTGATGAATATGCTGACATAGCAGTAGTTAAAATAGATCCTAAATATGCTACTAAAGTTGCTAAACTTGGTAAAAGCGCTGATACCAAGGTTGGTGATACTGTATTTACGATTGGTTCACCTATAAGCGCTGATTATAAAGGAACTGTAACTAGAGGAATACTTAGCGGTAAAGATAGAATGGTAGAAGTTTCTGTAAATTCAAATACTAGTGATTGGATTATGAACGTTATGCAAACAGACGCCGCAATAAATCCAGGTAATAGTGGTGGACCACTTTGTAATGTTAATGGTGATGTAATTGGCGTTAATTCAATGAAGTTAGTTCAATCTCAAATAGAAGGTATAGGATTTGCTATTCCAATAGAAGATGCTATCGAATATGCTAGTACAATAGTCAAAGGAGAAAAAATTAAAAGAGCATATTTAGGTATTAGTATGGGTGATATAACATCAAAATATTATTTATTAAGAAGAGGAATTGCATTAGATGATAGTATTAATTCAGGAGTAATAATATATGAAGTTGAAACTGGAGGGCCTGCTTATAATGCTAAACTTCAAAAAGGTGATGTTATAGTTAAAATAGGAAATTATTCTGTTAAAAATGTAGCAGAATTAAGATATTATTTATTTAAATATAAACCTAATGATAATATTAAAGTAACCGTTATTAGAGGAAAAGAAAATCAAACGTTTGATATAACACTTGGAACAAGCAGTTAACTTGTTCCATTTTTGTTGAAAAAATAGGTATAATATCTTATAATTATTATAATAAGGATGATAGGATATGAAGGATTATGCATATTTTGATAGTAAAATAGCTTTAAAAGATTTAAAATCATCATTAAATGGTTTAAATGAAAACGAAGCAAATAATAGATTAAAAAAATATGGTTTGAATGAACTGCCTAAAGAAAAACAGAAAGATGTAATTCAAATATTTTTTGAATCCTTTAAAGATCCAATTATTTATGTTTTGTTAGTGGCATCTATTCTTTCTTTTATAGCAAAAGAAACTTTAGATGCTTGTGCTATATTATTCATAATTTTAGTAGATGCAATAGTATCAACTATACAAGAATATAGAGCAAAGAAGAATTCTGAAGCACTTAAAAATCTTATAAGAATGAATGTTAGTGTAATAAGAGATAATAAACCA
Organism: uncultured Erysipelotrichaceae bacterium; assembly: GCA_902778125.1. Taxonomy (GTDB): domain Bacteria; phylum Bacillota_I; class Bacilli_A; order RF39; family UBA660; genus CAG-1000. The sequence continues at coordinate 22,299 of CACYWH010000012.1, read as the reverse complement.
TGTGAAATAGATTCATCTTTGATAGTACCTGGAGATATAGTAACAATTGAACCAGGTAACAAAATACCAGCTGATATGAGAATTATTAATTCAAATAACTTAACTATTGATGAAAGTATTTTAACGGGTGAGAGTATTGGAGTAGTTAAAAGTAGTGATAAAATTAAACTAACTGATACTACTAAGAAGAATATGTTGTATGCAGGTACATCTGTTTTAACAGGTAAGGCTATTGCAGTAGTAACCTCTACTGGTATTAATACTGAAATTGGACAAATAGCACAAAAGGTAACAGACACTGCAGAAACTAAATCTCCATTAACAATTAGAATGGAAAAATTTTCTAAGCAAATTACAGTTATCATAATAGTAATATCTATTATAATCGGAATAGTTTTAATAAGTAAGGGTTATTCTCCAATGGATATATTCTTATCTGTAGTTGCTCTTTCAGTATCAGCTATGCCAGAAGGGTTACCTTTAGCACTTACCATGGCTTTAACTATTGCATCTAACAAAATGGCTAAAAGGAATGTAATTGTTAAAAAATTAAATTCTGTTGAAAGTTTAGGAAGTTGTACTGTTATAGCAAGTGATAAAACTGGTACATTAACTGTTAATGAGCAAACAGCTAAAATGATTGTTCTTGCTAATGGTGAAACATTTGAAGTTGAAGGTAATGGTTATAATGATGATGGTAAAGTTATTGAGATAGATAATTCTAATATTGAAAATGCAAAATATATTGCTAGTCTTGGTAAAATAAATAATGGAGCAATGCTTGAAAAAGAAAAAAAAGAATGGAAAAAATTTGGAGATTCTATCGACATAGCATTTTTAGCTCTTGCTAGAAAATTAGATGTTAATAATTTGACTGTTAATAAGATACATGAAATACCATATGAATCAGAAAAGAAATATAGTGCTATTTTTTATACGAAAGAAGACAAAATATATTGTACTGCTAAAGGGTCAGTAGAAGTAATAATTGACTTTTGTTCATTTGAATATAAAAATGGTAGAAAAATTAAAATAGATAAAGAAAAGATATTAAAGCAAAATGATTCATTAGCATCTGCAGGTTATAGAGTAATTGCTTTATGTGATGGTAGTATTCATCCAGAAGAAAAATATGATGAAAGAGACATAAAAGATTTAACTTTCATTGGACTTGTTGGCTTTATAGATCCTGTTAGAAAGGAAGCAATTAATTCTATAAAAGAATGTAGTGAAGCAGGAATTAAAGTTTTAATGATAACAGGCGACCATGCATTAACAGCTTATACTATAGCTCGAGAATTAGAAATCGCCAGTAGTTCGGATGAGGTAGTAACCGGAAGTGATTTAGATTTCTATATAGATGATGAAGATAAATTCGATTCATTTATTCAAGATAAAAAAGTCTTTGCTAGAGTAACTCCTTTACAAAAATTAAAGATTGTTGAATCATTAAAAAGACAAGGAGAATTTGTGGCGGTAACCGGTGATGGAGTTAATGATGCACCGGCAATTAAAGCAGCTAATATTGGAATTGCTATGGGTAGCGGAACAGATGTTGCAAAAGAAACTGCTAAGATGATAGTAGTAGATGATAATTTTTCTTCCATTGTCGCAGGTATAGAAGAAGGAAGAAATGCTTATTCTAATATTAGAAAAATAAGTATAATGTTATTATCTTGTGGTTTTGCTGAAGTATTATTTTTTGTTTTATCAATTGCTTTCAATTTACCCATACCACTTGTTGCTATTCAATTATTATGGTTAAATCTTGTAACTGATGGATTACAAGACATCGGGCTTTCTTTTGAAAGAGAGACTGATACGATAATGAAAGAAAAACCAAGAAAAACAACTGAAAGTTTATTTGAAAAAGAATTAATAAAGCAAATATTAATATCTGGATTATTTATTGGATTAATAGTATTTAGTATCTGGTATATTTTAGTAAAGGAAATTGGTATGAACGCTGTAGAAGCTAGAGGATATGTTCTTGCTTTAATGGTATTTATGCAAAATATGCATGTATTAAATTGTAAGAGTGAAACAAAGAGTATATTTAAAATGAATTTCAAAGAAAATAAATTTATTTTATGGATTATTATTGGATCTATATTACTACAAATGATAGTTATGGAAGTACCATTCCTATCAAGATTCTTACAAATAAATAGTGTTCCATATTACCATTTATTCTTACTTATAATGGTTTCAATTCCAGTATTATTTGTAATGGAAATGTATAAAAAATTCAAAAGTTTAAAATAAAATGTTATAATTAAAATGGAGGTTCTATGAAGAAAAATATTCTATTATTAATAAATGGTTTCGGTGTAGAGCAAGTTGATTCTGTAGATATTTATTCTAAAGAATTAATGCCAAATATGGATATGTTAACAAGTACAGGTATATTTGGTACAGTTTCAAGTAATGAATTGGATTATAAAGATGGATATAGAAAATTTAGTATTGGTATAGGTGAATCATTAACATATAGTATAGTTAATAATGATATATCAAATGAAGGTTATAAAAAAAATCAAATGCTAAATTATTTATATAATGATTTAAATCAAACAAATGCTAAATTACACGTTATTTGCTACTTTGATAGTGAAACTACTATATATCATTTAACAACTTTCTTAAAAGAAGCTATTAGTAAAACAAAATCTAAAATATTTATTCATTTGATTTTGACTCAAAAAAGATTAAGTGATTATAGAGTAATAGAAAAATGTATTAATTCTATTAATTATGAATTTGGTGATAATGTTAAGATTGGTTTTGTTAGTGGCGAGAATAATACTAAAAATCTTTTACCAATGAAAGATATTGTTAAAATGTTAGTTACAGAATCTGGAGAAAGATGGAAGGACACTAATAAAAAGATCGATGTTTTATATAGTGGAAAAACATTACCTATTGATGCTAGAACGTTCTCATTAAACAGTGATTTTGCATTAAGTGATAATGATAGTATTTTCTTTTTCAATTATGATACTTTAGATGTTACTCCTTATACAAAAGAACTAATTGAACAAAAATATAAACCAATTAATTTATCAACAATTAAATTTTATTCATTATTTCAAGTTGGATGTCAAAATGCTAAAATACCATTTATATATAATTATGGGGTATCATCAACATATGCATTGAATTCCCTTAAGAGTATTAATGCCAAATGCTTAATAATGGATAAAAAAGATAATTTTGGATATATAAATTATTATATGACGGGTCTTAGAAATACTAATGATGTTGACTTAAAATATATGCCTACAGATAATGATTTTATATATGATCCAGATACTCTTGTTAATACTATAGCCTCTTCACCTCAAGAATTAATAATTGTTAATTATGAAATAAATACATGTAAAATAATTGATGATATAAAAAATAGACTATCTAAAATAGATCAAGTTATTGGTAAAGTATATGAATATGCTTCTAACAACAATTGTGGATTATTTATTTCATCATTGTATGGCTTTGAAAAAGAGATGTATAATAGTAGACATGAGGTTAAAAAAGTTAATTTTTCTACAAGAGTTCCAGTTGTTATAGCAGATAAATCAATTTCAAAAACTGAATATTCTTTTGTAGAAAGTTCTGTTTATGACTTATCTAATACAATTTTTTGGAATATAAATCACAATTTTAAAAATACTGGATTGTTAAAGAAAAAATCAAGTTTAATGTCAATATTTTATAAAAAACCAAAACAGGGAGGTAAATAATGCAAAAAACTATATTTAGAAGAATTCTTGCTTATATAATTGATATGTTAATAGTATCATTTATACTTGCAATATTTTCAAAAATACCACTTATAAGTATAGATACAGATAAATATTATGATACTTATGAAAGATATTTTGAAACTTTAAGAGAAACTGCACAAGCAGGAGAAACTATGTCTGCTGAAGTAATGAGTGAATTTGAATATGATTTAGCAAAGGCTAGTATTAATAGTACAGTTGCTAATTTAGTTTTAACAATTGTTTATTTTATAGGATTCCAGTTTCTAAATAAGGGACAAACAATTGGTAAAAAGCTAATGAAAGTAAAAGTAACCAATGACAATGGAGAAGCTCCTTCATTATTACAAATGATAATTCATGTTGGTGTAGGATATAGCGTGTTTATGACAATAATAACAAGTACATTATTTTTTGCAGCAAGTAAAAGTACATATTTAAGTTTGATAACTTATTTACAATTCTTAGATATGGCAATAGTATTTATTGGTATTATTATGATATTGTTTAGGAAAGATGAAAAAGGTTTACATAACCTTTTAGCAAAAACAAAAGTTGTTCGTGAGGGTTAATTATGAAAATAGGTATAGCAAATGATCATAGAGGATTAGAGTTAAAAGAAAAATTAAAAAAATATTTACACGATAATGGGTATTCATGTGTAGATTATGGAACTAATCAAAGCGAAAGTGTTGATTATGTTGATTATGCTGTAAAGTTATGCAATGGAATTAACAATCATGAAATCGAAAAAGGAATACTTATTTGTGGTACTGGAATTGGTATGTCAATAGCTGCAAATAAAATAAATGGTATAAGATGCGCAAGAGTCTGTAATGTAAAAGAAGCATCACTTGCAAGTGAACATAATATGGCTAATGTAATAGCACTTGCCGAAGACACACAAGAAGCTGAAAATATAGTTTATGCATTTTTAAATACCGAATACTCTACTGATGAAAGACATAAAAGACGTGTAAATAAAATAATGAAGTTAGAATAAAAACATTTTAAGTTAATAAAATATACTATGAAAAGAAAAATCATAGTATTTTTATTTACATTTATAATATTGCTAACAAGCTATCAACAAAAAAATGAATCTGTCATTATATCAAAAACATACAAAGAGAGTGAAGATATCAATTATATACCACCAGACGATAAAAAAGAAGAAAAAATTGTACATGTACTTAAAGAAGATAAAATAATAGATTTAGAACTAGAAGACTATATAGTTGGAGTTGTTTCATGTGAAATGCCGGCATCATTTGAAAACGAGGCATTAAAAGCAATGTCAGTTGCTGCAAGAACATATGCTCTTTATAAAATGAATGGAAAAAAAGAATATGATTTAACATCTACTACAAAAGATCAATGTTATATAAATGAAGAAGAAATGAAAAACAAATGGGGAAAAAGTTATGATAAATATCACGATATTATAACTAATGCAGTATATTCCACTGCAGGAGAATATTTAACTTATAATGATAAAGTTATAATATCTTTTTATTTTTCCATCTCAAATGGAAAGACAGAAAATTCGGAACATGTTTTTCCTCAAAAATTAGATTATTTAGTAGGTGTAGATTCATCATGGGATAGTAAATATTCATATAAACAAGCAAGTAAGGAAATAAGTATAAAAGAATTTTTATCAAAACTTGGTATTAATGATAACAAAATAAATAATATTAAAATATCCAGATATGATAGTGGCAGAGTTGAAAATGTAATTATTAACAATAAAAATTTTAGTGGTACAAAGATTAGAACATTATTAAAATTAAGATCTACTGATTTTACAATAGAATATGATGATAGAGTTGTAACTATAGTTACCAAAGGATATGGACATGGTGTTGGGATGAGTCAATATGGTGCGAATGCAATGGCTTTAAGCGGCTCTAAATATGATGAAATATTAAAACATTATTATACAGGAGTAGATTTAGTGCATAATTAATTGAAAATTGCTCACTCTATTATTAGGAGAGTGAAAAATGACAAAGTATACAAAGATATTATTACCTACATTGTATTTGGGTGTAATCGCGGTAATGGTTATGAGTGTTATATTAGTTTTATCAGGAGTTAAAAGTTATATATCTGAAACTCCAACTTATGAATGGACACTAGATAATGTTTTTGAAGAAACTACAGTACCAGTTGCTAAAGAAACTAATGAAAACATTATTAGACCGTACATAGTTGATGGTGTAAAAGTATATAGATATTTTTATGACTTTGAGTCAGATGATGAAAAAAAGCAGATGGATTCATTAATTGTTTATGGTGAAACATATATGCAAAATACGGGAGTAGATTATTCAAGTGATGAAATTTTTGATGTAGTTTCTATATTAGATGGTGAAGTTATATCTATTGAAGATAATGAAATATACGGAAAAGTAGTAAAGATTAAACATAATGATAATTTAATATCTGTTTATAGTAATGTTAAAGATGTTCTAGTGAATGTTGGATATAAAGTTTCACAAGGAGAAATGATAGCAACATCAGATAAATATAAATTAGATACTAATGTAAACTCATTATTACACTTTGAAGTATATTATAAAGAAAAAGCAATCGATCCTGAAAGTATGTATACATTATCAGTAAGTGATTTAAAATAAACAACTATTTTATAGTTGTTTTTTTGTGATTTTTATTTTATTGAAAATGTAATATTCTTATGATATTATTTATTAAGGTGAAAATATGATAAATTTTGTAGTTGTGGATGATAATGATGGTCACAGAAAAAGAATTTGTAATGCAGTAATGAAAAGAATGATGTCTAATCAAATTAACTTTAAAATAAATGAATATTCAGATAATACAAAAGAATTAACATCATATATAAAATCATCTGGACATATTTCAATATATATTCTTGATTTAGAATTACCAAGTGGAGATGGCATTGATATTGCTAGAAATATAAGAGATATTCACAATGATTGGAATAGTCCTATTATAATTATTACAGCACATGCATCATTATATTATGAAGTATACAAACAAAGATTACAAATATTAGACTTTATACCCAAATTTACTGATGTTGAAAAAACTTTAACAGAAGACATAGATATTTGTTTAAGAATGTTGAATAAAGAAAAAGTATATAGATATATGTATAAAAACATAGAATATAATATTAAACTTTCTGATATCAATTATATTCAAAGAGATGGAAGAAGAACAAAAATTGTTACTAAAAAGGAAACATATTATCAAAATATAACAATTAATACAATTAAAACACTTTTACCTGATTATTTTAGAATTTCAGCAAAAGGAACATTATTAAATATGAGAAATATTTATGAAATAGACTGGAATCAAATGATAGTAATCTTCAAAGATGGTATGAAAGATTATGTTGTTACAAATAGTCATAAAAAGGAGTTAGAGAATTATGAAGTGGACTGATTTAATAATATATACATTATTATCTGTTATAGTAATTTATATTCAATTAAAAGCATATGAAAAACTATCTAGTAAGACGAACATAAAATATAGATATATTCACCATATATTAATAATATTGGCTGGTATGCTCATAACATATAACACATATTTAAATTCCAATGCTTTGAGAGCATATATTAGTTTTGGAATTCTACTGTTTTTAGAACTAATTATTTATAAAGATACATTAAGAAAAACAATAGTATATGGAACAATAAGTTATATATTTGTAGTAATATCAGAAATAATATTAGATGTTTTTTTACTTGTTTCAAAAATTATTGATTTAAAAACTATCGATGAAAAAATAGGTATAAAGGTGTTAATATCAATATCAATTTCTTTTCTTGCATACATTATAGCTAGAAATAGTATTATTAAAAAAATATCTGATAAAGTTATGAAAATGTTTGATAAAAGCATAATTCCTTTGATAATTTTAATTTTTTCATTAGTTGCTATGTTAGTTATCGCGTTTAAAAATATTTCTTTTTTAACATATACAAATTACATAAGCAGTATTGTATTATTAATTATTTTTTCCATTTTTATAATTATGGTTATATACAATGAACAAAAAGTAGAAAAGGAGATATCTAAAACTGAAGCATTGTTAGATTTTATGGCTGATTATGAAAGGAAAATAGAAGAGGATAGAATTAATAGACATGAAATGCTTAATAATTTATTGATACTTAAAAGTTATAGTAATAAAAATAGTAAAAAGTTTAATGAAACTTTAGATGAATTAATAAATACATATAGCAAGAAAGGCATCGATATTAAAAATATATATAAATTACCATCTGGATTAAAAGGAATAATTTATTATAAAATTAGTGAAGTTAAAAATAAAAACTTGAATATAAATATTAATATCTCTAAACAATTATCATCTTCTTTAAGTAATTTGGATTCTAATACTTATACTTTAGTATGTAAGATAGTTGGTATTACTTTTGATAATGCAATAGAAGCAAGTGAAAATAGTAATGAAAAAATAGTTAATTTTGATGTTTATGAAGATAATAATAATATTGTAATTGAATTAAGCAATTCATATAAAAATAAAATTGATTTAGGAAAAATCAATAATAAAAATTACTCTACTAAGGGTAAAAACAGAGGACTTGGATTATATATAGTTAAAACATTAATAAATAATAACAATAACATTAGATTAGAACAAAATAAGGTTGATAAGTTTTTTATTACTAAGATATATGTAAAAAATCTAGATAAAGAATTGATATGAACCCCGTTTCTTGGACATAGAAACGAGGTTTTTATATGAGTAAATTAAGTTATGAAGATAAAATAAATTTGTATAATGATAAAAAATCGGGATTATCTATAAATTCATTATCTAAAAAATATGAAATTCGAAAATCCGTAGTAAGTTATTTATTAAAATTAATAGATATACATGGATTTGATATTTTAAGAACCAATAAAAATAAAGTTCATCTCAAACATGAAAAGCAGGAAGCTATTGATAGAGTTTTAATAAATAATGAACCTATTTGGGCTGTTGCTTTAGATATTGGCTTACTTGGTGATGGAATGCTGAGAAACTGGATTTCAAAATATAAAGAAAATGGGTATAATATAGTTGAGCGAAAGAGAGGACGGTCAACTATGCCAAAAGTTACAAAGAAAAAAGAAAATGAAACTGATAAAGAAAAGATAAAAAGATTGGAAGAAGAAAATCTATATTTAAAAGCGGAGCTAGACTATTCAAAAAAATTGAGAGCCGTTGTTCAAGCAAGGAAGAATCAACAACAGAAGAAAAAGTAAATGTTGTAAGTGAACTTCGGCTAATATATCCATTAATGATTCTTCTACAAGTATCTGGTTTAGCTAAATCAGTCTATTATTATACTTTATCTAAAACAAATAAAGATGATAAAAATAAAGAAATAATTGATAAAATTAAAAAAATATTTATTAATAATAAAGAAAGATATGGTTATCGTAGAATTACATTAGAACTTAAAAATCAAGGATATGATGTGAATCATAAAAAAGTATATAGATTAATGGCTAAATTAGGCTTAAAGCCATTAAAAAGAAATAAAAGAAAGTATTCTTCTTATAAAGGAACTATTGGCAAAATAGCTAATAATTTGATTGAAAGAAATTTCAGTGCTGATAAACCTAATCAAAAATGGTATACAGATGTAACTTAATTTAATCTTCGTGGAGAGAAATGTTATTTATCGCCAATATTAGATGGATATAATGGCGAAGTTATATCTTATAATACTTCTAAATCACCTAACTTAGATCAAATAAACGATATGCTTGATAAAGCATTTGATGATAAAAAATTAGAAGGATTAATATTCCATTCTGATCAAGGATGGCAATACCAGCATCAATCTTATCAACAAAGATTAAAGAATAAAGGAATAAAACAAAGTATGTCTAGAAAAGGAAATAGCATGGACAATGGAATGATGGAAAATTTCTTTGGACTACTTAAAACAGAAATGTTTTATGATCAAGAAGATAAATATAAAAATATAGATGAATTAATTTTAGCAATAGATGACTATATTAATTATTACTTATAAACTGTCCAACTTTTGGGGTTCAGTTCAGAATAATCTAGATTTTTATTTATTATAATAATGATTCAGGCATTTCAGGTTCGTCAACATATACTATAATGCATCCAGCAGTAGCAGTAGCAGCAACTAAAGCACCTAGAAATGCTGAAACAGCAGCAAATAATTTCATTTTTTACCTCCTTTCGACCTATAACTCTTATAATTGTCATATTTAAGACCTAAAAGGTTATAGCTAATTGGGAGAATCATTATTACTTGCATAAGTTCTGCAAATAATAATGAATTTGAAATAATACTTCCTGTAAAACGACTAATAGTCATATATATTATAGAAATTATTATAGAAATTATTTTATAAATAATTCTTTTCCTTTTATGTATAAGTGGCCTTTTTTCTGTATCAGCTGGTGCGTATATAATAAACAGAATAGTTGATATGATAAATAAAGATAATGAAATATATTTATTAATAATTAAAACTTTAATAAGATAAGGTATTAAGGAAAATAACGTTAGTGAAAGGACCCAACAATGCCATGCTTTTTTAGCATGTAATCCAAAGGCAGTGATTCGAAGTAATCCATAAAATAGCATAAACCACATTAATTCTTTAGTAGTATTTAATAATAATGAAATAATGATTACAACAATAGTTTTAGTAATAGTAAGATAAATAGACTCTATTCCGTATTTTATTTCTTTAAGTTTAACATCGTCATAATTATAATATTTACTAACATTATTCATTATTTTATTTACTACTAATTCTTTCATTCTTTCTTCCTCAATTATGATAATAATATATCGGGATACAAAATTATTATAAGTTGTATAATAATTTTAAATAATGTCATTAATTTTTTAAAAATAATGGATTTAATGCTCTCAATCTCTTTAATGACAAATAATTATAACTTTATAACAAAAATAAGAAGATTGTCGAATTTTTGGGTATGATTTTAATTGCGCGCAACATATAAGTAGTTTATTATTAAATCAAGAAGGGAAGGTGTGTTATGAGTAGAGGTCGTGTTAAATGGTTTAATAATGAAAAAGGATATGGATTTATCGAATATGAAGGACTAGTAGATGAAGACATCTTTGTTCATTATTCTGCAATTGAACAAGAAGGCTATAAATCTTTAAAAGAGGGCGAGATAGTAGAATTTACTCTTATTGAAACTGCTAAAGGAAATCAAGCTATCAATGTTAAAGAAGTTGAAATGACTAGAGTATAAAATACACTTCGGTGTATTTTTAAATTGTCAAATTTTTGTGTAATTGTAGAATAAATATAGAAAATATGATAATCTAGTATTAGGAGGGATGATATGAAATATAATATCCGTGGTGACAAATTAAAAGTTACTGATGCTATTAATGATTACATTAAAAGTAAATTAGAGAGGGTTACTAAATACTTAGACGATAATGATGAAATGGAAGCTAAAGCATTAATTTCTGCTAAAGGAAAAGATCAAAAAGTAGAAGTTACTATTTGGAGTGGTAAATATAATGTAAGAGCTGAAGAGGTAAATGAAGACTTATATGCTGCTATAGACTTAGTGGTTGATAAATTAGAAAAACAATTTAGAAGATATAAAGATAAAATTACTAGTAAAAAATCAAAAGTTGCTGATGCAGTTCCTGATATGGAAATAGAAGATTATTTTGAAGAAGATAATCAAACAATTGTAAGAAGAAAAGAAGTTTTCTTAAAACCAATTGATGAAGAAGAAGCTATAACTCAAATGGAACTATTAGGACACACATTCTTTGTATTTAAAAATGTTGATACAAATAAAATTAATGTTGTTTATAAGAGACATGATGGAGATTATGGAGTAATCGAAGCTAATTAGTAATTTAGTTTGAAAAGTGAAAATATTCACTTTTCTTTTTTTCTTTGTTATAATAATTGATATGGAGATGATGATATGGGCTTATTTAAGAATTTATTTGATTATGAAACTAAAGAATTAAAAAGAATAAATAAAATAGTTGATAAAATAGAAGCTTTGGATGAAGACATGCAAAAATTAAAAGATGTTGAATTTAAAGCTAAAACAGAAGAATTTAAAAAAAGAATACAAGATGGTGAAACTTTAGATGATATTCTTCCAGAAGCATTTGCACTTGCACGTGAAGCTTGTTTTCGTGCTATAGGAGAAAAACCATTTAGAGTTCAATTAATAGGTGGAGTTGCAATACATCGTGGTAATATTGCTGAAATGAAAACTGGTGAAGGTAAAACATTAACTACAGTATTACCTGCTTATTTAAATGCTCTTGAAGGTAAAGGAGTACATGTAATTACAACTAACGAATACTTATCAACTCGTAATGCAGAATGGATGGGACCAATATATGATTTACTTGGTGTTACAGTTGGTATAAATATTCGTGATAAGAGTCCTAAAGAAAAACAAGAAGCGTATAATGCTGATATAACATATACAACTAATAATGAACTTGGATTTGATTATCTAAGAGATAATATGGTTGTACATAAAGAAAATAGAACTCAACGAGGACTTAATTTTGCAATAATAGATGAAGTGGATTCAATTTTAATTGATGAAGCAAGAACACCTCTTATTATTTCTGGTGGAATTGCTAAAACTGCAAATGTTTATAAAGAAGCAGATAGAGTGGCTAAGGCACTTAAAATAGATGATTATGTATTAGATGAAAAAACTAAGAAAGTTACTTTAACTGAAGAAGGTGTACATCATGCAGAGAGACTTTTAAATTTGGATAATTTATTTGACATTAAAAATAGTGTTATGGTACATAATTTAGATAAGGCACTTTCAGCTAATTATGCATTTAAAAAAGATGTTGATTATGTAGTTGAAAATGATAAAGTAATTATTGTAGATACATTTACTGGTAGACTTATGTATGGTCGTCAATTTAGTGAAGGATTACATCAAGCATTAGAAGCTAAAGAAAATGTTACTATTAACGAAGAAACAAAAACTCTTGCTACAATAACATTCCAAAATTTATTTAGAATGTATAATAAATTATCAGGTATGACTGGTACAGCAAAAACTGAAGAAGAAGAATTCCAAAATATTTATAATACATACGTTGTATGTATCCCTACAAATAAACCAGTTATTCGTGATGATCAAGTTGATTTAATATATCCATCTTTAAATGGTAAATTTAAAGCAGTAGTTAGAACAGTTAAAGAAATACATTCAACTGGTAGACCAGTACTAGTTGGTGTTGCATCAGTAGAAACTAGTGAACTTGTGAGTCAATTATTAACAAAAGCTGGAATTAAACATGAATTATTAAATGCAAAGAATCATGAAAGAGAAGCACATATAATTGAAGGCGCTGGTAAAAAAGGTGCTGTTACTATAGCAACAAATATGGCAGGACGTGGAACTGATATTAAACTTGGTGAAGGAGTTGCTGAATTAGGTGGATTATTTGTAATAGGAACTGAAAGACATGATTCTAGACGTATAGATAACCAACTTCGTGGTAGAGCAGGTCGTCAAGGAGATCCAGGTACAACTAGATTCTTTGTATCAATGGAAGATGATCTAATGGTTAAGTTTGGCTCTGAAAGAATGAAAGCTGTAATGGTTAATTTAGGTATTAAAGAGGACCAAGCAATATCAAATAAATTTATTTCTAATAGTATAGAATCTGCTCAAAAGAAAGTTGAAGGTTTTAACTTTGATAGAAGAAAAGCATTACTTGATTATGATAATGTTATTTCTAAACAAAGAGAAATTATTTATGAAAGACGTAATGAAATATTAGATCAAGATAGTATTCGTGATAGAGTACTTTCAACATTTAAAGATTTTGTTAATAACCAAATTAATGCTCATTTAACTGAAAAGGTATTAACTGATAATGATATTAACAATATTATGGAACAATTTAATAATAATTTACTTAAGAAAAGAAAACTTACTAAAGATGATTTTAAAGATAAAGATACTGTAGAATTAAGTGAACATTTATATAATATAGTAGTAGATGATTATAATAATAAACTTAAAGATATACCAGAAGAGATACAAAATGATTTTGAAAAATCTATATCACTTAGAATAATTGATAAATATTGGATGGATCAATTAGATGCAATGGAAGAATTAAAAGAAGGTGTTGGACTTCGTGGTTATGCCCAAAGTAATCCACTTCAGGTTTATGCATTAGAAGGATTCCAAATGTTTGATAACATGTTAGCAAATATAAGCGCCGAGATATCTTCATATTTATTGAATGCTGAAGTTAGACAAAATACACAAAGAGAAGAAGTAAAAAATATAAGAACTAATGATGGAAAAGAAGGAGTAAAGTCTAAACCTAAAAAAACAGATAAAAAGATAGGTAGAAATGATCCTTGTCCATGTGGTTCGGGTCGTAAATATAAACAATGCTGTGGAAAGTAAGAAAATATAAGGCTTTGAGAGATTTTAGAAAGTTATCCAATTTATAATTTGTTTGCAAAAAAAATAAAAATACTAGTAAAATAAGGAAATGTTTGTAAAAAAATGTGCAAACATTTTTTCTTTGATTAAAAATATGTAATAATATAATAGAAAGGAATGATAAAATGATAAATGTCAGAAAAAGGGGTAAAGTATATCAATTTCAATTTGAAATTGGAAGAATAAATGGTAAAAGGAAATTTATGAATAAGTCAGGTTTTAAAACAAAGAAAGAAGCATATATTGCAGGTCAAATGGCTTATGATGATTATGTTCACGGAGGAATTAATAATAAAGCAAACATGTTATATGCGGATTATTTAGATTATTGGATGGAAAACTATTTTAAGATTAATTATAAATATACAACTGCAAGAAGATATTCAGAAACTTTTGGTAGTTTAAAAGAAGTGCTTGGAAAGTATAAACTTCACAGTATAACATCTTATATATTGAATCAGGCAGTTCTAAAATTAGCACAAAAATCATCAACAAAGGAAGCCCTTAGAAATTATCAAAAAGTTATTAAAAGTTCTTTAAGAGATGCAACATATTATTTTGGATTTATTAAGTATAATCCAGCAGCCGAATTATCTATACCTAGAGTATTAAGTTTTGAGTCAAAAAAAACGATGCAAGACATGTATATACAAGTGAAGAAATAAGTGTTATTTTAGAAAGATTTAAGAAAAACAAGGTATTTATATGTTCATTTTTACTATCATGTTATACAGGAATGCGAACTGGTGAGGTATTTGCTCTTACTTGGAATGATATAGATTTAGAAAAAAGAATTATTAAAATAAATAAAACAGTATATGCAAAAGATAAAGATAATAATGGCAGATGGTATTTAGGAACTACCAAAACTGAAGGTAGTTTAAGAGAAGTATACATATGTGATTCTTTATATAGATTGTTATGTGATTATAAAGAATTGCAAAATAAAAATAAAAAGTATTATGGAAAAAAGTATAAAGCATATTATTTAAAAACAATAAAGAATAAATACGGAAAAATAGTTGAATATAAAATAGCTGAAGGTAAATCAAAATGTAATAATGCAAATATGGTTTTTACTAGAAAAAATGGAACATATTCAGGGACAGATATATCAAAATATCCATTTAAAATAATTCATCACGAGCTAGGTTTAAATTGTAGATTTTATGATCTAAGAGGAAGTTTCGCAACAATTAGTTTAAGAAATGGTTGTGAAATAAAAGATATAGCTGAAGTATTAGGACATAAAAGAATAGAAACTACTGAAAGATATTATATAACAAGTAATAACAATGATAAAAAAAAGGTAGTTGAATTATTTGATAAGACAATCAATCTCGTAAATAAAAGATAATATGAAAATAGTTGTTCGGAAAATAGATGCTTTTACTAACATCAGAAAATAGTAATATTACGATAATTTAAGTTGATGATAATATTTAATAATTATGTAGTATAATAAAGATATAGGAGGAACTATGAAAAAGAAAAAAATAATTATTATTGTTATAATTGCAATTTTTATCTTAATGCTTATTCCAATTAAAGACAGATTATGGGATGGAGGATCTACAGAATATAAAGCTGTTTTATATAAATATACTAAAATACACAGAATAAGTCAGACCTCATCAACTGGATATGAAGACGGATGGGAACTTAAAATACTAGGATTTCATGTTGCCGGAGAAATAAATACCTATGTTGAAGCAGAACAAGACATGAATAAACTTGTATCTTGTTTAGAAAATGAATTAGGTGGATATTTAGTAACAGAACAAGATGATTTAATTGAAATACAATTATCTGAAATAAAAAATGTTAATAAAGATAAAATTGATATATTTAAAGGTAAATATGCTAGTAAACATAAAGACAATATGTATTTTATTATTTTCCCTAAAAATGGAACTTATGAATCAGAAGTAATGAATGTTTTTGATGAATACTTTAGTAAAAGGTTTACTACATACCAAACATTCTCAAGCCCAGTAATTCCTATTATTTATGTTCATACTGAAAATAACGATATTGATATGGAAGACTTAACTAATAAATGTGTAACTAATAATAGTGAAAAACAAAGTAAATCTATACCATCCAATATTATTAAAAAAATAGATAAAACTAATAAAATAATAATTAATGCTGGTGATAAAGAATTAGGTGTAATAAAAGATTCGAATAAAATAAAGGAAATATTAAATGCAATATCAAGTGCCAACAGATATGGTGAATATTGTTTAAGTGATGGACATGGATTTGAGTTTAAAATGTATGATGATAAAAAACTAATTGACACGATACAAGTATGGGGTGATGGAAAGAGAATTCTACCAGAAAGTATAAATAGTTGTTATTATTCAATATCAAATGGAACAGATTTGAGAAAAATAATTGAGAATGAAACAGATTATATTTTTTATAGCATTTTAGACTATTCTGATCCAGGCGAAACTTGTGATACAGCATTAGAACAAATCTATGAAAATAATGGACATAAATACTATTTAAATTGCATTAAGAGTGATAAAGTAATGATTAAGTTTATGATTGATAATAAGGTTATGACTCTTAAGTCTGCATTAGAAACCAATTTAATATCAGCTGATAAAATTGCTGATGACTATCCTGATGTATTAATAAAGAAATAAAAGGTGTTTAGATGAAGAAAGTATTTAAAATAATAAGAATAATATTAATAGTAATTATAGGAATATTTGCTTTATTTATTACAGAAGAAAGTATAAGATTAAAAATTAATGATAGTAGTAAACCATTAATAGTTTTGGATAGGACAAAATATTGTATATCATGTTTAGAACCTGGTGAAGAAATAGATTTTGAATATTTTAGCCTTGGCTATAAAATAAAAGTAAAGTATTATATGTCAGAAGATTCTTCAGACGATAATAAAATGGTTAAGGTTATGGGGAAAGAATTTTATTTATTCTATGGAATAAGACTGTGGTCATGGGTTTCATAGTAGAATTCTTATAAAATTAATAATCAAGCAGATGAAAAAAATCTGCTTTTTTTGTGATAAAATAATAATATTAAAAACTCAAGCAACACTTCGTGTTATTTTTTTATAAGCCATAGTATTCTAAATCTAGAAAGGAGAAATAAAATGGATCAAATTAAAATAGGAAAGTTTATAGCTAAATGTCGTAAAGATAATAAAATTACTCAAAGTGAATTAGCTGAAAAATTAGGTGTAACAGATAGAGCTATATCAAATTGGGAAAATGGTAAGAATTTTCCTGATGTATCTTTTTTTAAACCGTTGTGTAATGAATTAAATATTACAATAAATGATTTGTTAAGTGGTGAAAAGGTAGAAAAAAATTCATACCAAGAAAAGTTAGAAGAAAATGTTTTTTCCGTTATATCAAATGTAAATACTAAAATTACACGAATAAGAAGAACAATTATTGTTTTAGTATCAATAATAGTTATTGTTGTTTTAACATTAATACTTGTTGGAAATCATAAAGTAATTTTAAACTATGATGAAAATAGGATGTATGTTGAAGAAAGAGATAATCAATTATTTTTTACCACAAAAGATTTATGTACCGTCTATAGTGGCAACATTAATCAATACTCTATAATGGATGATAATGATTATGAGATTATATTTTTGAATTCTAAATGTTCTTATAATGAAATAGTTAAGAAATCTATTTATAACGGAAATAGTTATAGATACTATCCCATAACTATCAACGACAAAGAGATTAAGAAAATAAAAATATATTATATTGATTCAAATATAAATAATATTAAAAACATATCAAAAAAGCAACTAGATGAATATATAAATAAATCAGTATTGTTATATGAAAAATAACTATTCAAATAATGGTTATTAGGAGAATTAAAGAATTCTCTTTTTTTGTGATAAAATATAGATATATGAAACCCTACGGATTGTTTGGATACTTTTTTAGAAATGCAATCTATAATTAAATACGAAAGGAGCAAAAACTATGAATCAAGAAAAAATTGGAAAATTTATTGCTAAAATTCGTAAAGAAAAAAAGATGACACAACAAGAACTTGCAGATAAATTAAATGTAACAGATCGAGCTATTGGTAACTGGGAAAATGGTAGAAGAATGCCAGATATAGTCTTTTATAAACCGCTATGTGAAATACTTGATATATCCTTAAATGAATTATTGAGTGGTGAAAGAATAAAAGAAAGTGAATTAAAAGAAAAAACTGATGAAGTATTAAATAATACAATAAAATATTCTACAAATAGAATTAAAAAAATTAAAAGAATTATAATTATATCTGTAGTTGCTTTCCTGCTATTGTTCTTTATTTATACATTTTGGACTGATTATAATCGTGTAAGGCATAATGAAAATCCATTGTTTATGATACCAATTCGTGAAAATGGAAATAATTATACTTATTTGGGATTTGGTTATAAAATGAAAAAAGAAGTAAGAATTTCACCTAATGAGCCATTAAGTAATAGTATTAATATTAAATTTGGCTTTTGGCTATTTACTTGGGATGTTGAAGTATTTAATCCAACACCAAGAAATTTGTGGGTAATTAATGGTAAAGATAGAACTCTTACACAAATTGGCTCATATTGTATTACTGATACTAAAGGAGAAGATAAAGCAAGTTCATGTGGCTTGTCAATTCCTTTAGAAGATATTAATTATGATGAATATTTGCCAAGTAATAAAGAGGATATTATTGCTCTAGATTCCTCTAGTGATTTAACTATAACTAGAATTACCTTTTATGATTCAAAATATGAAAAAGTAGATATTCCTATTACTTATGAAAAAAATAATTTTACAGTTCCTAATTTAAAAGGGGAATATGTAGTGTTAATTGATACAATATGTGATCGTGGAACTGCTTGGTATTCATTTAAATTAAAAATAGATTAGATTGGAAGATTAAGACATTCCGAAATAAAGGTGGATGATAATCTGCCTTTTTATGTTATCTTTCTTGTCCTTTTAACATATTTATGATATTATTTATATAGGTGAGAGAAATTAATTCTTTGGCCATAACATTAATAAATTAATGATATAGGTTAGTGAACGAATGAAAACAATGTTTCCATTTTGTTTCCAAAAAATTATATGTACTAAATATTACCAAATCCACAAATGCTTGAAATAACAATAATAACGATAATACTATATGTACTATATATACTAAAAGTGCATGAGCATGTGGGAGTGGACGCAAGTATAAACAGTGTTGTGGTAAATAAGCTCGCAAAGCCTTATAAATAAAGGGCTTGCGAGCTTTTTGCTACTTACAATTTTTAAGTAATTTTTCATAAAAAAAGGCTTCTAGATAAGTTTTAGATAAGTTTTTTTATCAATTTGGAACATTTTTTTTGGATTGTAAAATAAATATATTACAATCTCATAATGTGTTTACTTTTAAGAATAATAAGTGTATAATTAAGTATGAAAAGTATAATTAGTTATACTTGAAGGAGGCATATATGAAAGATAAGTTTGTAGGTATTGCTAAAGTTGGAGAAAAAGGACAAATAGTAAAGAAAGGAATGGCTATTGTTAAATCTGAAGTATTAGAAGATACTATGGATAAAATAATGCCAGATAATAAATAATATGTATTCTATTGAAACAAAGAAATTAACTAAAAAGTTTAAAGATAAAATTGCAGTAAATGAAATAGATTTAAATATTAAACAAGGAGAACTATTTGCACTTTTAGGAGTAAATGGAGCTGGAAAAACAACTACAATTAAGATGTTATCGGGTTTAATACTTCCAACTTCTGGTGAGATAATAATAGAAAATATGAATATGAAAAAAGACGTATTTAAAATAAAAGAAATCTTAAATGTATCACCACAAGAAACTGCCATTGCTCCAAATTTAACAGTAAAAGAAAATTTGGAATTTATGGCTGGGGTATATCAAATAAAAGATAAAGAAAAAAAGATTGATGAACTTATTAAACAATTTAAACTTGATGAAGTTTTAAACAAAAAATCAAAAACTCTATCTGGTGGATGGCAAAGAAAAGTATCTATTGCAATAAGTTTGATAAATGATCCAAAAATATTATTTTTAGATGAACCAACATTAGGATTAGATGTTATAGCAAGAAAAGAACTATGGAAAATTATTAATTCATTAAAGGGTAAAATAACAATTATTTTAACAACTCATTATATGGAAGAAGCAGAAAGTTTATCAGATAGAATCGGCATAATGGCAAATGGTAAGTTAATAGATATTGGAACTTCACAGGAGTTAATAAAAAAGACTAAAGCTAAAAACTTTGAAGATGCTTTTGTATCTATTGCAACTGGAGGTGAATTATAATGAGAATGATTAATTTTGCTAAAAGAAATTTTAAAGAATTAATAAGAGATCCATTAAGCTTAATTTTCGAAATTGTATTACCATTATTCTTATTATTTATATTTCAACAATTTAATATTCCTGCAGAAAATTATAGATTAGAAAACTTCACACCGTCTATAATTCTATTTGGATTTTCATTTATTACAATGTTTACTGCTACATTAATTGCAAAGGATAGAACTTCTTCGTTATTAATTAGACTTGGAACTTCTCCAATGAAATCAAGTGATTATATTTTAGGATATATATTATCATTACTACCTATAGTACTAATTCAAAATGTTTTATTCTTTATAACTGCAATTGCTATGGGGTTAGAATTTACAATTAGTATAATACCAACTATATTAGTATCAATGATTATTTCTATTTTCTTTATATCATTAGGTATATTAATAGGTAGTTTAGTTAGTGAAAAAGGAACAGGTGGATTAGGAAGTATAGTTGTTCAATTAGTATGCTTTACAAGTGGCATGTATTTTCCTAAAGAAGTAATGGGTGGAGTATTTGAAGTTATATGTAAATCATTACCATTTGAAGCGTGTTTAACTATAATTCAAGGAACGTTACATAATGATTTTAGTAATTTAACACTTCTTCATATAATAGTATTTTTAATTTATTTCATAACAGTTATTTTCTTGTCAATTATTACATTTAAAAAGAAAATGATTAGTGATAATAAATAGTTCGCAATATTTTGATTTATTTAATTGGATTTTTTTAGATAAGCTATTAGATAAGTTCTACGAAAAAAACTTACAATAAGCGAATAAAAAATTATAAATTTAAAATAAAAAATACCAACTTAAAAGGAAAAAATTACATGGTTGTTTTAATATTTTACCATGTGGCTCAGGGAAAAAATACAAACAATGCTGTGGTAAGTAGTAGGAAATATAAGGGTTTGCGAGGATTTTGTCCACGTAAAAATTGACCGAAAATTGCCGTTTGTCCACATTTTGTCCACGTAAATTTAAAATTGTGGACAACAGGACAAAAAATGCTTTGAAATTTAGTACACGTTTTGTGGACAATTTATAAAGAACCAATTTTAGAAAAGGAGAGTATAAAAATGGTAAGCGTAAGAAAACGTGGAAAGGTATATGAATACCGATTTGAAACAGCTTCAGTTGATGGCACAAGAAAATGGATATCTAAATCAGGATTTCCAACAAGACAAGATGCATTAAATCAAGGTGCATTAGATTATACAGAATATTATAAGATAGGAAGAGTAAGAAAAAATAAAGATATGTCATATTCAGATTATTTAGATTACTGGATTGATACTTATTGTAATTTTAATTTAAAATATTCAACTATTGTTACATATTTAAATATTATTAAGCTATACTTAAAACCTATGTTAGGAAGATATGCACTATGGCAAATTGATTCTCAAATGTTACAAGAATTTATTAATAAAATATTTGTAGAAAAGAATTTATCTAAATGGTATTTAAAAAACATTATGAAAGTAGTTAAAGGTTCATTAAGATATGCATGTTATTCGGTTAATTTTATAAATGAAAATCCTGCTGAAAAAGTACATATTCCAAGATATGAAGTAGTATGTGGAGATCCAGCACATATATTTACTCAGGAAGAAATA
>CACYWH010000011.1 GCA_902778125.1 uncultured Erysipelotrichaceae bacterium | reverse complement strand
TTTGGTTCTTTTCTAATTCTTGTCATATTATCCCTCCAATTTTATTATAACAAAAAATGTAGACCGTTTTTATGTGTCTACATTTATCTTACAACTTCAAGCATTTATATAATGCTTTTTTTATTTATTTCCTTAATTATTTATGCTATACTTTATTTATAAGAAGGTAGTATATGAAATATTTTAAGAGAATAATAATTGTTTTTTTATTTATACTTATGAGTGGTTGTCATAATCAAGAAACTAACATAACTATAAATGCTAATAAAAGTATAGATTTAGATATAAAAATATTATCTAAAAAACCAATAGATGAGAATAGATATAATGCTAATAAGGATATTTATGCGAAAAGAAATCTAAATATAATGAGATTAAGTGAAGAAAATGGAAATGGTTATAAAATAACTAAACATTATGATAATATAGATGATTTATCAATTGAAACTGAAGTTAAAGTAAATTTGAATGATTATTTTAATGAAGATTTTGCTGATAAGACATTCTTTAAGGTAGAGAAAGGTTTTTTAAAAAATAAATATACTGCAGATTTTACATATAAATTTGATGATAGTATAGAAAATATTGAACTTGAAACTGCTGATGATTTCGTTAAGAAAATTGAAAATATTTATACAAGAGCATTAGAAAAATATAATGAAAGTAAAACTAGATTAGTATTGAATAATGAAAATAGTGATCTAGAATTTAATAGTTATATTAAGTATTTTGCTATTTGTGATGAGAATGGAAATGTTACTTCTATAGATGTTAGTGATGGGTTCTATAGCTTTACTAAAGAATCTATAACAGGTATTATGGCTACTGATATTTTGATAGATGATGTTAAAACAGCACCTGAAGAAAACGAAAATATAAAGTTTATAATTAATTTACCATCCTCAGTTCTTTCTAATAATGCTACGAATGTATCTTCAAATGGAAAAGAATTAGAATGGATATACAAAGATAATGAATCATTAAATATAGGATTTACTTTTGAAATTGCAAATAAGAGTAATTATTATTTGTTATTTGGAGTGGTGGTTTTATCTGTAATATTGTTATTCTTACTCGTTTTAATGGCTGTTAAATTAAAAAATGCTAAGAAATCTAAACTTGAAAGTTCAATACCTATTTTAACTGAATATGATCCAAGTATTGAGAATATTGCTTTAAATGAAAAAAGTAATGTTATTTCTTCTTCTCAAACTAATGATATTGTTGAAATAGTTGATGAAGAAGAGAATTCATTAAAACCAAGTAAAGAACTTGAAAATGAAATGATGGATATAATAAATAGTATAGAAAAAGAAGAAAAAATTATTGAGATAAAAGATGAAGAATAATATAACAAATGTTATATTATTTTTTTAAAAATTAGTAATCAATGTATGTTATAATTATAATAACGGTGATGGAAATGGATAAAGAATTATTAAAAGCATTAAGAAAAGAAAAGATAAGACAAAATCGAAATATTGAGTTAATTGCTAGTGAAAATTATGTTTCAAAGGATGTATTAAAATTGCAAGGAAGTATTCTTACAAATAAATATGCTGAAGGATACCCAGGTAAGAGATATTATGGTGGGTGTGAATATATAGATATATTCGAAAATAAGGCGATAGAATATGTTTGTAAGTTATTTGGCTGCAAATATGCAAATGTTCAACCTCATAGCGGAAGTTCAGCTAATATGGCGGTATATAGAGCATTGCTTTCTAAGGGAGACAAAGTGCTTGGAATGTCATTATCTGAAGGTGGACATCTAACACATGGTAGTAGTGTAAACTTTAGTGGTATAGATTATGAAATAATTTCTTATGGACTTGTTAATGAAGTTTTGAATTATGATGAAATAGAAAAACTTGCTATTGCTGAAAAGCCTAAAATGATAATTGCAGGATGTAGTGCGTATAGTAGGAAAATAGATTTTAAAAGATTTAGAGAAATTGCTGATAAATGTGGTGCATATTTAATGGTGGATATGGCTCATATTGCTGGTCTAGTAGCAGGCGGTGTTCATGAAAATCCATGCAAATATGCTCATGTTGTAACATCTACAACTCACAAAACGCTTAGAGGACCAAGAGGAGGAATAATATTAACAAACGATGAAGAAATAATAAAAAAAATTAATAAAACTATTTTCCCTGGAATTCAAGGCGGACCTTTAATGCATGTTATTGCTGCTAAAGCCCAATGCTTTTATGAAGCGCTTCAAGATGACTTCAAAATATATGCAAAAAATGTCATTAAAAATTCCAAAGCAATGGCAGATGAATTTATAAAGAATGATGTTAAGGTTATATCAAATGGTACTGATAATCATCTTATGTTAATTGATGTTAAAACAAGTTTTGGATTAACAGGTAGGGAAGCAGAAAAAATCCTTGATAGTATTTATATTACTGTAAATAAAAATACTATTCCAAATGAAACTGAAAAGCCAAATGTAGCAAGTGGACTTAGAATTGGAAGTGCTGCTATGACTACGAGGGGATTAAATGAAAAAGATTTTACTTTAGTAGCTAGTATAATAATTAAGGCACTTAAAAATTCTAAAGATAAAAAAGTATTAAACGAGTTAAAAAAAGAAGTTTTAAATATTACTTTGAAGCATCCAATAAAAAGATAGTTAATGTTTAACTATCTTTTTCATATATACCAAGTATAAAATATGCAGCAATTAAAACTCCAAGCGATAATATTAATAAAGGGGTTGAAAATATAAATCCTAACTTATAAAAATTGTATTTAACATAACCAAGTATTAATGTATTATCAATTCTACTATAATTATTATTTTTATCAACTATTGTATACCCTCCAGCATTATAATTTAATACTTTTGCAATTCTATAATTATTATGGTATTTATATATAATTATGTTATCTTCTCCATAAGTATCTTTTTTTTCTAATAATAAATAATCATATTTATGATATTCTGGAGAATAATTATTATCTTCAACTTTAAATAATGCCTTATTAAAGAAATATGGAATATCTGTCTTATATAACACTTTATATATAGAATTATATATAGAAATTATTGCTAAACAAAATATTAGCAAAGAAATAAAAATAATAAGAGTATGTACTACATTAGACCTTTTTCCTTTTTTCATATTTATCATTCCTTATATTAGAATTATAGCATATTTATCATTGTAAAAGAAACTCTTTTTTGTTAAACTAAATATGGTGATGATAATGAAGAATAAAAAGTATTATTTATTCGAAATGCAACCAACAAGTTTAAATATAATTTCTATATTGATATTATTTGTTGTGGTTATTTTCACTGTTTTATTAGGCAAATTTTCTATTATATTTGATAATTATGGCATTTCATTAATCTTAATGCTTCCATATTTGGTTTTACATGAAATATTGCATAGTGTTGCTTATGTAATACATGGAGCTGATTTTAAAAATATTACTTATGGTGCTCATATGGAAAAGGGAATATTATGCTGTTTATGTAAACAAAATATCACTAAAAAGAATATATTAATTTCCCTTGTTTATCCATTAATATTTATTGGAATATTTACATATGTAATTGGTATTTTAACAAATTGTGGTGTATTAATATTTTTATCAATATTGAATATATCTGGTTGTTCGGGTGATATAATTATGTTTATAGCCTTATCCAGATTAGAAAATTTTGAATTTTCTGAATATGATAATCCACTTGCTTTTGGTTTGTATACAAAGGAAGATTTATCAAATAAAAAAATGTTTGGTCTTAAGTATTTAGGTACCCAAGATGAATTAGAAAAGAAAGATTTAAAGAAAGTGAGAGTTAGTAAAGTAAGCTATATTTATTTTGCAATAATGATACTAGTAGGTTTACTTTGCATGTTATAAAAAATGAAAGATAAAAAAGAATTATTAAGAACTATAAAATTTACATTGTTTTCTATATCTGCTGGATTAATTCAGATAGCTGTTTTTACTATATTAAATAAATTGAATCTTACATATTGGATTAGTTATTTGACAGCTTTAATAGCGTCTATTATTTGGAACTTTACATTAAATAGAGAATATACATTTAAATCAACTGCTAATGTACCTTCGGCAATGCTAAAAGTGTTTATTTTTTATTTATTTTTTACACCTGCATCTACGATATTGGGGTCATATTTAGTTGATACTTTAAAATGGAATGAATATTTAGTGACTGGTCTAAATATGTTAAGTAATTTTATATTAGAATATATATATGATAGATTTATAGTATTTAAAGGAACAATAGATACAAAATAATGGAGGTAAATAATGCTAAGTAAAGTATGCTTAAGTAGAGGAATAGCAGAAGCTATTGGGACAGTTAGAATAATTATAGTAATTATAATGATTGTAGCGCCAATAACTCTAATGTTTTCTGTTATTTTTAAATTAATAAAAGCATCATATCATAGAGATAATTATGCCCTTGAGCAAGCTATAAAAGGTATTGGGGCTAATGTTAAAGCAACAGTTTTATTGTTTATGGTACCTTTTCTTGTAAATATAATATTAGCATTAGTACCAGATTCACCTGGTAATTGTATAGATGATGTTAACGATAATACAATTACTGAATCTAGGAGTGAAAGAGTTAAAATATTATTATCGAGAGCTGAAGAATCTTTAAATGTTAATGATTATAATATATTAAATGGCTACATTAAAAAAATTAAAGATAATAGTATATCAAGACGATATGAAAATGAATTGGTTTTATTGAAAGAAAAAGTTTATATAAAAAATGCTAAATGTATAAAAGAAAATAATAAAATTGTAATATCTTCTAAATTAGATGGAAAATACATTAAAGATATTTATGTTAACAATATAAAAACTATTACGACTAAAGAAAATGAAATTACAATGGATAATACTAGTTCTGAAATAAGAGTATCATTTAATTATGGTGAGGATATTACTTGTACTAGGACGCAGAGCGATACAGGAGATAGTGGAACTCTTAAAATATATTTTTTAGGATTAGGAAGATTCGATGGATTTTTAATAATTGGAAATGGAAGTACATTGTTTATAGATGGTGGATATGTTAGCCAGGGAAAAGTTGCTGTTGATTTTATCAAAAAACTTGGAATAACTAAGATAGATGGTTTAATAGGTTCTCATTTACATAACAATCACATAGATGCTCATAGGGAATTTGTTAAACAAATGCAAATTGGCAGAGTATATTACGGAGAAGATCCTAGTACTTGCATTAAGAGAAAGACTTGTATACAGAGAAGTTCTGATCCTACTCAATTAATGTCGCTTATAGAGAAAAATAATATTCCAATGACAATACTAACACCGGGTTTAAATACTAAGGTAGAAAATTTAACGTTCGATATTGTTGCTCCAGAAAAACTAGTTTCAGGCAGTGGATATCCCGAAAATAACAACTCATTAAATATGATTTTAAAATTTGGAGATACTAAAATATATTTTTCAGGTGATCATGTAAGAAGTAATGAGATTTTACAAAAGTATGATAAAGATATATTAGATGTTGATATATTTAAATGGCCTCACCATGGACTTGAAAGTGTTAGTAATAAATTCTTAGATGCTGTATCACCAGAATACATTATAATTCCTAACTCAAATAAACCAGCTCCTGCTACAAAAGGAATTAATTACACAAAAGCAGTTGGATATTCACTAGATAAATCAGGATATGTACTTGCTGAAAGTGATGGTACAACATTAACTGTAACAAAATACAAATATGAAAAATAGAATTTAAAGATTCTATTTTTTTATTCTTTGTACTATAATTAGGACTATATGGAGGAAAAATGATAATAATTTTTTTAGATATAGATGGGGTGCTAAATAGTGATTGTTTCTTTTTGAAAAGAGTAAGAAATATGAAGAACCTTAGAATGTTCAATACTGATTTAATAAATGAAAACGATGTAAAAGTTATAGATTCATTATGTGAAATAGATTTAGATAATCTTGATATACTTGTTGATATAACCAATATAACAGATTCTAAAGTGGTAATCACCTCTTCATTAAAAAATAATCCTTGGTTTAATGGCGTATGTAAACATTTAATAAACTATGGACTACCTATAGTAGGAAGTACTAAAGATAATGCATATAATAGAGGATTTGGTATTAAAGAATATATTAAAAATAATAATATTGAAAATTATGTTGTATTAGATGATGAAGTGTTTGGTGACTATGATGAAGAAATATTATCACATTTAATACGAACTAAAGCATATGATAGTGGGTTAGATGTTAATGATAGAGAAAAAATTTTAAAGATTTTAGGTATGGAGAGAAAATATGAATATAAAAAAATTAAATAAAATTGAAAAAAATTTAAATATGTCTATTACTGCAATTATTGAATTTAGAGATTCATTAGATAAATATAAAAAAATACAATCTAATGTTAATGAAGTGTCTCATTATTACGGAAGTAAAGAATGGTATGCAGCTTTAGATGAATATGAAAAAGGAAAGTTAAAAGGCATTAAAGTGGGCATATTATCTGAAGATAGTGCTTATAATATGTTAAATGATAATAAAGAACTAGCAATAGAAATGATAGAAATTGCATTAAAAATATTAAAAGAAAATTAGATAAATCTAATTTTTTTAATTTTTTTAAAAAAAGTGTTGACAAATTAATCTGTTATTAATATAATGTTAATAACAGATGGAGAAAGAATCTGATTTTATTAAAACATTTGTTTTTAACAAAATGTTAAAAAGAGGAGATGGGATTATGAAAAGAAAAGAAGAATTGGAAAGGTTACTAGTTGTGGTGGATATGGTAAACGGGTTTATTAAGAAAGGAGCTATGGCTGATGCATATATTAATCACATAACACCGAAATTAATAAATTTAGTGGAAAAGACACTAAGTGATGGTGAAGGAGTTGCATTTATAAAAGATACACATACTAAACAATCAACTGAATTTACTAAATTCCCAGTTCATTGTATTAAAGGAAGTGGAGAAGAGGAAGTAATAGATGAACTTAAGCCTTATGAAAAAGATGCATTTAGTTATGAAAAAAATTCGACTAGTACAGTATTTGCAAAAAGATTCTTAAATGATATTGACGCAATGAAAAAATTAAAAGAAGTAATTATTACAGGCTGTTGTACAGATATATGTGTATTAAATCTTGCAATTCCACTTACTAATTATTTTGATGAAAATGATAAAAATATTAATGTAGTAGTTAGAAGTGATTTAGTTGAGACGTATGATGCACCTACGCATTGTAGAAGTGAATATAATCAGATGGCACTAAAACTAATGAAACAAGCTGGTGTAAAAATAGAGGAGGAGAAATAGATGAAATATAATGATGAATTATACAAAATGAATAAATTACCTAGAAATTATACAATGTTAACAGATGCATATGAATTATGTATGTCATCTGCTTATTCTGTGTCAAATGATAACATTGAAGGAGTATTTGATTTATTTTATCGAGTTGTACCAAACGGTGGTGGATACACTATTATGGCTGGTGTTGATAAGTTAATTGAATACATTAAGAATTTAAAGTTTACTGAAGAAGATATTGAATATTTTAAAAATAGTGGTTATAACTTTAGTGATGAGTTTTTGCAAAAATTAAAAGATTTTAAATTTACTGGTGATATTTATGCTATTCCGGATGGAACTCCAGTATTTCCAAATGAACCATTAGTTACTGTAAGAGCTCCAATTATTGAAGCACAAATAATTGAAACTGCTCTATTATCTATAATAAATGGAGCGAAAGAACATGCTACTGGTGCTAGAAGAATTGTAGAAGCAACACCCAATAATGTAAAAATAATGGAATTTGGTGCAAGACGTGCAGATGGATTAGAGGCTGCTATCGATGCATCTAAATACGGAATTATGGCAGGATGTGCGGGCACTAGTAATGTTATAGCGGCAGAGATGTTAGGAATAAAAGCACTAGGTACTATGGCACATAGTTTTATAGAATCATTCGATAGTGAATTAAAAGCATTTATTGCTTTTGTAGAAAATTATCCTAATAATGCTACATTACTTGTAGATACATATGATACTTTAAAAAGTGGTGTTCCTAATGCCATAAAAGCATTTGATTATATGAAGAAAAAAGGTTTACCACTTGATAATATAGGAATACGTATTGATTCAGGAGATCTTGCTTATTTAACTAAACAATCAAGAAAAATGTTAGATGAAGCAGGATATCCAAATGCAAAAATATGTATTAGTAATGGGCTTAATGCAGAAACAATAGAATCTCTTGTTAATCAAGGTGCATGTTTTGATTCAATCGGAGTAGGAGATAATATTTCAAAACCATCTGGAAGGATGGGTGCAGTTTATAAACTTGTTGCAACTATTAAGAATGGAGAAGTTAGGCCAACTATTAAATTAAGTAATGATATCATAAAAATTGTTAATCCAGATTTTAAAGATGTATACAGGGCATATGATAAAGAAACTGGATATGCTATAGCAGATATTCTTTGTAGTAAGGGAAAAAATGTTTCAGAAAAAAGTATGGAAATAGTAAGTTTAAGTGATTTAATAACATCAACTAATATTGAGAATTACAATTTAGTGAAGTTACAAAAACCAATTTTCTTAAATGGTGAGCTTGTATATGATGATCCATCAATTTTTGAAAAACAGGCATATTGTAATGAGCAAATGGAAAAACTATATCCAGAGGTTAAAAGAACTCTTAATCCTCATAAATATTACGTAGATGGTACTCGTGAATATGCTGATTTAAAAAATGAAATGATTCTTAGTCATAAATTTAGAGGTTAACATGCGAAAAGAAAAAAGAGAAGAATTAATAAAATATATTGATGAATTAAGATGGATAAGCAAAGAGGATTCTAAAAATGAAAAAAGTTTTGTAACAATCATACCTAGAGAGTTCAAACTTAATAATGGAATGATTATTAAAAGAGAACAAATATTAAAGAATGGAAATGATGGTTCTGCAGTAATAATTATTCCAAAAGTTGGTAATGAATTTCTAGTAAATATTGAGCCGAGGGTTTTTACTAATACAAAAGTCGCAGTTGGATTTCCAGCAGGTTACATTGAAAATGGTGAAACACCTGAACATGCAGCGTTAAGAGAATTAAGAGAAGAAACAGGATACGTAAGTCATAAATTTATTTTACTTGATTCTTTTTATCAGGATGAGGGTGTGAGTGCTGCTTATAATTATATATATTTAGCAAATGATTGTGAGCATTTATACCCTCAGGAACTTGATAAAGATGAAATAGTAAGATATATGACATTTAATTATGATGAATTATTAGAACTAGAACATGATGGATATTTAAGCGGAGCTAATTCAAAATTAGCATTATGTAGATATAAAGAAAGAAGGTAAATTATGTTTAATCCTAAAGAGGAATCAGAAAAAATAGTTAAATTTATTAGAGATTATTATAAGAAAAATAATTTAAAAGGCGTTGTTCTTGGTATAAGTGGTGGAAAAGATTCAGCAGTAGTTGCAGCACTTTTCGTTAAAGCATTAGGAAGTGAAAATGTTCTTGGAGTTACTCTTCCATGTCATTCTGAAGTTACAGATAAAAATGATGCTAAGTTGATTGCAGATACATATAATTTTGAATTAATTAACATTGATTTAACTCCTGTATTTGATAGTTTTAAAAATGAAATCAATAAACTTGGTAATTATAGTGAATCTGAAATAAAAAATAGTGATATAAATTTAAAGCCTAGACTTAGAATGGCAAGTGTATATTATTTAGCGGCACTTTATTCAAGCATTAAGGGTGGAACCTATATAGTAGCGGGTACTTCTAACTTGTGTGAATTATTTGTAGGTTATTTCACTAAAGGTGGGGACTCTACTTATGATATTGGAGTGCTTAATAATTATACGGTTTCTGAAGTCATTCAGATAGGTGAATATTTAGGTGTTCCAGATAAGGTAATTCATAAAATACCAAGTGATGGATTAAGTGGTCTTAGTGATGAAGATAAACTTGGTGTTAAATATAGTGATATTGCTAAATATATTAATAATGAAAAATTAAGTGATGAAGTTTCTAACAAGATATTAACATTACATAATAATTCACATCATAAATTTAACGTTCCTATATATAAAAAATAAAAAGAGAGGGTAGTAAAAAGGAGGAAATCCATGAGAATAGGTGTATATGTGGGTTCATTTAATCCGTTACATATTGGTCATCAACAAGTTATTAACACTTTAATTACAGAAAAAACAGTTGATAAAGTAGTAGTTATTCCTACAGGTTCTTATTGGGATAAGAAAGTAGATATTAACATAAAACATAGAATTAACATGCTAAAACTTATTGAAAATGAAAATGTAATTGTAGATGGGACACTAAGTGAAATAAAATACACTTATCAAATATTAGATGTTTTAAAAGAAAAATATAGTGACTTATATTTAGTTATAGGAGCAGATAATATTATTAATTTTCATGAATGGAAAAATGTTGATAAAATACTTGAAAACCATATAATAGTTTTTAATAGAGATGGTATCGATGTTAATAAATATCTAACTAAATTTGATAAAGTAAAATTTATCATTATAGATAAATCTCCTATAAACATATCATCAACATATATTAGAGAAAGAATAAAAAATAGGGATTATGAATCAATAGAAGGGATGATTGATAATCGAATATTGAATTATATTAAAAAGAATAATCTATATTATTAAAGATATTTATTATGATGTTATATAAATTATATATTAAATATCTAACTAAAAATGTTATTTACTAATGTTGGAAAAGAGATTATAATAAGGGCAAAAAATGGAGGTTTTAAAAATGAAAAAATATGAAAAAATAGAAGAATATAGTATTGCTGCTGTAAGCAAACCAGGCAATTGGGATGATTATTCTTACATAATTATGGATGGTAATGCTGGATATACAAAAGGGGACTTACTTGTAATATATAAACTTGGAAGATTATTAAAACTAAACTTAATTAGTTTAGAAGAATATAATCATTTAATGGATTTATATAGAGAAAGATTAATTCTTGAATATAAAAGTAATTTAGATTTATCTGATGATGAATTAGATGAAATTTATGGTAAAATAGAAGAGATGGATAAAGAATTAAATAGATATTACTTATCTACTGAATTTGTTCAAATGAATTATCTAATAGATGAATCTATAAAAAGAGAAAATAGATTAAGTTTAAGGAAAAAATATTATGAAAAAAATAGTTAATAAATTAATTGAAAATAAAGAAACCATTAGTACTATGGAATCATGCACTGGGGGTGATTTGGCAAATGAGATAACTAATGTAAGTGGTTCATCCGAAGTGCTAAAATTTAGTGCAGTAACATATTCAAATGAGTATAAAATAAAAATGGGTGTATCTAAAGATACAATAGATAAATATTCTGTTTATAGTATGGAAGTGGCTCGTGAAATGAGTAAATGTATTAGTGAATTTACATCTTCTACATATGGAGTAGGAATAACAGGAAAATTAAATAGAGTTGATAAAAATAATTTATTTGGTGAAGATAATGTAGTATATTTTAGTATTTATAATAGTAAAGATAATAAATATTACACTAATAAAATTAGAGTTACTAATAAAAGTAGAAAATTATGTAAAAATGATGTAGTAAAAGAAATAAAAAAAACATTATATAAAGTTTTAGATATAGAATAATAAATAATTAAAATATATGATAAAATAATATATATCTAAAGAGGTGAGATATGGAAAAAGTATATAATTCAGAAGAAGAATTTTTAAAGGACTACGATTCTTCTATTTATGAAAAATTATCTATGACAGTAGATATTTTAATATTAAGTGTATCTAGTGAAGAAACAGGTAATTATAGGAAAACTGATAAAAAGAAAATGAGTATTTTACTTGTTAAAAGAGATGACTATCCTTTTAAAGGTAAGTGGTGTTTACCAGGTGGATTTGTTAAAATTGATGAAGATCTTGAAGATGCACCTATTAGAATATTAAAAAGAGAAACTAATTTAGATAATATATATTTAGAACAATTATATACTTTTGGAAGTGTACATAGAGATCCTAGAATGAGAATAATATCATCTTCATATATGGCATTAATAGATAAGAATAGATTAAATGAAAATTTAAATGAAAATGCATGTTGGTTTGATATTGTTAGTATTAATGAAAAAGATGATATAATAGATGTTATATTAAATAATGGATATGAAAATATTAATTTCTCGATAAAAAAAGTTCTTAAAGAAAAAACTACGGATAGATATAAATTTGTTGAAGTAAAAAATGATAAGATTGCTTTTGATCATACTATAGTAATTTTATCCGGATTAGAAAGATTAAAAAATAAAATAGAATATACTGATGTTGTTTTTAATATGATGCCTGAATTATTTACTTTGGGAGAACTTCAACAAGTATATGAAGTAATATTAAATAAGAAATTATTAGATCCTGCTTTTAGAAGAATAATATCTAATAAAGTTGTTAAGACTAATAAGCTTAAAACTGGTGAAGGGCATAGACCATCGTATTTATTTAAGTATAAACATAATTAGTTTGTTAAATTTTAGTGAAATCGATTACTATGGTTATTTTAGTAGATAGAATTATTTTGTAAATAAGGAGAAATTATATGAATATTTATGATTTAAAAGTTAAAACTAGAGGTGGCAAGGATTTCGATTTATCTAGTCTAAAAGGTAAAGTACTATTGGTGGTAAATACTGCTACTGGATGTGGCTTTACACCTCAATATGAAGGACTTGAAGAATTATATAAAAAATATCATGATAAAGGTTTTGAAGTATTAGATTTCCCATGTGATCAATTTGGTCATCAAGCACCAGGTACAGATGATGAAATACATGAATTTTGTACTTCTAAATATAATACTACATTTGATCAATTTGCTAAAATTGAAGTTAATGGTGATAATGAAAGTCCATTATATACATATTTAAAAAAGGAAATGCCTACAGAAGAAGTAGTCGGTCTTAAAAATAAAATGGCGATGAAAGCCATAGAAAAAATTAGTAAAACTGCTACAAAAAAAGGTGATATATTATGGAATTTTACTAAGTTTTTAGTAAATGTTGATGGTAAAGTTGTTAAAAGATATGATCCAACATTTTTACCTAAAAATATGGAAGAAGATATATTAAAATTAATAAAATAAAGGAGATATTATGTACGATTGCATTATTGTTGGAGCTGGAACTGCTGGATTAACGGCAGCTATATATTTAAGAAGAGCATCAAAAAAAGTTTTAGTATTAGAAGCTAAAAGTTATGGTGGTCAAATAGTTAATACATTAAATATAGAAAATTATCCTGCTGAACCACATATTTCAGGGTTTGATTTTGCTACTAAATTATATAATCAAGCAAAAGAATTGGGTGCTGAAATAAAATTTGAGAAAGTAATAAATTTAGAAGATAATAATATATCTAAATGTGTTATTACTTCAAATAACAAGTATGAAACCAAAACCATTATTCTAGCTACTGGTTCTGATAATAGGAAACTTGGAATAGAAAATGAAGATGAATTAACTGGAAAGGGTATATCTTATTGTGCTACTTGTGATGGAGCTTTTTACAAAGGAAAAACTGTTGCTGTAGTAGGTGGCGGTAATACAGCATTAGAGGATGCATTATATTTATCTGATATTGCCGAAAAAGTATATCTTATTCATAGAAGAAATGAATTTAGAGGCGAAGAGGCTACAGTTGATAAATTAAAAGAAAAATCTAATGTTGAAATTATTTATAATAGTAATGTAACAAAATTAATATCTAATAATAAACTTGAAAGTATTGAAGTTACAAACAATGATGGCAATGTAAATAATATTAAAGTTGATGGTTTATTTGTTGCAGTTGGTAGAATCCCTGAAAATCAAAATTTTGCTTCAATTATTAATCTTGATAATAATGGATATGTAATAGCAAGTGAGGATTGTAATACAAATGTTCCAGGTATATTTGTTGCAGGAGATAATAGAGTTAAGAAAGTACGTCAACTTGTAACCGCTGCATCCGATGGAGCAGTTGCTGCTACTGAAGCAATTAAATATATTAGTAAATAGCACTTGAATTGAGTGCTTTTTTTATCAAAAAGCATAAAAATGTGTTATAATGCTTTGGTGGGGTGAAAAAATGCCAGATTATAAAACACATTCGATTCATAGTGAAACGGTTATGTCTAGTATTCATAAAAGAACTAATGTTGATAGAAATGATTTAGTTAGGTTTGCATTTGGACCTGACTCTTTAATGTTTACTGATTATGGTTTGTTTGATTATCAACACTCTCATGATACGGGCATTTATTTTGAAACCCTTCTTAGAATGGTAAAAGAAAGAAAACTACAAGATAATAGTAAAGTAATGGCGTTTGTATATGGCCAATTAGACCATTTTGTGCTTGATTTAGTAATGCACCCATTAATTTATTATATGACAGAAAAAATGCCTTCTAAAAGCATATTAAAGCCTCATGCATTAGTTGAATTATGGATAAGTGATTATGTTATGTTAAAACAACATAAAAAGAAGAAAATTTATTATTATCCATCAAAAGTACTAAACCCTGAACTTAGGGGTGTAATAAATGACTTATATTTAAGGATATTCCGTAAAAATAACATGGCTACTAAATATGATATTGGTGTTAATTCACTTATTAGTTTTGATAAATTAAGATTAAGTAAAAATAGAGTGATTAATAATATTTGTAAAGGAATAAATATAGGAGACTTCTTTTATAATAAAAATGTATCTAGGGTTACTAGATATTTAAACCTAAATCATCATTCTATTAATAATCCTATTAGCGGGGAAGAATTTATAGATTCATTTGATGATTTATGGAAAAAATCACTAAGAATTGCAAGTGAACTTATAGAAGATGTTAATAATTATTTATATTTAGATAGACCCCTTAATAATTATTTTATTAGAAACAATATTTCATATAATACAGGTTTTCCTTGTACAGAGAAAGAGGAATTTAAATTCGTAAAGAAATATTAAATATTTTCTAATAATATGTTATACTATTTATAGTAGGAGTATATAGATATGATTTGTAAATATTGTAATAAAAAAGTAGATAAAAATGATAAATATTGTCAATTTTGTGGGAATAAAATTGATTATGATTTTCAAAAAAATAAGAAAGAAAAAAATATAGATAATAAAAAAGCAGATATATTTTGTGTAACATCTATGATTGTATTTTATTTTTCCGCTATTGCATTTATATTTTCATTTGGATATTTTATATCAGTATTATTTGCTGCTGGAGTAATTAGTTCACTTATATTGGTTGGTGTTGCTAGATATAAATATAAAAGTAGTGATACACCAGGCATTCTAATAAAAATATATCTGGGTCACATCTTAATTTTTATGTTTTTCTTTTGTTTATTATTATTTCTAGAAAGTATATTATAAGTAAGAAGTTAATAAATATTATTATTTATTCCATAATATTATTTACTATATTGTTAAGTGGTTGCGGTATTAAATATCCTGAATTGAGTGAAGATTTAATTGGATTTGAAAGTGCTAATTATACTGATGAAAATACTAATGAAGGATATTTAATAGTAGAATACAATGGTAGAACATATTTGCCATATGGGACACAAAAAGGGACCATAAAAGAAAAGTACATTGATAAATTGCATTTACTAGTAATAAATCAAATAAAGAATGAAAGCACATTTAAGTGCTTTTTTCATACAATAAACTAGGTGATATTATGGCTTTAAAAGGTATTGTTATTGATCCAGGACATGGTGGTACAGATCCTGGGGCTGTTTCTAATAATTTAAAAGAAAAAGACTATACATTGTTAATAAGCAAATATATGTATGATAGATTTAAGGCTTTAAATGTTCCAGTTAAATTAACTAGAGATACAGATGTAACTTTATCTCCTAAGGAAAGAACATCAAAAGTTCAGAGTTTTTTTGGAAATGGAAAAGATGTAATAGTAATATCAAATCATTTAAATGCAGGAGGTGGAGATGGAGCAGAAGTTATATATGCTCTTAGAAATAATAGTAATCTTTCAAAAAAGGTTTTGGATGAAATAGAAAAAGAGGGGCAAAATATTAGGAAATATTATCAACTTAGATTGCCAAGTAATCCTATAAAAGACTATTATTTTATGCACAGAGACACTCCAAATAATGAAACAATTATAGTTGAATATGGATTTGTTGATAGTCCTAAAGATGATGTAGAACAGATTAAAAAAAATTATGAAAAATATGCAGAGGCAGTAGTAAGAGCAGTATGTAATTATGCAAATATTAAATATGTAGCTCCTGCTAATTCAAATTATTATACAGTTAAAAAAGGCGATTCTTTATGGAGCATAGCAAATCAATTTGGTACTACTGTTAAAAAACTTAAAGAAATTAACAAGTTATCAACAAATGTATTAAAAGTGGGTCAAACATTAAATGTTACTGATATAGATGAAGTTGTTCCAGATGAATATTTACTATATACAGTTAAAAAAGGAGACTCACTATGGGATATTGCAAAAGAATATAATACTACTGTTGAAACTTTAAAAAATATAAATAATCTATCTAATTCAAATTTAACAATTAATCAGCAAATATTTATACCTAAAAATGAAAAAACGGGTATAAAAAATAATATATACATTGTTAAAAAAGGAGACACTTTATTTGACATAGCTGCTTTAAATGGAATAACTGTTTCAGAAATCAAGGAGTTAAATAATCTTAAGAGTGATATTTTGCAGATTGGACAAGTATTAAATATACCGAGTAAATCTACTGGTGAAATAAATTATATCGTACAAAAAGGAGACAATTTATATACAATTGCAAATAAATATGATGTTAAGATAGATGATATAATAAAACTTAACAAGTTATCAACAAACACTTTACAAATTGGACAAGTATTAAAAATACCAGGATCTACAAATTATAATACCTATGTTGTTAAAAAAGGTGATAGGATTTTTATGGGGAATAATGAGTAAATTATGTTAAAAAAAGCTAAAAATATGATACAATATGTTAAAGGAGGAATAATAAATGGACGATAAAATTGTAAAAGATGCACTTTCATATGCATTGGGTTCAGATTTACACGAAGCATGGAGAGCACCTAGAAAAAAAGAAGATGGCACTTTTGAACCAAGAATCAAAAAATCAAAAGATGAAGTATGGAATGCAAGTCATGGAACTGATGAGGTTGATATTGCGAATTGTTCTTTTGAGGAATTACCATCAAATTGGCAATATGAAAACTTAGAGGCCGCAAGAGTTGCAATTGAATTGGTTTATGATAAGACAATGGCTAGTGAACCAATTACATCTGAAGAGCTAGAACAAATGGGCGCAACTATTCATGAAGAATGGTTAAAAAGAAATTCTTGGGTTTATGATCCAAATTATGGTGATCCAAAACTAGCTGTTCCATATGATCAATTATCTAAAGAAGAACAAGACAAAGATAAAGCACAAGTTGGTCCTGCACAAGCAAAAGTTCAAGCCTATATGAGTGGTTTGATAGATGTTGCATCAATTTGTGATCAATATGGAATTCAATTATCTGGAAAAAAATTATAATTAATTTATAATAAAAATTAATCATCCTATAAAATCTAATAAAAATTAGGTAATAGGATGATTTTTTTATGTTTTAATATCTTATAATATAAAGATTTATTAAATAATCATCCTTTATATTAACCTACAAAGTAGGTTGAATTTAGTAAGTACGAAATAAGAATGGTGTATACACAAGTCCTTATTTTATAAGGAAAAACGCATGTTGTTACACCATCTTCTTATCCTGCTGTTTTATATTTTCATAAATTATGAATCGTTTTAGGATGATAGATAAAACTTGCCATAGTAAATGACTTGACTCTTATATTTTAAGAGAGGTATCATTCAATCAAAAGGAGATGATGTTTATGAATAAGGAGGATTATGAGATTAAGTAATATTATTAGGTATGCAGAAATCATACCAAGTAATATTACAAAAATAAATACCATAGAATTAATTGGAGGTATCAAACTCTATGGTTAAATACAAGGTTAATTTAAAGTTTAAAGATGCATCTATTTCTTTAAATGAAATAATAACTGAAGTATTAAAAATAGAATTACAAAAGAAGTTGAACATGACTTGCAATTATTTAGATAGAGAGCTACCATTAGAGTCTACTCATTATTCCCAAATAGAAGGGAGTAGTAATTAGGCACGTGAATAATAGCTTTAAAGTAGGACTTTATATAAGATTATCAAGAGATGATGGAAATGTAGAATCTGATAGTATTGTTAGTCAAAGAAGTTTACTTAATCAATATGTTAAAGAAAACAATTATATAGTATTAGATGAATATGTAGATGATGGATTCTCTGGAACTAATTTTGATAGACCATCATTCAAAAGAATGATGAAAGATATTGAACTAGGCAAAATCAATATGATTATTACAAAAGATATGTCTAGATTAGGTAGAGATTATATAGGCACTGGAGAATTAATAGAAAAGTATTTTCCAAATAATAATATTAGGTATATTGCTATTAACGATGGCATAGATACTTTTATAGATAATACTAATAATGATATTGCACCTTTTAAAGCCATAATGAATGATATGTATGCTAAAGATATTTCTAAAAAGATTAAAAGCAGTTTACACACTAGAATGAAAGATGGCTTATATGTATCAGGAAGATGTCCATTTGGTTATACGAAGGATCCAAATAATAAAAATCATTTAGTAATCAATGAGGAACAAGCAAAAGTTGTTAAATTAATATTTGATTTAGCACTTAAAGGTAATACATATCATTATATAGCACAATATCTTACTGAAAGAAAAATTAAAACACCGGCATCTTATTATAATTATGTATGGAATACTAAGTGTATTAATACTAATTGTATATCACAAGAATATGGAGTATGGGTAGATACTACTATAAAAGCCATTTTAACTAATAGAATATATACAGGAGATGCAGTACAGGGTAAGACTAAAAAGATTAATTATAAATTGAAAAAGACTATTAAAAATAATCCAAATGACTACATTATAGTTGAAAATACACATGAAGCAATTATTGACAAGAGTACATTTAATTATGTACAAACTCTACTACCTAAAAATGTTAAAAGACCAGAGAAGAAAAGATTTTATTTATTAGATGGACTCTTATATTGTGGGGATTGTAAACATAGAATTACAATTAGATATCAAAATAAGACAGGAAGAAGTTATACTACTTGTGATTATTATAGAACATATTCAAAATATCATGTTTGTACAACCCATACAAATAATTATGAAGTATTAGAAAGTGTTATTTTAGATAATATAAGAGAAGTATGTAAAAAGTATTTAGATAAAAATAAAATAAAAGAATCTATTAATAGTATAGAGTTTGTTGATAATACATTGAAGATAAAAAAACAAATTGAGAGTTTAGAAATAACTAATAATAAACTAACTAAAAACCTAGATAAAACATATATGGATAGACTTAAAGGTATTATTGATGAAGAACAATATATTAGAGTAAGTGAAAATATAAAAAAAGAAATAGACAATAATAAAAAGAATATTGACAATCTTAAAAATGAACAAATAGAAGAAAACAAAATAGATAATAAACAAATAGAAAAATATATTAATGAATTTTTATCACTTGAAAATCCAACAAGAGAATTAATAATTAATTTAGTTGAAAAGATTTATATCTATCAAGATAAGACGATAGATATTATATTTACATTTAAAAATGCTACATAAAAATTGTATCAGGAGATACTCTTTGGGATATAGCTCAAAAATATGGTACGACAGTTAAGAAATTATTAACAATTAATAATTTAGATTCTACTGTTTTGAAAATAAATCAAAATTTATTAATACCTACAGATTAAAAAAAAGAAACTTTAAAGTTTCTTTTTTAAACATAATATTTATCAATATAATGTAAAAATACAGAATCATTTTCATAATATTTTTTTAATCTATTCAATATCTCATTAAAATTTGTTTTTATAAAATCAACAAGTTTATTATGATCTTCTTCTGCTATAACGGCAATGCTAGATAGTTTTATTTGAATATCTATTTCATCTAACAAATTATTAAATTCATCTTCAAACTCATCCAAATTCCTTATTTTTCCAAGTCTATCATGCAATTCTTTATAGTATGTATTAATTCTGTAATCTAAAATATCTAGAATATGATTTAAAAATCTATTATATCTATTTCCTCTTAAATCTACGTTCATTTCATTAAGATTCTTAATAATTTCATCATTTATATCATATGCAACTACATTGTCTAAATAACTTACTAATTCAAAGTATGTACTCATTTTTTACTCCTTTACTGGAGGTTCTATATTCCAATCTGGTAATTTAATATTTTTATTCATTTTTACCTCCATTATTATTTATAATGTAATCAATCAACTTATTTTTATTTGAATTATTTTTATTCATTAATATGTTAATATCCACTATTTCAGCAAGAGTATCATTTAATTCAATAACATATGTATCAAGTGTACTTAGATATAAATTTTCTAATTCTTTTTTTGTATTATTTAAGTTATTAATAAAATAGAATAACATACCCATACCAACTAATACCATCGCGGCACCTATTGTTAAATTAAATATCATAACTATTAATCCTGCTACTAGGAATATAGATGAGTAAATTGTTTTAAAATTTACAATTTTTAAATCATTTATATCTTTATCAAATGGATCTTTTACATAATTTGTGATGTCATTTACTAATTGGGTTTCATTACTTCCATCAGTAGTTAATCCTTCCCAAGCACCTATTTGAATCTTTATTTCACTAAGCTTTTTATCATCAACTATATTTAATATATATTTTTTTGATAAATATAATATTGTTTCTTTTGTTTTCTTATTATATTTTTTAGAATACAGTGAATTTACTAAAACAACAAATATATTTCTATCATTTCTATTTTTTCTTTCTATTTTTTTACCATTATTTTTAATTATTAATTTATTTTGTACAATTACATCTTTTATTTTTTCTTCATAAAATTCTGGTAAATAAATTATTTCTTTATTGATATCACATTCATTATTATTGTTTAATAGTTCCACTAGTTTATTATAAGAATTTGAGTATGCATAGGAATCATTTAAATCTTGAATTAATTCTTCTGCTTTGCAGTGATCAAATATATATTGATAAGAATCAGTAATATAATTTTTATTAAGTCCAAAGAAAGAAATCCATTCATCAGTTATTTTATTATATTCTTCTTCATCTAAATCTTGAGCCCATTTTTTAAAATGTGATATTATTTCATTTAAAAGTGCAACATTATTTTGAACTAATTGCAATACTTTAACTATATTGTTATTAGTAGATGTTGGATCGATTAAGTCTAAATAATATTTAAGCCACTTAAGTGCGACATCAGTTTTATTTAATTTTGTATATAAAGTTAAAAGTGCTAAAGAGGTTTTTTCTTTATCTAATTCTAATGCTTGATTAATATATTTATCACATGATTTTTTGTTGTTATTAATCCATGCTATTACAGCAAGAAGAACATATGATAGATAATAATTTGGAATATTATATGGCATAAGTTCATTTCCAGATGGGATAATATCTTTACTAATTTCATTATTTTCTATACTATTTATTATTTCTAAATATTTATCTCTAAGATTATTGTGTTTACTATATTTTTTCTCTAATTCAGCTTCACTTTTTTCAATTTGCTTTTTAGCATCTTCAATAACAGGAGATAATTTGGTATCGTTAATAAAAGTTATAAGTTCATTTTCAAGGGATTTTACATTATCTTTTATATTATTAATTTCTTCATTATAGCCTTCAAATTGATTGTTGATGTCATCTACATTTCCAGTAATACTTTCAAGGCTATCATTTAGTTTTTTTAAATCATTTGAAAAAGACTTGATATCTTTACTATTAAGCTTTGCCATATGACCACCTCTTATTCTATATAGATTATAACATATTTCAAATTAAAGTGATAGTATTTAATATAGTTGAGCACAAACTCCAGGGTCGGGTTCATAGAAACAATGGTTTTTATATCTTCCTGCATTTCTTTGATTAAACCAGGTAGATCTACAATCTTGATTTTTCGATGGTGAATAAAACCATAATGCATTTGTTGCTGGGTGATAGTATTCACCTTTTAAAACTCTTTTAGCAAGTTCTTTTTCTTTAGTTGTTGCACTTCCACTATTGAAAAGAGAACTATTGGTACCTACAAAACCACCTGGATTTTGATATATTACATCAGTAATTGAACGTATTTTTTTAAAATCTAAACAATCTGCAATAGCTCTATTAACTATTAC
Source organism: uncultured Erysipelotrichaceae bacterium (assembly GCA_902778125.1). GTDB lineage: Bacteria > Bacillota_I > Bacilli_A > RF39 > UBA660 > CAG-1000. The sequence goes on along the minus strand of CACYWH010000011.1, from coordinate 11,507 downwards.
ATTTCCTACCATTAGCATCCCTAGTTCACCTTCAGCTAAAGCTTCAGCTCTCATTAGTCTTGCACATAAGTCTAGTTCTTTACTAGAGTAATTTATAAGCATAAAAAATCACCTATTATATTTTATTCATTTAATATAATAGGTGAGTAAAATTTATAACTACTTAACTAGACTTGTAAAAAATAAAATGCCAAATACAATTACTAAGATTACTAAAAGTACAATAAGTGCTATTAGTCCTATATAAATCCACATTAATACCTTTGCAAATTTATTATTTGGATAAGTTATTCTTGCATATACCATTAATGCAAAACCAAATAAAGAAGAAAAACCAGCAAGGGTATCAAAGAAATTTTCAAGTCCACTAAGATCTCCTAATATTCCAAAAATAAACGAACCAGCAAAAGTACATACAAGTGAAACTATACATATTGTATTTGCAGTTTGATCATCTTGTGTTGTTACTTGTTTTTTACTATTTTTTATTCTACAACCGCAATTAAGACAAACTTCTGCATCTGGGTTAACTTCTTTGCCACAATGCTCACAAAACATTCGTATCACACTCCTTATTAAAAGTATAACATATTTATTATAATTGTGTTACAATTAATTAGGAGATGAGAAAATGAAAGTACCTTTTAAGGCTGGGAATATATTAATTCCTAAAAAAAATATAGACATGCATAAATGGAGTGTAGTAGCATGTGATCAATATACTTCTGAACCTGAGTATTGGGAGGAAGTTAATAACATTGTAGGAGATAGTCCATCAACGCTCAATTTAACATTGCCTGAAATCTATTTAGAAGACAGCAATGTTGAAGATAGAATTAAGAAAATAAATTCAAACATGAAAGATATGTTAGATAATAATATATTTGATGAATATAAGGATTCAATGATATATGTTGAAAGAACTCAAAGTGATGGAAAAGTACGTGAAGGACTTATGGGAATAGTTGACTTACTTGATTATTCATATGAAAAAGGATCAACTACTTTAATAAGAGCAACTGAAAAAACAGTTATTGAAAGAATACCACCTAGAATGAAAGTAAGAGAAAACGCGTTACTTGAACTTCCTCATATTATGATATTAATTGATGATGATAAAAAAGAAATAATTGAGAATTTAAAAAATAAAGTTACTCAAGATGATGTTGTATATGATTTTGATTTGATGCAAAACGGAGGTCATATAAAGGGTTATCTTTTAAATAATGATTCTATTAATGATATAACTAAAGGACTAGAAAAATTAATGGATAAAGATAATTTTGAAAAGAAATATGGTGTTCATGATTTGGGTGTCCTATTATTCGCAATGGGTGATGGAAATCACTCTTTAGCAACAGCAAAAGCATGTTATGAAAAGTTAAAAGAAACATTAAGTGAAGAGGAATATCTAAATAGTCCCGCTAGATATGCACTTGTAGAACTTGTTAATTTACATAGTGATGCTTTAGAATTTGAAGCAATTCATAGAGTTGTGTTTGATACTGATGTTCATGATTTATTGGAAAAATTATATCAATATTACAATATTAATGAAGATGGTAATGGTCAAAAATTTGAATTAATTACTAAGGATTATGATAAAGTATTATATATAGAAAATCCTAAATCTAATATAGCAGTTGGCTCTATACAATCATTCTTAGATGATTATTTATCAAATAATAAAGGCAAAATTGATTATATACATGGTGAAGATGTTACTAAAGAACTAGGATCTAAAGATAATAATATTGGATTTATTTTTGATCCTATGGCTAAAGAAGATTTATTTAAAACAGTAATATTGGATGGAGCTCTTCCAAGAAAAACATTCTCTATGGGTCATAGTTATGATAAAAGATTCTATTTGGAAGCAAGAAAAATAAAATAATAGGAAGCAGATATTTCTGCTTTTTGTTTACATATCATTTGTAAAAAACATTTGTTTTAATAATCATTAATGATATAATTAAAGTATAAATAGTGTACTTTAGTATAGAAGGAGGCAAACTATGAATGATGAATTAGATGAAAAAGCTTTAGAGAATGTTAAGGGTGGAGTCGATTACGAAACAGGAAAAGAATATGCTTCTAAGTTTATAGAAACACCTGAAAATAAGGAAGAAAAAATTAAGGATTTAGAGAGTCAACTTGAAGTATTTAAATCTTTAAAGGCAAAAGCAGGTTTTTTTCAAAGAAAGAAATATGATAAAGAAATAGCAGAATATAGTAGACAAATAGAAGAATTAAAAAGATAATGAAGATTTTAAATCTTCATTTTTATTTATTTTAATGTTAGAATAAATATAGATGGTAGTATGAGAATATTAAGTTTATTTGATTGTAATTTAAATAATGTTAGGGAAGTTTTACATGATGTTAAATCACAGGGCTTTGACGCAGTACAAATAAGTCCACTTCAAAATACTAAAGATGATAATTCTCACGAGTGGTGGATGCTTTATCAACCAATAAATTTTGAAATAGGAAATAGAATTGGAAGTATTGATGATTTAAAAAGATTATGTGATGAAGCATCAAGGCAACACTTATATGTAATAGCTGATGTAGTTGTTAATCATTTGGCAGCAACTGATTATAAATTTAGTTTAGAACCAAATGAAAGATGTGATAAAGATTTACTATATAGTAGAGATTGCTGGAAAGAAAAAAGAAATATTACTAATTGGGATAATAGATATGAGGTAACACATTATTGTATGGGTCTTCCTGGACTCAATCCTAATAATAAAATTGTCCAAGAAAAAGTTATTAATATGTTAAACAGATATATCGAATATGGAATTAGTGGATTTAGATTCGATGCTGCAAAGAGTATAGCATTACCTGAGGAAGGCTGTGATTTTTTTACAAATGTTACCTTCGGTTTAAAAAGATGGCTTCCTATTATTTATGGTGAAGTATTATTTTCAGATAAAGATTTAATACAAAAATATGCAAAATACATGAAAGTATTAACTAATAGTGATGCATATGATAATTCTGATATAATTAAGTTTGTTGAAAATAAAGATAGCTATTTATCTTCTGAATTAAGTTTTACTAAGCATGTCCCTATATGGGAAATAAATGAGTGGTATAACAATATATGTGAGTATTATCCTAATACTTTATATTATGCAAGAAATTATTCATATGATTGGAATTCATGGAGAAGTGATTTGGTTCATAATGCTAACTTGAGATTAGTAAGAAAAAAATAATTTGTTTCTCATATATTTATAGTGGTGAATATATGAGAAATTTTATTTTGAAAATAATTAATAATGTTGAAGATAATACAGAAGAATTTAACATTAAAGATATAGAAGATGGAAAAGATATGGCAGTATTATGTTATATAATTCCTTTAATTCCGTATTTTTTAAACAAAAAAAATAAATTTGTTAAGTATCATTCTATAATTGGTATGAATTTATTTATAATTGCGATTTTTTATTATATATTTTTTAAAATGATTTTATCAATTAAAATAGATATAATACTATTTCAAATATTATTACCTTCAATCTGGTTGATTATTTTATTATTATGTTGTATTGGTATATCTAATGTTTGCAGCGGTAAAGCAAAAAAATTACCTTTTGTAGATAAAGTTAAAATATTTAGGTAACTGTAAATGAAATGTTCAATTTAATTCTAAATCATTTTTAATATGATATAATTATTATGGTGAAATGTATGCAAATAAGTATTAAAAATACAAATGTTAATTATACTTTTTACAATAACAATTCTAAAATTAGTTTGATTTTTTTACATGGTTGGGGTCAAAATATTGAGATGATGATGGGTCTAGCAAAACCATTTATTAAAAAATATAATGTGTTAGTATTAGATTTACCTGGATTTGGTAATAGTGATGAACCAAATGATGTTTGGTCAATTTATGATTATGCTGACATGTTAAATGAGATTAATAAAGAATTAAAAATTGATAATCCAATATTAATTGGGCACTCATTTGGTGGAAAAATATCTCTTGCTTATGCGACTAAATATAAAACGAGTAAATTAGTATTACTTGCTAGTCCATATAAAGTTAAGGTTAAAAAAGAAACATTTAAAATGAAATTATATAAATCATTAAAAAAAGTACCTCTTCTTAAAAAATTAGAGGGATATGTTAAAAATCATGTCGGTTCAACTGATTATCGGAATGCAAGTGAGATGATGAAAAAAATACTTGTTAAGCATGTTAATTTGGATTTAACAAGCGAGTTAGATAAAATTAAATGTCCTACATTATTAATATGGGGAACAAATGATGAAGCTGTTCCTATAGAAGATGCATATGAGCTTGAAAAATCTATTAAAGATTGTGGACTTGTTAAATATGAAGGTTGTACTCATTATGCATATCTCGAAAGATTAAATCAAACTATTAGAGTTATAGATAGTTTTATAGGAAGTGAAAAGAAGTGAAATTATATTTTATATTAAGTTTATTACCGTGTTTATATTATTTAATATTTAAAAGTAGAAAAGCAATGCATATGTTACAGCAAAACTGGTATAACGATGATAATAGATATTTTAAATGGATTTTAGATAATAAAAATAAAACATTTATTACTTTTGATATTTTATTTATAACTTTTTTAATATTTAGATTTGTTGATAATCAAAATGCATTAATGATATATTTTGCTTTATTTTATGTAGTAGTTTATTATTTATATAAAAGAATTGTAAGTCATGAACAATCTAAAAAGCCTTTAGTAATTACTGCTAGAATAAAAAGATTATATGCAACTTTATTATTGCTATATATGATATTAATTATTCCAATGATAATTTGGTTTGATTCATTTTACTTATTCGCATATTATACATATATTGGCTTTGCAATTTGGTTTAATTACTTATTTGTTATGATTGCTAATATAATAAATAAACCTGTAGAAAAAATGGTGTTTTTACATTATAAAAGACTTGCAACAAATAAACTTGATAGTATGATTAATTTAAAGAGAGTAGCAATAACTGGTAGTTATGGTAAAACAAGTACTAAAAATATATTAAATGATATATTAAATGTAAAATATAATTCTTTTGCAACACCAAAAAGTTTTAATACTATGTATGGTCTTATGAATGCAATTAATAATTATATGGATAAATTCAATGATATTTTTGTATCTGAAATGGGTGCATTTAAAATGGGTGAAATAAAAGAAAAAGCAGATTTTATTAAACCTAAATATGCAATATTAACTGTTATAGGTACAGCTCACTTGGAAAGTTTTGGAAGTAGAGAGAATATACAAAAAGGTAAATTTGAATTAATTGATAGTTTACCTTCTGATGGCATAGCAATATTAAATAAAGATGATGAGTATCAAGTAAATTATAAATTAAAAAGTAAATGCAAAGTAGTTTGGGTATCTTTGAAAGATAAAAAAGCAGATGTTTATGGATATGATATTAAATTGTCTAGTAGTGGTACTAGCTTTAAATGTAAATTTAATAAAACAAATGAAGAAGTTTTATTACAAACCAAATTATTAGGTGAAGCAAATGTTTATAATATTTTAGAGGCAGTAGCACTTGCTTATGAATTTGGACTTACTTTAGAACAAATTAAAATTGGTGTTAAAAAAGTTGCAACTATAGAGCATAGATTAGAACTTAAAAGAATAGATGATATTACTATTATTGATGATGCATATAATTCAAATCCAGTTGGGGCTAAGATGGCAGTTGATGTTTTGTCAATGATGGATGGAAAAAAGATAATTGTAACTCCTGGTATGATAGAACTAGGTGATAAGCAATATGAATATAATAAAGAGTTTGGATGTCAAATTGCTAATGTATGTGATGAAGTAATTCTAATTGGAAAAGAACAAACTAAACCTATATTAGATGGATTAAAATCTAAAAAATTTAATGAAAAAAATATATATATTTTAAATGATGTAAAAGAAGCATTTCCTCTTATGAGAAAATTAAGTGAAAAGAAAACGTTTGTATTACTTGAAAATGATTTACCTGATATATTTAATGAGTAGGAGAGTAGTATATGAAAATTAAAGTATTAGTAATTTATGGTGGAGAAACCACTGAACATGAGGTTAGTATTATTTCTGCATTACAGGCAATGAGTAACATTGATGCTGATAAGTATGATGTAATACCTTTATATATTGGAAAAGATAGAATTTGGTACACAGGTAATATGTTAAAGGAAATAGAATTCTATAAAGACCTTGATAATAATCTAAAATTTGCTGATAAAGTTGTTTTATATAAAAAAGATAAAACTTTTGTACTTCAAAAAATAAATGGATTATTTAAAAAAGAATTAACTGAAGTAGACATAGCTTTTCCAGTTGTTCATGGTAGTGGAATAGAGGATGGTACTTTAGCTGGTTATTTAGATACAATAGGAATTCCTTATGTCGGCTCTAAAGTTTTAGGTGGAGCTTTAGGACAAGATAAAGTTGTTTTAAAACAAGTTTTAGAAAGTGCTAATTTACCTATTGTTCCATGGATATATTTCTATGATTTTGAATATTTAGATAATGAAGAAGAAATATTAAAGAAAATTAAAAAACTAACTTATCCAGTTGTAGTAAAACCATCAACATTGGGAAGCAGTATAGGTATTTCATATGTTAATAGTGAAAAAGAAATTAAAAATGCAATTAATGAAGCCATAAAATATGATTCAAAAATAGTTGTTGAAAAAGCAGTAACTAATTTAGTGGAAGTAAATGCTAGTGTTATAGGAAACTATGAATATCAGAAGGTCTCTCCTTTAGAAGAAGTTATGGGAGTGGATGAAATATTAAGCTTTGCAGATAAATATTTAGGTTCTACTAAAACAAAGTCATCAGGATCTAAAGGAATGGCATCAACGAGTAGAATTATTCCAGCTAGAATAAGTGATAAATTAACAGAGGAAATAAAAAATACTTCTAAAGAAGTATTTAAGTTATTAAATTTAAGCGGTGTATGTAGAATAGATTATTTAATAGATTCTAAAATTCAAAAGTATTATATTAATGAACCAAATACTTGCCCTGGCAGTTTATCCTTCTATTTATGGAAAGAAGATGGGCTTGAATATAAAGATATGTTAGATGAAATAATTACACTTGCCATAAAAGATTATAAAAATAAACAAAAGAAAATTAAATCTTTTGATAGCAATATATTAAGTGGATTTAATGGTTCAAAAGGAACGAAAGGATTAAAAGGATTAAAACATTAATCCTTTTTTGATATTATAAATTCTATAGTTCCATTTTCTTTTTTGTCAGTTAATAAATTATTTGTTTCTAAAATATATTTAACTCTATTAGCTACTCCAATATTACCATCTATTAGGTCTGAATTTCTAAAGTACACTTTTAATTTATCACTTATTATTGGATAGTGTGTGCATCCTAAAACAACAGAATCAATATTTTTATTTTCATATTCTTTTAAATATTTATCTAAAAGTTTATTTATTTTTACTTCATCACTATTTTCTATTGCTTCAGCTAGTCCTTCACAAGGCAGTAAAATTATATTTTGTTCATCTTTTTTATTTTTCTTAACTAATTCATGTGTTCTTTCTGAACCAATAGTTCCTGGTGTTGCTAATACTAAAGTGTTTTTATAATTATTATCACATGCAACTTTTATCGCAGGTTCAGTTCCTACAAATAACATATTAGGATAATCTTGTCTTAATTTTTCTATGCATTTTGTGGTTGCCGTATTACAAGCAATAACTATTAATTTAACTTCTTTACTAATTAATTTATCTACTACTTCTTTAACAATATTATATAAAGCCTCATCTGTTTTATTACCATATGGATTATTTTTAGAGTCAGCATAATATATATAATCTTCGTTAGGAAGAATTTTTTTTATTTCTTTTAATGTTGTAAGACCGCCTTTGCCAGAATCAAATACTCCAATTTTATTATTCATAATTATTTCTCCTAATATATTATAGCATAATAGAGAAATTAATGATAAAATATTATTTAGTTGAGTATAATTAATTAGGAGATATTATGGAAAGCATTATTAGATGGATTATTGATATATTTAATGGATTAACATCATTAAAATTTGGTAAGGAACTAATCGTTTTTATTGTTTCATTAATGCCAATATTAGAATTAAGAGGTGGACTTTTAGCAGCTTCACCCGCATTGCTTAATTTGGAGCCTATAAAAGCATATATTATTTCTATTATAGGAAATATTATTCCAGTGCCATTTATTTTATTATTTATAAATAAAATATTAAATTGGATGAGTAATTCCAAGGTTAAGTTCTTTAATAAAGTTGCTAAATGGTTAGATAAGAAAGCAAGAAAAAATAAAACTAAGATTGAAAAGTATGGATACTTTGGTCTAGTTTTATTTGTAGGTATTCCTCTTCCTGGTACTGGTGCTTGGACAGGTTGTCTTGCTGCTTCAGTACTAGAAATGGATAGGAAAAAATCGTTCTTTGCGGTTATGTTAGGAATATTAATGGCTAGTGTTATAATGATGTTAATATCATATGGAATATTAGGATAAATAAAAAAATTAGGTTATTTACCTAATTTTTTTTACTTATTAATTTATCGTAGTAAATAGCTGTTGCTACATTAACATAAGGTACTAACCAAATTAATAGAATTCCAAGTGTAAATGGAACTAAAAGGTACCATCCAATGAAACTTAAATGAAATACAAAGTAATCCCATTTATGTCCCTTCATCAATTCAGCACTTTCCTTAATTGATTCATGCCCTTTTACATCTTTGTCAATAATTAAGAATGTAGTCATAGCTAAAGCTAAACCAGCAATAATACCAGGAATTACAAATAGCATAGATAAAGCTGCAACTATTATTGTTACAAGTACATCAGCAATTAATAAATCAAGCCATTTTGCTTTAATAGTATTAATTATTTCATCGGTATTAAATTTACCAGTTCTTACATAGTTAAGTAAATATTTTGTATAACCAGCTGTTATTACTGAAATTATAATTGTAATTAATGAACTAATACCATATTGACCAAATGAAAAATGAATGTTTTGTAATTCTTCTAGTGATTCCATTGCAGTAAGATCAATCTTTGGACCAAATAGTGTACTTAAAGCACTACTTATAAAAGAAATTACTAATAGTGGCCATAAGATATCCCATTTCTTACCTTTAATTTTCTCCTTAGCTAAATTCTTAATTTCACTTCTATTCATATCGATACTCCTTTCAATTATATTATAATAAAACTAATATTATTATTCAATATCTAGCTTATTAAAAACATTTTTTAAATCATCATGAATTACTAAAGTTGCTAAATTATCTTTAGGAGTTATATCTCTATTGATAATTATTAAATTCTTTCCTCTAAACATATCTATCATACCAGCAGCAGGATATACTGTTAGGGAAGAACCTGCAACAATTAAAGTATCACAGCTCATAATATCATTAATTGCTTGTTCAAACACTATATCGTCTAACATTTCACCATATAATACTACATCTGGCTTTATAATACCTCCACAACTACATAATGGTATATCTTTTGAATTAAATACTTCTTCAGCACTATGAAATTTACCACATTTTATACAGTGATTTTTATAAACAGTTCCATGCAATTCAAGTACATTTTTATTACCTGCTTTAGTATGAAGGCCATCTATATTTTGAGTTATAATTGATTTTAATTTACCGACTTTTTCTAATTTATAAAAAAACTCATGTACTATATTTGGCTTAATATTTAAAGAATTTAATTTATCTTTGTAGAACTTATAAAATTCTAAAGTATTATTATAAAAGAATGATGAACTTAAAATAGTTTCTGGATTATATTTATATTTAATATTGTATAGTCCATCTTTACTTCTAAAATCTTTAATTCCACTTAATGTTGATATTCCAGCACCGCTAAAGAAAACTATTTGTTTTGATTCTTTAATTATTTTATTTAATGTATCTATATTATTCATATTTAAATTATAGCATTTATTTATAAGTTATGTTATAATCTTTTTGAAATTTGAGGTGTATTATGAAAGCAATTATTATTACGTTGTTATCAGGTCTTTCATTTTTAGTTGGCTATTTAATTACTAAATTTGTTAAAAATGATAAGAAGTTAGTTATATTTTCTGTGGGATTTTCTTTTAGTATAATATTAGGATTAGTATTTTTTGACTTATTACCTGAATGTTTAGAACTTATGAATAGTAAGTTTGCACTAGTTGGATTTGCAATTTCAGGAATATTAATTTTAAAAGTATTAGATATGTTTGTTCCAGATCATAGCCATAATTCTGAGCATAATCATCATATTGAACATATCGGATTAATATCAGCGCTTGCATTAATTTTACATAATATTATTGAAGGAACTGCAATATATAGTACTGCTTTAAATGATACTAAAATGGGATTAATGATGGCACTAGCCGTATCTTTTCATAACATTCCACTTGGAATACAGGTATCATCTCTTGTAAAAAATAAAAAAGAAAAGTTTATATTACTATTTTGTTTAGTATTATCTAGTATTGTTGGTGTATTATTAATAGAAATATTACATATAGCAATAAGTGAGAATGTTCTTGGAATTTTAATATCAATTACACTTGGAATGTTAATATATATATCAATGTTTGAATTATTATGTGAGGTTAAGGAACATATTAAAGAGAAAAACCTTTGGATAGGAATTATACTTGGTATTGTAATAGTATTAATCGGATTAGTATTATAATGAAAAAGTTAAAAATATTATTTGAAGATAAAAATTTAATAGTTGTTTATAAAGAACCAAATTTACCCACTATTAGAAGTGAAAAATATGAACACAGTTTATATGAAGAGGTATATGATTATTTGCATAAAAAGAATCAAAAAGTATTTGTTGTGCATAGATTAGATAAAGATACTAGCGGTTTAGTGATGTTTGCTAAAAACGAAAAAGTGAAAGAAGTATTACAAAGATATTGGGATAAAGTCGACAGGTATTATATTGCTCTAGTACATGGTAAAACATTAGAAAAGGGAGAAATAAAATCTTATTTAAAAGAAACAAAAACTTTATATACATATTCTACTAATGATAAAAGTGGTAAGTATGCTGAAACTCATTATGAAAAAATTGATTCTAATAATCAATATTCTCTTTTAAAAGTGCATATACTTACTGGTCGTAAAAATCAGATTAGAGTTCATATGAAAGATAATAACACACCTATATTAGGTGATAGGAAGTATGGCATTAAGGATGGATTTAGGCATATGATGTTACTTGCTAATAAATTAGAATTTATTCATCCTATAACTCATGAAAAAATTAATATTGATATTGGTATTCCAGATGAATATATGAAACAAATAAAAAATTGACATAAGTCAATTCAGAGTGTTGACAAAGTTCAATACTCTTTTCTTTTATAAAAAAATGTTATATAATTAATTTGCGAGATAAAAAAACCTTAATTAACCAATAAAGTTT